>CABYCL010000028.1 GCA_902517505.1 uncultured SAR86 cluster bacterium | reverse complement strand
GTAGCAAGTGTGGTCACTTACAGTGCTTCACAGACATGCTTTTAATGGCGATTAGAGAGTCACTGAGGGGTGTTGGATGTTGTATGATGGTCACCTATGCCCTTAGGCATAACGGACACAAATTGTCAGTACTGATTTAACTAATCATGCCATATCCATTTTTGGCAGGTTGGCTCCCAGCCATTAGGATTAAACGCAACTTTATACGAATATCCATTTTTGTACTCACAAACTTTCGACTTATGGTTCTCGTACCTAGAAATACCATCTTCACCAGTAATTAATGCGGACACAAATCCAGGCTCTATGAATGAGTCGGCCAATAAATAGATGCCTTCAGGGTACAGTCTTTCATTCTTTTGATTGAATACATGATATTTGACCAACTTATCCTCTTCGTTGACAGCGTCAGCGTCTACGACTGCGACATCACACGCCCCAGAGACAAAATCCTCAAAGGAGGAATTCCGGATTTGTTTCAGGTTTATAGACATGGATGCGGCTAACGCTTTTATAAATTCAATTTGGTAGGGCTTCATTACGCAAATTGCGGCGCCATCAAGTTCGGCTAAAGAGTTCACTCCGAACACTTTTGGTACTAAATAAACATGATGAAAATCCTCGCCAAGAGAGGTCTGCGTTGTAGGCCTTGAGAGATTTGATTTTACATCTTTCTTTCCAGATGCCGCTTCTGCAGCCAACCTAGCTTCTTCTTCGGCTCTCTTCTGTGCTGCCGCTTCTGCAGCCAGCCTAGCTTCTTCTTCGGCTGACTTTTGGGCGGCCTTTTCGGCGGCAAGCCTGGACCCCTCCTTGGCCCTTTTTTTGATGGTGCAATATTCGTCGTTTGTGCCTTGGTAATTTACCAAATCCACGAAAGCTTTTTTGTGAAAAGCGATGCTAGTTTTGGGAAGACCAAGTTTGTGTAATTGAAACGGTGAAATCTTTTTTGTGTCTGTACCTGAAGTAACTGACGAAGCGCTGATAAACTCTAACTGCGACACATTACTGATAAATGTATCAATCTCCTGATGAGACGGAAAATTCTCAATACCTTGTTCATCAACAAAGGCCCGCAAGCATAAGAAGCGTTTTTTCATGCCAAGCGTTGTTCTATCGTACTTTGAGTTTTTTGCTTTTTCTGTGATTGCACCCGAATTATCGCTGTTTGCGAAGCTTAAATTCTCAAAGCCTGTTGCAACAGCTATGAAAAAAAACACGAATGTAAGGCGACCGATTGTCATAAGCTCAAAAGTAACACTTGTACCGAAGGTGCTAGAATTTAAAAAAATCTTCTGGCAATGGAAAGAGCCTTCATATGATAGATTTGGACAATACCAATTGATATGACACCTATCATCGATGACAGACAGAGACTATCAGCATTCCCGCATTCTAGATGTTCATAGATGGTCAGAGCATCAGGAAGCCAATCTGTTTGTCGATGAGGTCTACAACAGCTTCCTGAACCGTCAGGAACAAGAGAACACCCGCATCAAGAAGAAGCACCTAAAGGTCATATTACTGGACCTTTATGTAGCTTGGCTGAATGACCCAGACCTCAACATTGCTGTCCATATGTCTCCTGCTGCCTATAGCAATGGCACGGTCTTTAGCATCGGTAAATCCCGTTACAATGAACTCAACATCAAAGTCAGCACGATAGATATCGTTCATAGGCTTGATGAGGCTGGACTTATTGGCCGGAAGGATGGCTGGCAAGACAGTGGAGGCAAAGGCTTCCTCACACGTATCTGGCCCACCCCGAAGCTAACCAAGCTGTTTGAAGATGCAGCCTTTGGTTATTTCGACATTGGGTATGCAGACAAAAGAGAGACCGTCATCCTTCGTGATGAGGACAAGATTGATGTGCCATATGACGACAATCGCATGGTCAGAGAGATGCGCCAGCTTCTGCATGACTACAACAGGCTGCTTGAGAAGACCTTTATAGACATCCAGTCATTGGACGAACCCCGCATTGAACTGCCGGAGAAGAAGAAGCGCAGACAGTCGAACAAGCAGGTGTTCGTGAATATCACCCACCATGACAAGTTCGTGAGGCGTATCTTCAACAACAAGACATTTGATGATGGTGGCAGGTTCTAT
>CABYCL010000027.1 GCA_902517505.1 uncultured SAR86 cluster bacterium | reverse complement strand
ATTTCTCTCATTTTTAAAGATCTTTCAACACCCTGCTCGCTGACTCCAAATGAACCATCAGGAGCTAAATAACCTAATAAAAGATCTGCGCATTTAATAGATATGGCTGTCACGATTAAAACAACACTTATGCTCTTAATCCAATTCATAACGCTCCTCATAATTTTCTTTAAGATCTTGATTTTGATCTTCTTTTAAAAGTAAATAATTCCCTATAGCTAAAATATCTAATTCTGTGCCCATAAAACACTTAAACGCATCTTCTGGCGTGCATATTATAGGCTCACCACGAACATTGAAAGACGTATTAACTACAATAGGACAGCCGGTCTTTTCTTTAAACTTTGATATAAGTGTATGATATTTATAATTTGTATCACTGTGAACTGTTTGAATACGTGCAGAATAATCGACATGTGTAATAGCTGGTACTTCGGAACGGGGTACATTTAATTTATCAATACCAAACAATTTATCTTGGTCTTCAGTCATTGTATGGTGTTTGTCTTTTTTAACATCTGCAACTAAAAGCATGTATGGACTTTCTGTATCATGCTCAAACCAATCATTGACGTATTCGTTAAGGACGCTAGGGGCAAACGGCCGAAAACTTTCGCGATACTTTACTTTAAGATTGAGTTGCTTCTGCATTTTTGGTGAGCGAGGGTCAGCAATAATACTTCTAGCGCCAAGAGCCCTTGGACCAAATTCCATTCTTCCCTGCATCCACCCTATCGCTTTTTCATCTGATAATGCAGTTACTACCTCATCAATAAGCGCATCTTCAGACAATTTTTTAAAGACTGCGCCACACGCATTAAGTTTTGATTCAATTTCATTATCACCATATTCTGGACCAAGATAAGCACCTTTCATTGCATCTCTTTCTGATGAAAGAGTTCGATCATTCCTATGATGCAGTTACCATGTTGAGAGTGCAGCACCCAAAGCACCGCCTGCATCACCCGCAGCTGGTTGTATCCAAATATTTTCAAAAATTTTTTCACGAACCAAGATGCCATTTGCAACACAGTTAAGCGCAACTCCACCAGCTAAACAAAGATTTTTTTCACCTGTTTCATTGGCAATATCTTTAGCTATATCAATTAGTATATCTTCTGTTACTTTTTGTACAGATGCTGCTAAGTCCATTTCACGTTGAGTGAGTTCTGTTTCAGATTTTCGAGGCGGGCCACCAAATAAGTCATTAAACTTCTTATTTGTCATTGTTAAGCCTGTTGCATAGTCAAAATAACTCATATCTAATTGAAAACTTCCATCACTAGCAATTGAAATTAACTTGTCTTTAATCAAATCTGCATATCGAGGCTCACCATAAGGTGCCAAACCCATTACCTTATATTCTCCAGAATTTACTTTAAATCCCGTGTAGTAAGTAAAAGCTGAATATAGTAGTCCTATCGAATGCGGGAAATGAATTTCTTTAAGAACTTTTAGCTCACGCCCCTTTCCAACTGCTATAGATGTTGTTGTCCACTCACCAACACCATCAATAGTTAATACTGCCGCTCTGTCAAAAGGAGATGGATAAAAAGCACTAGCCGCATGCGAAAGATGATGTTCAGTAAACAATAAGCGTTCACGCCAATCAATATTTTCATCCAATAGTGCTTTTAATTCTTTTATGAGAGCAGATTTTTGAAATAGTTTATCTTTAATCCATAAAGGCATTGCTTTTGAAAAACTAGTAAAGCCTTTTGGCGCAAAAGCTAAATATGTTTCAAGTAATCGCTCAAATTTTAGGAATGGTTTTTCGTAAAAAACAACATTATCAACTTGAGTAGGATCTATATTTGCTTCTTGTAAACAATATTGAATAGCATGACTTGGGAATCCTGGATCATGCTTTTTGCGAGTAAATCTTTCTTCCTGAGCTGCTGCAACTATCTCACCATTTTTCAGAAGACAGGCCGCGCTGTCATGATAGAAAGCAGAAATACCAAGTATATACATTAGCTTAATCTCAAAAAATTGAGTATATAAAAGGTGCAATAACAGAGCCTTGAGCTAGTATTAGCAGTCCCCCTAATATTAGCATTACAGTTATGATGGGCGAGAGCCATAATTTTTTTCGAATTTTGAGAAATGTCCAAAGTTCTTTTAAAAATTCCATTGTATTATCATTACCTAAAATTGATTACTAAAGGAATCTGAATTGATTTGAGTCTCTCGCAGAATCCAGTAACTAGTATTTTTCTTAAATTTAATTCGCAATTCGTCACGTCCGTTCAATTTCATTAAAATTGCTGTTGGTGTAAACAAAACAAAAAAAAGTATACCTAAAACGATTGGACTTATTATCATACCTAGTAAAAGTCCAAATTTTA
>CABYCL010000026.1 GCA_902517505.1 uncultured SAR86 cluster bacterium | reverse complement strand
TACTTAATCTTTTTTGATCAAGCGCATGGGAAGAAATTTCTATACATATGCTTATTGAATCTAGACCAAAATTAAGAGAATCTATAATTTCAAATAATTCAAATATATCTGGTGTGGTTTTTGATGAAAATGAAGTATTAAATTTATTATTTTTGTATTGAATACCTAAAGTACCTATATATAAAGAATCATATTCCATGCTTGTAAGTAATTGATGGCAGAGGTATGCAGCTGTAGTTTTACCGTTTGTGCCAGTGAATGTAAAAAAATTATTATTATTTATATCGATTTCATATAAAGCATTAAGGAAATCTATAATTTTATTTTCAAGATTTTTTATATAAAAAATTTTATTATTTTGTGTTTTAAAATTTAAGTCATTGTGCACAACGACAGATGCTCCTAAATTTAATGCCTCTTCTGCATAATTGCTTCCATGTATTTTTGATCCTTGTAAACCAAAAAAAATAGAATCTTTCTTTATTTTTTTTGTTGAGTTTGTTGCACTTAAAATTTTAATATCTTTAGGAATTTCTATACCTAAAATATCTGAAAATTTATTCATCCTGGAAATATCCCAAATAATTTAGCGAACTCTCAGCCACTTTCGCAAATACAGGTGCAGCTACTGTGCCACCTGAATAAGAGTTTAGCCCTGGTTCATCAATAGAGACAAAAATTGTGAGGGATTTAGTATTAAGGGGCGCTATTCCAATAAATGAAGCTCTATATGAATCTTCTGCATACCCTGATCCTCTTTTAATTTGATGAACAGTACCTGTTTTCCCACCTGCTGAAAAACCATTAATATTTGCAGCTTTTCCTGTTCCATCTTTAACTACCATCCTCAAAGCATCTAAAATATGATTTGCTGTATCAGAAGATATTATTTGTTTTGATGTCACTTCTTGATTTTTTAGAAGTTTAAAGTCTTTTAATATACCTTCATTTGCAAATACAGAATAAGCAGACGCAATTTGAAAAGGACTTATGGTGATACCATAACCATATCCTAAACTTGCAAGTTCTTTATCATTTACACTTTCTTTAATATTCATATATCCAAATGCAGAAGAGGGAAAATTTATGGATATTGGTTTAGTAAATCCAAAATTATAATAATTCTTTTTTAGTTCTTCATAACCCAATTCAAGCGCGATTTTTGATGCTCCAATCTGGCTAGAAAACGCAATGATTTCTTTAGGACTTAATTTTTCATAATTTTTTGAATCGACAATGATTTTATCATTTAAGGTTAATCTTCTGGGAATGTTAATGTCATCATTTACTTCAAGTACTTTGTTATCAAGAGCTTTTGATAAAACTATTGGCTTTAACACTGATCCTAATTCATAAGCATCAATCAGTGCCCTGTTTTTTTGAATCTCTCTTTGAGGATGATTTGGATTGTAAGATGGGTAACTTGCCATAGCTAATATCTCACCTTTTTTATTATCAAGAATAATAACTGTCCCAGACTTAGCATTATTGGTTTTAATAGCTTCTACTAAGTGCTTATATGCAAAAAACTGAATTGTTGCATCAATAGTCAGATTGATGTCGCTGCCTTGAATTATCTTATCAACTTCAATTGGCTTAGAAATCACTTCTTGTTTTGCATTTTTAAAATATTTTTGTTTTCCAGGTAATCCTGCTAATACATTGTCATAACTTTTTTCTAATCCCTCTTGGGCGCCATCTTTTCCATAAAAACCAACTAATGTTGAAATTTGATCACCTAATGGATAATGTCTGCTATGTCTTGTCTCTATTTCAGTATTTTTTAACTTCAATTTTTTAACTTGTAATATCTCCTCATTTGAAATATTTTTCTTCAATAATGTTTTTTTATTAAATGTTTCTAAAATGAAATTGCTATCTAATTCAATAATCTCTGATAGTTTTAATAATTCTATCTTTTTGAATCCCTTTAAAGCATAAAGATCATAATTGACAATTGAAACAGCTAAGGGAAAATTATTTCTATCAAAAATTGTACCTCTTGTTGGAACAATATTTTTAAATTTAACATATCTCTTAGCTCCTTCATTCTGAAGAAAGCTGCTATCTGAAACTTGTATAGAAAAGATTTTAAATATTATCGCAAACATGCAGACGCAGATAGTCATAGAAATTAAAATAAATCTCCAATTTAAAAAAGAAATACTATTTTTCATTACTTATCTCTTTTGGCCTTTTCTTTTTCATCCCCAATGATTCTTTAGCTATTTTTTCAATATTTGCTGGAGAATTTTCTACATTAAACTGTGTAATCAACTTTAAGTTTAAATCTTTTAAATTTTCGAATTCAATTCTTAAAGTTTCGTTGTTGTTATAAAGAGTGCTTATTTCCCAAGATAATTTAATCTTCTCAAAAGCTAAAATAGAAATAACAGTTAGAGCTATTAAAGAATTTAATACTTTTCTTTTTTTTATCATATCTTTTGAAATACTCTCATAATTGCGCTCCTCGAACGTTTGTTTTTATTAATTTCTTCATCAGATGCTCTAATTTTTTTTGCTATGCACTTAAAAAGTTTATCTTCTTGATTGTTTAAAGGAATATCTTTAGGAAAAAGCTTCTTATTTGGCTTAAAAAAATTCTTAATTATATTATCTTCAAGTGAATGGAAAGCTATCGTAACAATTAAACCGTCTTTCTTTATTATTCTTTTTGCAATCTCTAGAGAATCTTTAAATTCATTTAATTCATTGTTGATAAAAATTCTAAAAGCTTGAAATGATTTTGTAGCGGGATGAACTTTTTTATATTTTCCTGGATAAACTTCTTTAATAATATTTGATAGTTCAATAGTCCTTAAAATTGGTTTCTTTTTTCTAACTTTATCTATTGCGTTTACAATTAATTTTGCATGTTTTTCCTCCCCATACTTATATAGGATTTTCATAATATCTTTGCTATCTGCATTTTGAAGCCATTCAGAAAAAGGGATGCCTTCATTATTATTAAAACGCATATCAAGAGGGCCATCTTTGTTGAAACTAAATCCTCTTTCTGAGTTGTCAAAATGAGTTGAGCATGTTCCGAGGTCGTACAGAATTCCATCTACACTTTCATCAACAAAATATTTATCAAGATTTGTAAAAGAATCATGATAAATATTGAAGTTTTCTTTGTTAATATTTAAACCGAATTTAAATGCGTCGGGATCTTTATCAAAGCTAGATAAAATACCTTTATTAGATAGCTTACTTAAAATTAATTTAGAATGTCCGCCTCTCCCAAAAGTACAATCTACATAATGTCCGTTGAGATCATTAATTAAAAAATCTACGGATTCTTCCAGCATAACTGGAAAATGAAGCATTTTAGTCTACTTGTTTTCTCATAAAAGTCGGCACATCAAGGAAATCAATTTCCTCTGCAGACGACGTGCCAACTTTCTGACTTGTTTTATCTTTATCTAAACCAACAGGATTTAATTTCATTGATGGTTCGTTATCTATCACTAAAGAAGGTGCTCTCTGATCAACTCCGGTTGCAACAATTGTTACTTTAATTTCATCCTTATAGTTTTTGTCAAAAACAAGACCATAAATAATATTTGCATCTTCACTTACAATCTCATCAATGATGTCTGCTACTTCAGCTTGATCTCTTAGAGTGGGCTCTTTACCTGTAATATTTACCAAAACACCTCTAGCATTTTTAAGATTAATATCATCTAACAATTCACTTTTTACAGCCATTGTTGCTGCAGCTTCAGCTCTATTCTTGCCACTTGCTATACCAGTACCCATCATAGCAATACCTTTTTCCGACATAACAGCTTTTACATCAGCAAAGTCAACATTTACATGGCCTTTTTGCATAATAATGTCTGAAATACCTTGAACAGCTCCTTTTAGAACATCATCAGATTTTGCAAAAGCATCTTGCATAGAAGTATCTAATCCTAATATTTCAAAAAGTTTTTCATTTGGGATAGTTACAAGGCTATCTACCTCTTCAACTAATGATGCAAGTCCTTTTTCTGCAGCTCCCATTCTCTTTTTTCCTTCAAATTTAAAAGGTTTTGTTACTACAGCAACAGTTAATGCTCCTAATTCTTTGGCGATTGATGCAATTACAGGCGCAGCTCCAGTACCTGTCCCTCCTCCCATTCCAGCAGTAATAAAAACCATATCTGCGCCAGATAATAGTTCTTCAATTGCCATTCTGTCACTTTCAGCAGCTCTTCTACCAATATCTGGATCTGCTCCAGCGCCTAATCCTTTAGTCAAGCCGTTACCAAGTTTAAGTGTAGTCGAACTTTTTATGGATTCTAGAGCTTGAGTATCAGTATTTGCACAAATAAAATCTACGCCCTTGATATCATGATTAATCATATGAAGTATGGCATTTCCTCCGCCACCACCAACTCCAACAACTTTTATTTTGGCATTTTCTTGTTTTGTTTCAACTACCTCAAATTTCATCATATTCCCCTTTAAAATGACATTTCTTTAATGCTTTCAGGTAGTACAACATCCAAAATCTCTGTTGAAAGAGATCCTCCTGTTTGTCGCATTTCCCAATTTTTAATGTTCCAAATTTCAAATTTGTTTCCCATGCCAACTAAAGCAACTTGTTTCTGTTCGTTGATTTCAGCATAATTTTGAAGGTCTGAGGGTATTCTTAACAACATCCTCCCTTCAATATCAATGTCTGTTTGATAGGCATTACCTAGTATTGTCCATTGCAAATTTCTAACGATAGGATCTAAACCCTGAAGCGATTGCAGTTTTGTTGAAATCCTTTGCCATTCTGAATAATGATAAAGTTTTAAAGATGGGTATTGTGGATCTTTTGTTATAACTATTTCGTTATGATTTTGTGTTTGAAAGTCAATTCTATATCTTGCAGGAATGGCTATTCTGCCCTTACTATCAATAGATGGTGTATTAAATCCAAACATCTTCAAAATATAAAGGCTTTTTACACACTTTGCAACACTTTTACACACTTTTTCACACATCTGTGCAAGTTAAAAATATCTACAAAGATAAAGTTGAGTTGGTTTGTAAGCCGGATTCTGTTATAGATGATCATCTATCTCGATATTATGTTGCCATAATACTCTAGCAACCTACCCAAATCCAAAGCGAGCAACTTTATTGGATTTCTATTTGGTTTTGCTTCAGGCTGGGGTTTGCAATGCCTTAAATGTTACCACTTAAGCGGTAAGCTCTTACCTTACCTTTTCACCCTTACCAATAATGGCGGTATATTTTCTGTTGCACTTTCCGTAAGCTCACGCTTCCCAGGTGTTACCTGGCGCCCTGCTCTATGAAGTCCGGACTTTCCTCTAAATTAATTTAGCGATCATCCAACCAACTCAGACGCTATTATAATGATTTTTTATTTTTCTATAAGCTTTTTATAAATATCTCTTTTATTTTCGCCGGTGATGCTTGCAATAAGTTTTGAAGCATCTGCAGCTGAAAGCTTAGTTAAAAATTCTCTCTTTATTTTTGCGTCGATTTGTAAATTAATTTTATTTTTTAAATTTCCTTCTATAACAATAACAATTTCACCTTTTAAATTTATTTTATTTTTATGAATACTGTCTAATATATTGGACATTTTTTCTCTAATTACTTTTTCATGTATCTTTGTCATCTCCTTACATATTGAGATATTTCTATCGGGTTCAATCCATTTAGATAGATTATTTAAAGTATTCTCAATTCGTTTTGAGGATTCAAAAAATATAGAGGTCTTTTCTTCATTTTTAAGATTTTCAATAAATTTTTCTTGTTCACTCAGTTTTCTTGGTATGAAACCATAAAAACTAAATTTGTCTGTTGGGAGACCAGACATAATAAGTGCACTGATTACAGATGATGGTCCTGGGATAAGAGTGTATTCAATACCGAGTTTGCTACATAGTTTTATTAGCCTATATCCTGGATCAGAAATAGCTGGAGTTCCTGCATCGGATACAATTGAAATAATTTTTTGATTCTTGATATGTTTAATTATTTCATGAGAAACCCTATCCTCATTATGCTCATGAAGGCTTCTACATTTAATACTTATATTAATAAAATTTAATAATTTCTTTACATTTCTGGTATCTTCAGCATATAAATAATCGGAAGATCTTATAACATCTATTGCCCTAAGTGATATATCATTTAAGTTACCAATGGGTGTCGAAATAAAATTTAACATATATAGATAATAGGTATATGAAATTCAGCTTAACATTAATTTTATTTAGTTTAGTTATTTTTTCATCTTGCTCATCAATACCTGATAAAAATAATTCAAAATTAAAGCTTCAATTAAATATTCAAACATCTAATAAAAATAAAGAAAAAAT
>CABYCL010000025.1 GCA_902517505.1 uncultured SAR86 cluster bacterium | reverse complement strand
CTCTTGGATGATAAATACGGTTGTAAACTGTAGCTCGCCAACAACCAGCTTCATGAGATAAATGCCAAAAAGGCGACTTTCTAACTCGAGTTGATATTAATAACTCAGTTGGAGTTCGACCACTCTGCCGAAGATTGATTGGTACAACTCGATCGCTTTGATCGACCTTAGGATGGTTAGGATTAGTCATATTACCCCCCTGTAAGTTAATGACAGTTGTTTTCAATTTATCATCAGTTTTTTACTTTGTAAATCAAAATTTTGATAAGATTTATCTATGAAAAAACTAATAATTCTTATAGGTTTTTTTGGAGCCTTTTTGCTTAATTCTAATGAAATGGTTTTTGGAAAAGAAACCCTTACAAATGGAATTAATGTTGTATTTGAAGCAGCACCTAAAGATATAGTTTATCCAGAAAAACACTTTTTAAAAGAAAAAAATACTGACATTCATATTGAAATGTTGATCAATTGGTCAAATGAAAGTCCAACTGGATCACCTACTGGAGGTTTTATTCCTTACTTAGATGTTCTAGCAACTATAAAGAATAAAGATGGTAAATCTATGAAAGTGAAACTTACGCCCCACTTAAATATTACCGATAATTTTCACTACGCACAGAATATTCAACTACCCGGAAAAATTGAAGATCTTTATGAAGTAACGATAGAAATCATTCCACCAAAAAATGGTCAACTTGGGATTCACTTTGATTGGAATCAAAATTATGGATTTTTAGTTGAAAAACAAAAGTTTATTTATACCGATCTATCTTTTGAGGATATTGCTAAACAATCAAGAAGATAAAATTGAAATAATAATAGTTCTCACGCATAAGTTCTCTCATATAATATATAAGTATGAATAAAAATATATTTAGCGTTTTATTTCTTTCTGTTGCAATTTCTGCAGGAGCATCGATCACTAATATCGAAGATTCAAATAATGAATTATCTTTATTGGTTCATAAAACTCCAACTTGTGGTTGTTGTAAGATGTGGGTGAAGCATATTGAAAAAAATGGATTCATTGCAAACATAAAAGAGCATGATGATCTTTTAGAAATTAAAGATAAACATAAGATCGAACCTCAATATAGATCGTGCCATACAGCAGTGTCCAAGGAAGGATATATTTTTGAAGGCCACATACCTAGTAAATATATAAGGCAGTTTTTATCAGAGGATCATCCAAATGCAATAGGTTTATCTGTTCCAGGAATGCCTTTGGGATCACCTGGTATGGAGGTTGATGATCTATTTACGCCATATGATGTTCTTATTCTTTTCAAAGATGGTTCTAGTAAAGTATTCGCCGAAGTAAGGCAATAATTGGTGGGCCCGGGAGGACTCGAACCTCCGACCAATGGATTATGAGTCCACTGCTCTAACCAACTGAGCTACAGGCCCAATGTTCATGTGAACAAAAGAGCGATAATTATATAAGAATTAATTTTTTAAGGAAGTCTTTAAATAAACCTGATAGGCTATTACCTTATTATGATTGATTTAGATGGCCTGACTCCTTTTGCTGAAGGAGGGAATAGAAAATGCTTTATTCATCCTGATAACCCAGATAGATGTCTAAAGGTAATTCATCCAGGATTACTTAAGAAAATAAGAAATAATAAACCTTGGTATAAAAGATTTAGGTCTTTAGAAAGCTTCGATGATAATTTAAGAGAAGAAGAAGCATATAATCAAAAAGCCCTTAGAAGCAATAATCCAAAGATATGGAAGCATCTTGCTAAATGGTATGGTAAAACTGAGACTTCTTTAGGCATCGCATCTGAAACAGAACTTATAAAGAATGATAATCAAATTGCTGAAACTCTTGAAAGTTATCTATTTAAAAATGGTTTAACAGATGAAATTAAGGATTCTATTGAAAACTTTCATCATTGGCTTAGAAATAATTTAGTTTTAACCAAGAATTTAATTCCTCATAATCTAGTCTTAAAAAAAGAAAATAATAGCCTCAATATTAAAATAATAGATGGTCTTGGATCTCAAGCCTTTATTCCTTTTCCAAGCTATTCGAACTTCTTTGCAAAGCGTTATGTTGAAAGAAGAATAGAATTAATGTGGAATAGAATTAATTGGGACTTATCGGGTAGAAAAGGTAATTGGAAATAAAATTTTATTGATCTAAGAAACTCTTAAGATGACTGGATCTGCTTGGGTGTCTTAATTTTCTTAAAGCTTTTGCCTCAATCTGTCTTATTCTTTCTCTAGTAACATCGAACTGCTTACCGACCTCTTCCAAAGTATGATCAGTATTCATACCAATACCAAATCTCATTCTTAACACTTTGGCTTCCCTTGCAGTTAGTGAAGCAAGAACGTCATCAGTAGCGAAATGCAGACTTTCTTCAGTAGCATTTTCTAAAGGTGATTCAATTACAGTATCTTCAATAAAATCACCTAGGCTTGAATCTTCATCATCTCCAATTGGTGTTTCAGTTGAAATTGGTTCTTTAGCAATTTTAAGAACTTTTCTTACCTTGTCTTCTGGCATATCAAGCTCTTTGCTTAACTCTTCAGGTGTAGGTTCCCTTCCCATATCTTGCATCATTTGTCGTGAAACTCTATTTAGTTTATTAATAGTTTCAATCATATGGACCGGGATTCTTATAGTTCTAGCTTGGTCTGCAATTGATCTGGTTATTGCCTGTCTTATCCACCATGTTGCATACGTAGAAAACTTATAACCCCTTCTGTATTCAAACTTATCTACTGCTTTCATCAGACCAATATTACCTTCTTGAATTAAATCTAGGAATTGTAATCCTCTGTTGGTATATTTTTTTGCAATAGATATAACTAATCTTAAATTAGCTTCAACCATGTCTTTTTTTGCTCTGCGCATTTTAGTTTCACCCATAGACATGTTTCTATTAATTTCTTTAATTTCTTTAACGCTTAAGCCAACTTTATTCTCAAGCTCGATGATATCTTTTTGAGCAATAACAACATCTTGTTTTACTTGTTCTAAAAGATCTTTTTTGTATTTCTTTTCTTTCATCAGACTGTCTACCCATCTAACTTTTGTTAAGTTTTCTGGATATAAGGCGAGAAAATCTTTTCTAGGTATTCTTGCGTTTTTGACTAATTGTGTCTGTATAAATTTTTCTTTTTCTCTAAGAATATTTAATCCATGCCTAGCAACTGCAGCTATTTCTTCAAACATTCTTGGGCTAAACTTTAAGAATTGGAATATCTCTCCAAGTTTTTTATATTCTGCGTTTGCCTCTTTAGAGTGCCTACCCTTTTTCTCAATGACTTTTGTAGTCTTATTGAATTGGCGTTTTAAGTTAGTGAGTCTTCTTTGAACTTCTTTCATATCAGGACCGGATGAAGTTTCTTCATCTGAAGACTCGGCAGCTTCGGCTTCTTCTTTAGCTCTTTGACTTCCGGGGCCTGCTGATGGAACTTCTTCCATCTCTTCTAAAAAACCTGTTAAAAAATCATTAATCTTTTTTTCGCCATCTTTAACAAGTTGAAAATAATAAAGAACATATTCAACTGTTTTTGGATAAACAACACTTGCATTAAGAAGATCTCTCATTCCTTCTTCTATTCTTTTCGCAATTTCTATTTCACCTTCACGAGTAAGAAGATCAACAGTACCCATTTCTCTCATGTACATTCTTACAGGATCAGTAGTTCGACCAGTTTCATTTTCAACTGCAGCTAATGCTTCAGCAGCTTGTTCTAATGCGATATCATCAGAATTTTCAGATTCAGCCAACATCAAAGTATCAGCATCGGGCGCAGTTTCATGAACTTGAAGACCTAAGTCATTAATCATTCCTATGATTTCATCAACTTGGTCAGGATCAGATATATCATCAGGAAGATGATCATTAACATCTGCGTATGTTAAGTACCCTTGTTCTCTACCTTTCTCTATGAGTTCAGCAATTTTTGAACCCTTTTGATTTAATTTATCCACGCTTTGGTCGTACCTCGAGTATATCCCCTTTATTTATGGATTGATTAACAAAAATCAATCTAAATTAAGCTTAATTTTTTGATTAAAGCTTCCTCATCCTGCGACATTTTAGCTTTTTTTAGAATAATTTGTTGTAATTCTCTCTTTTCAGCTGAAGATAGCTCTTGCATATTGAATTTTTCTATTAAAAACTGTTCTCTTTCTGAGTCCGATTGCAAAATTAATTTCAAACAATCACCAATCATTGACTCGGCATCTTCTATAGATAGTTTTATTTCAGACACTAAAGCCTCACCAAAAATATTCTTAATCTTTTCACCTTTAATCTTCTCAAAAATAATAGATGGAGAAGATTCCGGATTCTCAATATATAGGTCTCTAATGTCTTTAAGAAAGATGAATTTTGAATCTTTTTTAATTTGATTAAATTCATTTATAGAAGTTAACTTCGGATGTTGAATTAATCCCATAAATACTCCTAAAACAGATTTTCTCATTACCGAGTTTGAAGTTTCTTTTGCTTCTTCTTTTTGTGGTGTGGAAATTTTTTTAATCTTCGATTCACCTTCGATTAATTTAGAAAAGTCTAAATCACATATTTTTGACATTTCATTTATATATACTTGCTTAAGGGTATCATTCGAAATCTTATTAACTAAAGGTAATGCAAATTTTGCTACCATTGATCTGCCCTCGACTGTTGATAAGTCATCTTGTTCTTTGATTTTTTCAATAAAAAAGTCAGAGAGAGTTTTTGCATTTTTTGTAAGACTTAAGAAAGCATCTTTACCATTAGCATTTATAAAACTATCAGGATCTTCACCAGGGTTTAAAAAAATAAAGCTAATTCTTGTATCTTCTCTGATTATAGGCAAAGCGTTCTCAACCGCCCTCCATGAAGCTTTGTAACCAGCTTCATCACCATCAAAAACAATAAAGATAGAGTTTGTATAACTTAAAATTTTTCTAAGTTGTTCTTGTGTAAAAGCAGTTCCTGAGGATGCTACAGCATTCTTAACTCCGTGTTGATATAAGCCTATAACATCCATATATCCCTCAACCAAAAATATTGATTTAGGTCTTTTATTGATTGTTCTTATTTCATGAAGTCCGTATACCTCATATTTCTTTTTATACGTTTTGGTCTCTGGTGAATTTAGGTATTTGGCTTGATCTTTTTTATCGCTTATTAGTCTTCCGCCAAATGCAATACACTCACCCTTTACATTTCTAATTGGAAACATAAGTCTGTCTCTAAACCTGTCGTAATGACCTCCATCATCATTTTTACCAAATAATCCAGATTCATCTAAATCCAATTCATTAAATTCTTTTTTTAAATTGTCATATAAAGAAGGTTTTTTATTTGTTGAATATCCTAAAAGGAAAAATTTTGCAGTTTCACCAGAGATTCCTCTATCTTTTAAATATGAAATTGTTGCTTTTCCATCATCTGATTTGAGTTGCTCATAAAATAATTCTGCTGCTTTATTATTTATTTGTGTTGCCTTAGACGTATCAACAGAATTTTCCTGTTTAGGAACTTCCATTCCAACTTGTGAGGCCAACATTTCAACCGCTTCTACAAAATCAACCCCATCATGTTTTCTCAAAAAATGTATTGCATTACCAGACTCCTTACATCCAAAGCAATGGAATGTATTCGTGTCCTCATAAACTTTAAAAGATGCTGTTCTTTCTTCGCCTGAACCGTGAAATGGACATTTTGCCCAATAAGCCCCGCCTTTCCTCTCCAAAGTTATTCTTCTGCCAATAACATCAACTATGTTTACAGAAGCCAATAAACGATCTAGAAATTCATTAGAAATCGACATTATTACTTATTTATATTAAACCAATTATCTATTAATATTTTTGCAGCGTTTGCATCCACAAGCTCGGCTTTATTATCTTTAAGTATTTCTTTAGCTTCAAATGTAGTTAACCTTTCATCAACATATTCATATCTAGCTTTATAGATTTTCGTTAAATTATTATAAAATTTATCAACTTTTTTCATTACCTCGCTTTCCGTGCCATCCATATTTAAGGGCTTACCTAAAATAATTAAATCTGGATTCCATTCATTCAAGAGTGAATTTATCTCATCCCAATTTACCTTACCATGATTATTAAATATGACCTTAAGAGGTGAAGAGGTATTTGTTGAAGTTTGACCTACAGCAACCCCAATCTTCTTCTCTCCATAATCAAAAGCAATTATTTGCATTTATTTGTTAGAGAAATTCCAATCTCTTATTATTTCAAGAACGCTATATTCATTAGACATAGTTTTATTAAACGGTGCAAAAGGAGCTGACTCTCTTAAAATATTAATTGCCATATCATCTATTAAATTATTGCCAGAAGAAATTAAGATTTTAGAGTCTATTAAATTACCATAAACGTCAATAGTTGCCATTATCTGAACTGTCCCATCAAATATATTTTTACTTTCTGAAATTAAATTATCTCCTCTAGTTTCAATCTGTCTTTGCCATAAGTTTAAATAAACTGCTTCTTCTGAATTAACGATAGAATTTGCCTGTAGTTTTTTAATTTTGAATGACTGAGAGATATTTCTAGATGAACTCATATTACCCTCAACTGAAGAAGATAATTCTTTCTTTAAATTTTCCATATTTCCAATATTAGAATTAGTC
>CABYCL010000024.1 GCA_902517505.1 uncultured SAR86 cluster bacterium | reverse complement strand
CTTTAATCGTAAAAACGGTATTTTAGAAATAAGAATGCATACTGATAACAAAGAAGCTAAATGGAGCAAGGAACTTCATAGAGCCCTTCCACAAATATTCCCTATTATTGGTGCGGATAGAAAAAATGAAGTAATCATACTAACGGGAACTGGAGATTTTTGGTTAAGAGAGTTTGATAAAGAAAGTTGGGCTGAAATTGAAAAAGATAATAAAACATTTAGAAAAGAAAATTATGATTGGGAATATCTAGATGCACATAAGTTATGTGAAAACCTGCTATGGAATATTGATGTTCCTATAATATCTGTAATTAATGGTCCTGGATTTCATACAGAGTTTCCATTGCTATGTGACATAACACTTTGTTCAGATACTACAAAGTTTTTTGAAGGTCATCTTGAAGTTGGTTTGGTTCCAGGAGATGGTCAGTTTTTGGTATTTCAAAAATTACTTGGGCTTAAAAGAGCTAATGGATTTATGTATTCAGCTGAGTCATTTGATGCAAAACAAGCATTAGAATGGGGAGTAGTAAATGAAGTCCTTCCCAAAGACAAACTATTAAAAAGAGCATGGGAGCTTGCAGAAAAAATGATGAAACTTGATCGAGTTACTAGAAGAGTAACAGCTGCTGTAGCTAGAAGATATTGGAAAAGAATCTTTACTGATGATTTTTCGCATCATGTAACAAGTGAAATGTATGCAATGATGACAAGTGATATAAAAAACCATGGTCACGGAGATCAAGATCTACCAGAAATGTTTGATGATCTTAAAAAATAATAATTTTTTTTATGCAATCTAAAAAAATTAATACATACGGATGGTATGTAGCATTTATTTTATTAATTGGTTTTACTTTTTCATTTATTGATAGGCAAGTCTTAAATTTATTAGTTGTTCCAATTCAAAATGACTTAAATATTACAGATACACAAATAAGCGCATTACAGGGATTAGCTTTTGTTATTACATATGTAGGTCTGTGTGTTCCAATAGGAAGAATTATAGATAAAACGCATAGAGTATCAGTAATGATTGTTGGTCTATTGATTTGGAGTATCGCAACTGTAGCCTGCGGTTTTTCAAAAAATTACATCAGTATGTTTATTGCTAGGATGGGGATTGGAGCAGGAGAATCAACTGTTCACCCTGGCTCTATTTCTATTTTAGGTGATTATTTTGATTCAGATAAAATCGCGTCTCCTATGAGTATTTATTTATTAGGTCCATACCTTGGTGCTGGAATTGCTATGATATTTGGAGCTCAGGTTCTTGATTGGACATCTCAAATGGATAGTAATATTGTTCTCCCTATAATTGGTGAAGTTGCTCCATGGCAATTAACATTTATTGCTGTTGGTTTACCTGGAATATTGGTGGCTTGTTTATTTTTAACTATTCGAGAACCAAAACGTAGAATTAAAGAGATTGACTCAGATGAGGCTCCTTCATTTAAAAAAATTGCTGAATATGTAAAGAATAATTGGCAAGTCTATGGCGCAATTATTATTGGTAATTCATGTTTAATAATATTGCTCTACGGTCTTCAGTCATGGGTTCCCACAATGTTGCTTAGAGTATATGAATGGGATTTAATCCAATCAGGCAGAGTATATGGATTGATTGCAATGTTGGCTGGCTCTGCAGGAGTTCTATCAGGACCTTTCGTATTAAAATTGATGAATAAGAAAAATATTTCTGCGCCTCACTTTAAACTGGCAATTTTTGGTATTTCAATGGCCTCTCTAAGTTTAGTTCTGTTACCTTTTCAAGCAAATGTAAATATTGCTTTAATCTTTGTAACACTTGCAAGTTTTTTTGTAACACTACCCTTAGCTGGAACATCTAGCGCAATGGTAATAGTTTCACCCAATCGAATAAGAGGAGTAATAACAGGTATTTATGTTGTTGTAACAAGTGTGTTTGGATTGGTTTTAGGGCCTTTTTTAGTAGCCTCTAGTACTGATTTTATTTTTCAGGATCCTAATGCTGTCGCAAAATCTTTAGCATTAGTGTCAGTTTTAATTGGACCTGTTGGAATCTTCTTTATGTTAAAGGGTGTAAATGCTTTTGGAGAAATGAAAAATGTCTAAAGAAATTAGCTATGCGAGTGGAACCTCAGACAAACCTCTTTTGGGAGATACTATAGGAAATAAATTTGATGAAATTGCTTCAAAATATCCCAAAAGAGAGGCAATAGTATCTATTCATCAAAATATAAGATTTACCTACGATGAATTAGCAAAAGAAGTTAATACATTAGCTAAAGCTTTGATATCTTCAGGTTTTAAAAAGGGTGAAAGAGTTGGTATATGGTCGTCTAATAATGTTGAATGGTTATTAACACAATATGCGGCAGCTAAAGTAGGTGTTATCCTCGTTACCATTAATCCAGCATATCGATCTCATGAACTTGATTATGTCCTAGGTCAGTCTGGTTGTAAGGGATTAATTCTACAAAATCAATTTAAAACCTCAGATTATGAATCAATGATCTCCGAAATTTGTCCTGAGATAAATGAAGTTAATCCTGGCGAGCTTAAATCAAATAAATTTGAAAATCTTACTACTATAATTTCGATGACTTCTTCTAAAGTAAAAGGAATATATGATTGGAAAGAATTTTTAAATTTATCAAAAAATATCGATGATAAAGAATTAGAAATTCGTCAAGATGACTTGGATGTAGATGATGCAATTAATATTCAATATACAAGCGGGACAACAGGCTTTCCTAAAGGGGCGACTTTAAGTCATCACAATATTCTTAATAATGGATATTTTACAGGTGCAACTATGAATTTTACTGAAAAAGATAGGCTTGTTGTGCCAGTTCCACTCTATCATTGTTTTGGTATGGTCTTAGCTAATCTTGCCTGTCTAACCCATGGAGCATGTGTGATTTATCCTAGTGAAGGTTTTGAGCCTGATTTAGCTTTAAAAGCTGTTGAGGATGAGAATGCTACTGCCCTTCATGGTGTGCCAACAATGTTTATTGCCGAACTGGCATTATCTAATTTTAAAGAATATAACTTATCAAGTTTAAGAACTGGACTCATGGCTGGCTCACCCTGCCCTATAGAAACTATGAAACAAGTAATTGAATTGATGCATATGACTGAGGTTGAAATAGCTTATGGAATGACTGAAACAAGTCCAGTAAGCTTTCAAACAAAAGTTGATTCGCCTATGGAAAAACGTGTGGGTACAGTTGGCAGCGTTCATCCACATGTTCAAGTAAAAATCATAGATCCTGATTCAGGAAAAATCTGTGCTGTTGGTGAAGCTGGTGAATTATGTACAAGAGGCTACTCTGTAATGCTAGGTTATTGGGAAAATCCTGAAGGAACTGAATCAGCTATAGATTCTAAAGGATGGATGCACACCGGTGATACTGCAGTAATGGATGAAGATGGATATGTAAATATTGTAGGTCGTATTAAAGATATGATAGTTAGAGGTGGAGAAAATGTTTATCCAGTTGAGATAGAAGATTTCTTAATGGCGCATAAGGACATCGAAGCAGTTCAAGTTACAGGAGTACCAGACCCTAAGTATGGTGAAGAAATAATTGCTTGGATAAGTCTTAAAGAGGGTAAAAACCTTTCAGAAGATGATATTAAAGAATTTTGTAAAGGAAAGGTCGCTCATTATAAAGTACCTAGATATATTAGATTTGGAGATGATTTCCCAATGACGGTAACTGGAAAAGTTCAGAAATATAAAATGCGTGAAACTAGTATCAAAGAACTTGGTTTAAAAGAACAAGAAACAGCATAAAAGATAACAATTATTAGTATTTAATAAGCTACTTTGTTATTGGTAATATAATAGGTATAATATTACCAATAATTAATTCTTACATAAATTTCTTACCTATGAAACAGAAAAATATAGCTCAAACAATAAAAACAAATATAAATATTCAGTCAAAAGAATATCAGAAAAATAAAATTGACATGCTTAAAAAGCTGAATGAAATAGAAGATCTATTAGACTTCGCTGAATTAGGTGGTGGTATGCACCATCATGAAAGGTTAGCCTCTAGGGGCAAGATGTCAATTAGAAGCAGAATAGCAAATTTTATTGATCCAGATTCACCTTTTCTTGAAATAAGTTCTTTAGCTGCATACGGATCTGTTTACCCAGTGGGAGGCGGTGCTGTTGCTGGAGTTGGAATTGTGGCTGGAACAGAATGTGTAATTTTTGGTAATGATCCAACTGTACTAGCAGGAGCCATGCATACTTATTCTGCAAAAAAATGGACTCGTGCAATGGAAATAGCAAGAGTTAATAAAATACCTTATGTTCAATTTGTAGAGTCATCAGGTGGAGATCTTAGGATGGGTGGTGGCAAAGGAAAGGATGCACAAAGAGGCAATATTTTAGGCGCTGGACATTTTGCTGAGTCTGGTAGAACTTTCTATGACGTTACAGAGTTGTCTAAATTAAGGATACCAACGATATCACTGGTATTTGGTTCTTCTACTGCTGGTGGTGCATATCAACCAGGTATGTCGGATTACAATATATTTATTAAAAAACAATCTAAAGTATTTCTTGGTGGGCCACCATTAGTAAAAATGGCTACAGGAGAAGAGTCTGATGATGAAACTTTGGGTGGTGGCCAAATGCATGCTGAAGTTTCAGGTTTAGCAGATTATTTAGCTGAAGATGAAATGGATGCTCTAAGAATAGGTAGAGAGGTGGTGTCTCATCTTAATTGGAGAAAAGAAGGAACAAAACCAAAGCTTGTTCCAGATAATCCAATACTTGATTCAGAAGATTTACTTGGTTTGGTGGATGAAGATCTAAAAAAACCATTTGATGTAAGAGAGGTTATTGGAAGAATAACTGACGGCTCTAGGTTTGAAGAATTTAAACCATTGTTTGGGCCAACAATGGTTTGTGGATTTGCTTCAATTCATGGCTATACAGTAGGAATAATTGGAAATAATGGTCCTATTTTTCCAGATACTGCATCTAAAGGAGCTCATTTTGTTCAACTTTGTAATCAAATTGATATTCCAATTATCTTTTTACAAAATATTACAGGTTTTGTTGTTGGAAAAGATTATGAAAGAGATGGACAAATTAAAAAAGGGGCTCAATTCTTAAACTCAGTCTCAAACTCTACGGTCCCTCATCTTACAATTATTTTAGGAGCAAGTTATGGTGCTGGCACATATGCAATGTCAGGAAGAGCATTTGATAATAAATTTACGTTTTTATGGCCAACAGCAAAGATTGCGGTGATGGGCCCTAAACAAATTGCTGGTGTTATGTCTATTGTAAGAAGAGCAAGAGCTGCTAGAAAAGGTGAAAAATTTAATGAAAAAGAAGATGCTGACCTGGTTGCTTATGCTGAAAAGTTACAAGAAGAAGGATCGCTTGCTTTAAGAGCAACTGGAGCGATAAGCGATGATGGAATTATAGATCCAAGAGATACTAGAACTGTATTAGGCATATGTTTATCACTTGTTAATGGAAGAAACATTGAGGGCGCTCCTGGTTACGGAGTATATAGACTATGACATATCATAAATTACTTATTGCAAATAGAGGTGAAATTGCTTGTAGAATAATGAAAACCGCTCAAGAGATGGGCATTTCATGTGTTGCTGTATACACCGATGCTGATTCCGAATCTCCATTTGTTAAATTGGCTGATGAAGCTATTAAACTCACTGATACCTATCTTAATGGTAAAGAAATTATTGAAGCAGCCATTAGCACAGGAGCACAAGCAATTCATCCTGGGTATGGATTTTTATCAGAAAATGCAAAGTTCTCAAGAGAAGTTATAAAAGCAGGTTTAATCTGGGTTGGTCCTAGCTCTAAAGTTATTACATCTATGGGTGACAAATTAAAGGCAAAAGAAATTGCTGATAAAGCTGGAGTGCCTACTCTACCAATGACAACTGAGCCATCAAAAGCAAATACAGTGGGATACCCTCTTCTTATTAAAGCTGCTGCTGGTGGGGGTGGAAAAGGCATGCGAATTGTGGAATCAAAAAAAGATCTAAAAGATTCTATTACTAGTGCTCAAAGAGAAGCTAAAGTTGGATTTGGAGATGATAGAATTTTCATTGAAAGATATGTGGCTTCCTCAAGACATATTGAAATACAAATTCTTGGTGATTCTCATGGAAATATAGTTCATTTAGGTGAAAGAGAATGTTCTATTCAAAGAAGGCACCAAAAAATAATTGAAGAATCTCCTTCTCCAAGGGTCGATGAAGAGATGCGAATAGCAATGGGTAATGCAGCTATTAAATTGGCAAAGAAACTTAAATATGAATCTGCAGGAACAGTAGAGTTTTTAGTTGATGATAAAACAGGTGAGTTTTGGTTTTTAGAAGTTAATACTAGATTGCAAGTAGAGCATCCTGTAACTGAAGAAGTTACAGGCAAAGATTTAGTATACGAACAATTAAGAATCTCAAGAGGTGAGACTTTGGGTTATTCTCAAGATGATATTGCATGGAATGGATCTTCAATTGAAGCAAGGTTATATGCAGAAGATCCTGCAAAAGACTTTTTACCTGCTACTGGAACACTGATTGCTTATGATGTAGATAAAAATATAGATGCTAGGTGGGATACTGGAGTAGAAAAAGGATCAATAATAGGTACTGATTTTGACCCAATGTTAGCAAAAGTAATTGCAAAGGGTAAAAATAGGACTGATGCTGCCAATAAATTAGCTTTAGCCCTTCAGTCTCTTCATATAGGCGGGGTTACAACAAATAGAGATTTTCTTGTTGAATGTTTAAGGTCTAAACATTTTCATAAAGGCAATACTACATCTGATTTTATTGAAATTGCTAAACCTAAAAGATCGATCGAATTAACCAAAGGTAAACTTGAACAAGCTGGTATAACTGCTGCTTTATGGATTCAAGGTGAAAATAGAGATAAAGCTCCAATATTAAAAGAAATTCAATCTGGATGGACAAATTCAAGATTACCCAAACAAAAAATTAGCTTTCAATCAGGCTCAGAAGAAATCTTAATATCCTATAAATCTAATAGAGATGGTTCTTTTGATGTGAATGATGATATTACAGCAAAGGTTATTAAATGGGATCCATCGGGTATAGATATAGAAATAGGTAAAACTAGATTTTTTTCAAAAATAACTAAAAGTGATGAAAACTTGGTAGTGCATGGCCCATGGGGAGATATCTTATTTAAAATATTGCCTAGATTTAAATCTATTGGTCAAGAAGCCAAAGACGGTGGATTAATTGCTCCAATGCCAGGCAAGGTCATTGATCTTAAAGTTAAAGTTGGAAGTAAGATAAATAAAGGAGACACCCTTGTAGTTTTAGAAGCCATGAAAATGGAACATACTGTAAAAGCTATTGAGGATGGTGTTATTGATGAATTATTTGTAAGTCAAAATGATCAGGTTGAAAATGGAGCGCTTCTGATGGTAATAAAAAAATAAATTATGTTAAATCTTGATTATAAAAAAAATTTAAATTTAAAAAGACAAGAAACTTTTACAAAAAGACATCATGAGATAATTCAAGATTTAGAAAAAATGCTAGAGAAAGGAGTTCCTGATCTAACAATGTCTCAAATAGCATCAAATTTAAAAATATCTTTAA
>CABYCL010000023.1 GCA_902517505.1 uncultured SAR86 cluster bacterium | reverse complement strand
TGAAGAAGAATTTAATGCATGGAAAAATGGAAAGACTGGATTTCCTATTATTGATTCTGCGATGAGACAACTTAAAACAGAAGGATGGATGCATAATAGGTTGAGAATGGTTGTAGCAATGTTTTTTACAAAGAATATGCTTCATGATTGGCGATTAGGAGAAGCATATTTCATGCAAAACTTGTTAGATGGTGATTTTTCATCAAATAATGGAGGGTGGCAATGGAGTAGCTCAACTGGGACTGATGCGGCTCCATACTTCAGGATTTTTAATCCTATAACTCAATCAAAGAATTTTGATTCTGATGGACTATTTATAAAAAAACATGTGTCTGAATTAAAAGAATTAGATAAAAAAGAGATTCATGATCCAGCGGAAAAAATTAGAAATCACTTAAATTATCCTTCACAAATTTTAGATTTAAAACAATCAAGATTAAGAGCAATTGAAGCATTCAATTCCGCTAAAAATTAAAAGTTTTTTTTGTAGTTAAGAATATTTGTCTTATGTATACTGAACATTGCTTTAAGGGGATACGGAGGAGTTATGGCAAATTACCCAAGTGATTTAGAAATAGCAAATGCTGCTAATAAAAAACCAATTATTGAAATTGCAAAGACATTAGATATTGATGAGAAAAACTTAGTGAGATTTGGTGATGATAAAGCAAAACTTAATACAGAATTTACTAATTCTTTATCTAAAAATAATGATGGGAAACTTATTTTAGTTACTGCAATATCACCAACTCCTGCAGGAGAGGGTAAAACAACTACAAGCGTTGGTTTGGTTGATGGACTCTGTAATATTGGTAAAAAGGCAATGATTTGTTTAAGAGAACCAAGCTTAGGACCATGTTTTGGTATGAAAGGTGGCGCAGCAGGTGGTGGATATGCTCAAGTGATACCTATGACTGATATTAATTTACACTTTACAGGAGATTTTCACGCAATTGGAGCTGCGCATAATCTTCTTTCAGCATTAATTGATAATCATATTCATTGGAGTAATGAACTAAATATTGATCCAAGAAGAATTACTTGGAAAAGAGTCGTTGACATGAATGATAGATCCCTTAGAGACATAACATGTGGGCTGGGAGGAACAGGTAATGGAATTCCAAGACAAAGCGGTTTTGATATAACGGTTGCATCTGAAATAATGGCTGTATTTTGTTTGGCATCTGATATTGATGATCTTCAAAAAAGAATAGGAAATATTGTTATTGGCTATACAAGATCTAATGAACCTGTAAGAGCAAAAGAATTAAATGCAGATGGAGCAATAACTGCATTATTGAAAGATGCATTTCAACCAAATTTAGTTCAAACCCTTGAGAACAATCCTGCATTTATGCATGGAGGACCTTTTGCGAATATTGCACATGGTTGCAATTCTGTTGTTTCAACTAAAACAGCATTAAAACTTGCAGATTATGTTGTTACAGAAGCTGGATTTGGTGCTGATTTAGGCGCTGAGAAATTTTTTGACATTAAATGCAGGAAATCAGGTTTAAAACCAGATGCAGTTGTTTTAGTGGCTACAACCAAGGCTCTCAAAATGCATGGCGGTATAAAAAAAGAAGATTTAGGTTCAGAAAATGTTGATGCTGTTTCAATGGGATGTAAAAATCTTGAAAAACATATTGAAAATATAGGCAAATTTGGAGTCCCAGTTGTTGTAGCTATTAATGATTATGTTACTGATACAGAAAAAGAACATAATGCTATCATTAATTTTTGCAAAAACCTTGGAGTTCAATGCAAAATTTCTTCACATTGGGAAAAAGGAGGAGAAGGAGCAGCTGATCTTGCAGAAGAAGTTGCAAAAATTGCAGATTCTAATTCTGCTGAATTTAAAACTCTATATGATAATAAAATGTCTTTATGGGATAAGACTCAATACATTGCGCAAAATATTTATGGAGCTGCAGATATCATTGCTGACAAGAAAGTAAGAAATCAATTTAAGAAATTAGAGGATGACGGCTTTGGAGAATACCCAATTTGTATGGCAAAGACTCAATACAGTTTTTCAACAGACCCTCTTCTTATGGGTGCACCTTCAGGACATGATGTGCCTGTTAGGGAAGTTCGATTATCAGCAGGTGCCGAATTTATTGTTGTGGTTTGTGGTGAAATCATGACTATGCCTGGATTACCAAGAATACCCGCAGCAGAGGCAATAGGCCTAGATGAAAATAATGAAATAAAAGGACTGTTTTAACACTACATCCTAGTTGATTTATATGTATTTAGTTATAATTTCAAAACAATATATTTCGGAGACTGTATATGAGCAATGATTTAAATTTTTATATTAATGGTGAATGGGTAAAATCAGATTCTAATGAGTTAATTGATGTTATAAATCCAGCAAATGAAGAAGTAATTGGTCAGATAACCGCAGGAACAAAGGAAGACATTGATTCTGCAGTAAAAGCTGCAAGTGAAGCATTTATTTCGTTCTCTAAATCAACACAACAAGAAAGAGTTGAACTTTTGCAGAACATTATTAAAGAGTATGAAAATAGATATAAAGATTTTGCCGAAGTTATAACTAAAGAAATGGGTGCCCCAAATTGGTTATCTGAAAGAGCACAAGCAAATACTGGCCTTGTAAATTTCAAAGAAACCTTAGAAGCGCTTGAAAAATATGAATTTGAAAAGGAAGATGAGGGTTACACTATAAGAAAAGAGCCAATTGGTGTCATAGGTATGATTACTCCTTGGAATTGGCCAATGAATCAGATTACTACCAAGGTATCAGCAGCAATAGCCTCTGGCTGCACAATGGTTCTTAAACCAAGTGAGATATCTCCTTATTGTTCTATGCTTCTTGCAGAAGTCATGCATGACGCAGGAGTACCTAAAGGCGTTTTTAATTTAGTTAATGGTTATGGTCCAATTGTTGGAGCTGCGTTATCTGAACATGAAAAGGTTGATATGATGTCATTTACTGGATCAACAAGGGCAGGGATTGCTGTGGCGCAAGCATCAGCATCAACTGTGAAGAGAGTTCAACAAGAATTAGGAGGAAAATCAGCAAATATTATCTTGGATGATGTTGCAGATCTAGAAAAATCAGTCAAAGGTGGAGCTGGCCATTGTTTCCTAAACTCAGGTCAATCATGTAATGCTCCAACAAGGATGTTAATTTCATCAAATAATTATGATAAAGCAGTTGAGGTTGCGGTAGCTACTGCAAATAGTACTACTGTCGGCGATCCTAATGGTGAATTTAGAATGGGACCAATTTCAAATAAAGTTCAATATGAAAAGGTTATTAAAATGATTGAAATAGGTATTGAGGAAGGAGCAAGATTGGTTGCGGGTGGTGTAGAAAAACCCGAAGGTTATGAGAAGGGTTATTATGTCAAACCAACAGTTTTTGCCGATGTAACTAATGATATGACAATAGCAAAAGAAGAAATTTTTGGTCCCGTGTTATGCCTTATTAAATATGAGACTGAGGATCAAGCAATTGAAATTGCAAACGACACAGAATTTGGTCTTGCAGGATATGTTCAGGGTGAACTATCCCATGCTATTGAGGTTGGAAATCAAATAAGAGCAGGTCAGATTACTATCAATGGTGGAGCCAGAGGTAATGCGGCACCATTTGGAGGATATAAAGCTTCAGGAAATGGAAGAGAGCACGGTAAACATGGTATTGAAGAGTGTCTAGAAACTAAAGCAATAATTGCTCCAGCGAGCTAATCTAATAAATCAGGCTGCATTTTAATAATCTTATCAAACGCAGGTTGATAGCTAGCCCATGCCGCTATGTCATTTGCTATAAATTCTCTTGTTTTTATAGCAGTGTCATGTGAAATTATTTTAGGCTGTCCAGCTGCTTCTGCCATTAGTTGAGCCTGACAGCATCTTTCCATAGACATATAAAACCACAAAGCTATATCAACAGATGGACCTGTTGTTAAAATTCCATGATTTTGAAGTATTGCAACTTTTTTATCTCCTAAAGCTTTTGCAATTTCATCACCTTCATCGACCTCTTCAACAACCCCAGAAAAATCTTCATAAAGACCTTGATTTTCATAAAAAGCACATGCATCCTGAGAAATTGGATCTAAAATTTTGCCAAGTGTAGAAAAGGTTCTTCCATAAATAGAGTGTGAATGTGCAGCTGCATTCACATCAGGTCTTGCTTTATGTAGCCTTGAATGGATCGCAAATGCTGCAACATTAACATCTTTATCACCTTGAACAACTTTACCATCATGATTTACCAGTAGTAAATCTGAAACAGATATTTGTGAGAAGTGAACGCCTAGGGGATTTACCCAAAAATGATCATTAAATTCAGGATCCCTGTAAGTTATGTGTCCAGCAACTCCTTCATTAAAACCAAAATAATCAAACAGCCTAAATCCAGCTGCCAATTTCTCTAATTGATTTCTTCTTTCCTCAGCTGGGTTTGCGAATTCCTGAAATACCAAACCTTTATCTTTAACAGGCAATCTTCCATCAGTTATATCAATCTTTATGGGTGCAACATTTGACATAGTTTTTCTTCTCCTAAGCTCTATAATGTTAAAATAGCTTATCAAATAAACATTAAAATATGAAATTTAGAATAGAAAAAGATAGTTTAGGAGAAGTGAAGGTACCTTCAAAAGCTTTATGGGGGGCACAAACTCAAAGAGCAGTTAATAATTTTCCTATAAGTGGAATAAAAATGGATTTTCCTTTTACAAAATCCTTCGTTTCGTCATTAGGGCTTATAAAAGATGCTGCAGCTAAGGCCAACCTAAGACTGAAGTTACTATCATCAAAAAAATCTAAAGCTATCTCCAAAGCAGCAAAGGAAGTCTGGCAAGAAAAACATCATCATGAGTTCCCAATTGATGTCTTTCAAACAGGTTCAGGTACCAGTTCTAACATGAATGCTAATGAAGTAATAGCAACATTAGCTACCAAATACGCAAAAGTAAAAGTCGGTCCAAATGATGATGTAAATATGAGTCAAAGTAGTAATGATGTAATACCTACTGCGATAAAAATTAGCGCTCATATGGATCTTACTAAAAAATTATTTCCGAAACTTGACGAGCTTATTAAAACAATTGAGAAAAAAGCTGAATCAGTAAAAGGGACTATTAAAACAGGAAGAACTCACTTAATGGATGCAATGCCTATCGATTTTGCAGAAGAGTTAATAGCTTGGTCAAGCCAACTTCAATCTTCAAAAGATATGTTATGTATCCTTGAGAAGAAATTTCTTGAGTTACCACAAGGAGGAACAGCTGTTGGAAGTGGTATTAATGCTCATAAGCAATTTGCGAAATATTTTGCACAAGAAATGACAAAGCTCGCAGGTAATAAATACAAATGCGTACCTAGTAAAAATTTTTATCATGAATTAAGTGCTCAAGATTGTTCTGTTCAATTATCTGGAGAACTTAAAAATCTTGCTGTGATATTAATGAAAATATCTAATGATTTAAGATGGATGAATAGTGGACCATTAGCAGGTTTATCTGAGATTGAATTAAAAGCACTTCAGCCCGGCAGCAGTATAATGCCTGGTAAGGTTAATCCTGTGATTCCTGAAGCAGTTGCAATGGCATCTGCAGATGTAATTGGTAATGACGTTTCTATAACTGTTGCTGCTCAATCAGGAACTTTTCAACTTAATGTAATGTTACCTGTAATTGCTTATAACCTTCTTAAAAGTATTAACCTTTTGTCTGGTGCAATGGATGTTTTATCAAAAAAAGCTATTAAGACCTTTAAAGTAAATAACAAAAATTTAGAAAAATCATTATCAAAAAATCCAATATTAGTTACTGCTTTAAATCCTATAATAGGCTATGAAAAAGCAGCTGCCATAGCTAAAAAAGCATACAAAGAAAACAGACCTATAATTGACGTAGCAGCTGAAGAAACTGATTTTACAAAAGCAAAACTTATAAGATTGCTTGATCCCTCAAAGCTGTCAAAAGGCGGTATCTAATGTCTAAAGAACTATCACAAGGTACTTGTGAAGCGTGCAATGCAGATGCATCTGTTCTAAATGAAAAAGAGATAGAGGATTTGCTCCCTCAAATACCATCATGGAACGTTTTTGAACAGGAGGGTATAAAGAGATTAATATGTTCTTTTGCTTTTTTAAGCTATGAAGATTCACTTAAATTTACTAATCAAGTAGCAAAACTTGCTGAGGAAGAAGACCATCATCCAGAAATTGTCCTAGAATGGGGGAGAGTAACTGTGACATGGTGGTCTCATAAAATTAAGGGACTTCATAAAAATGATTTTATTTGTGCTTCAAAAACAGATCTTTTATTTAAAGAATCACAATAAATTATGGAGCAAAACGAAAAACCATATCAATCCATAGCTTGGCTTGCTACCGGACTTCTTATTATTGCAGCAGCATTAGCTAGTTTTGTTCCAGAACTTGAATATCATCACTGGGCCTTTATATCCGCTAATACTTTATGGGTATATGTTGGGCTATTATGGAAAGAACAATCTTTGATAGTTCTTAATGCTGGATTAACCTTTATCTATATCTTAGGTTTAATATTTTAAGAATTATTTTTTTTTAACTTTAGTCTTGTTATAATCCAACATGGATAAAGTAAAACAAAAAGCATTAACATTTGACGATGTTCTTCTTCTACCTCGTTATAGTGACTTTGTCCCCAGCGAAGCATCAACTCATACAAGACTTACCAAAAATATAAATATCAAAGTTCCTCTGATATCAGCTGCCATGGATACTGTAACTGAATCACGTATGGCCATAGCGCTAGCTGAAGTTGGCGGAATTGGTATTATTCATAAAAATAATTCAATTGAAGATCAGATAGCGCAAGTTAAAATTGTAAAAAAATATGAAAGTGGAGTTGTAAGAGATCCAATCACAATTGAGACAAATAAATCTATTGGCGAATTAATTCAATTAACTACTGAATTAAATATTTCTGGAATGCCGGTTGTGGATAATGGAAAGCTAAAAGGAATTGTTACAAGCAGGGACTTTAGATACGCAGATAATTTGGATGCTTCACTATCATCAATTATGACTCCATTTGATGAATTAGTAACTGTAGAGGAGGGTACTTCACAAGAAATAGTAAAAAAACTGATGCATGAGAACAGAATTGAAAAAGTATTAGTTATTGATCAATCAGGAAAATTAAGCGGATTAGTAACCATGAAAGATATAGAAAAATCTGCAGAACATCCAGATGCAACAAAAGATGATTCAGGTAGTTTAATGGTTGGTGCTGCTTTGGGAACCGGACATAATACTCTTAAAAGAGCAAAGGCTTTAAGTGAAGCAGGAGTTGATGTATTAGTTATTGACAGTGCTCATGCACATTCAAAGAATGTCATTGAGACTGTAAAAATGATTAAAAAAGAATTTCCCTCTATTGATTTAATAGCAGGTAATGTAGCAACTTCTGATGGAGCTATGGAGTTAGTAAAAGCTGGGGCTGATGCTATTAAAGTTGGGATGGGTCCTGGTTCTATTTGTACAACTCGAATTATTGCTGGAATTGGAGTGCCACAAATATCAGCTATTCTCGATATCAAAGAAGCTCTAAAGGATCTGAGTGTAGGCATAATTGCAGATGGTGGCATTAGATTTTCAGGAGACATAGCTAAAGCTATTGCTGCTGGGGCTGATTCGGTTATGTTAGGTGGTTTATTTGCAGGAACTGAAGAAGCACCTGGAAAAGTAGAGCTTTTCCAAGGAAGAAGTTTTAAAACCTATCGCGGTATGGGATCAATTGGAGCGATGACAGAAAGGGATGATGCAAATAGGTACATGCAGGAAGACGTAAGTTCTGAAAAATTAGTACCTGAGGGCATTGAAGGAAGAGTTCC
>CABYCL010000022.1 GCA_902517505.1 uncultured SAR86 cluster bacterium | reverse complement strand
GTGGCTCGCCATCAAAGGTTACCGATGATTATACTGTTTGGACCAATGATCTTCTTCAAAGAATTATTGCAAGCAAGACAGTAATTCAACCAGGTAAATCAACTCTAGGCCATAAACTTATTGATTCTGATGTTGTTTATATTATTACTAATGGTCGAGGAACTATGGAGGTTGTTGAATATATGAATTCTGATGAAGGTCATGGTTCTAATCCTTCATATGGCATTGAGCACAAAGATTCATATGAACTTTGTACTGGAGATGTGATTCTTGTTGAGTCTGGAGATTATTGTAAGGTTGTAAATGATTCAGAGCATGACCAGCTAACCTATCTTAGAATCTTTGACAGAGGCGGCTGGAGAAAATAATTGTTTAAAACCCAACTAACGAGTGACAAATTTGCAATGGGACTTTCTATGGCATGTGTTGTTCACTGCTTTTTTGCACCTACTCTTATTATTTTGTCTTTTAGCTTTTTATCATTATCCATAGAGAGTGAAATAATTCATTATTTAATTTTGTTTTTGGCGGTACCGATTAGTATATTTGCATTAGCACTTGGATATAGAAATCATAATACTCTTTATTATTTATTCATAGGTGCCTCTGGATTAGTCTTTCTTATTGCAGCTGTAGTTATGGGCGAGAATTTATTGGGAGAAATTGGTGAACAAACATTAACACTCATTGGATCGATGATGGTGGCTTTTGCACATTTTAAAAATTATCGTAAATGTAAAGAATTAGAGTGTGATTGTCACGAATCCTAATAAACTAAAAAGTATTTATTTTTAACTTTGCGACCACTGGTAAATGATCTGAAACACCATATTTCTTTTCTGCATCAAAGCTTATTGGTTTTCCTGTGTCGTTATATGTATTAATTGAGATCTTATGGATATTAATACTATTTGGGATATAAGAAATCCCCCTATCTTTTGATATAAATATAGTATCGAGATATTCCCATGTTTTGCCATAATTATAATAATAAGAGCCTTTACAAGAATCACAACCAACAAGATGAGCAACATCCCATTTATTTTCTTGAGATTTATAGATGTTCAATTTATTATCCTCTTTTGTATTAACATTAAAGTCTCCCAACGCAATAGTAGGATAATTTTGATTCATTAGTAATTTTTGCAACAAATTTAATGAGTCTAATCTCATTGAAACATCATGAAATCCTGAAGGAAAATGAACGTTATAAATTTTAAGTTGCTCACCCATAACATCCAAGGTTACATCTAAAATTGGTCTAGTATCTTTGCCCTCAAATTCACCTGTAAAGGTAATATAGTGTAGTCTAGAATTAATGATTTTAAATTTTGTAATCAAAGCAGAATCTATGCCTCTGTAGTCCTTTCCTTCAATTAATTTTTTTTCTACATAACCATAAGGCTCAAGTAATTCAAATAATTGATTCAAAATATTATTATTTTCTACTTCTTGAAGAGCTAATATATCAGGCCCATTATTATCGTAGGAAACTATGGTTGCTAATAAATTGTTTAGCTTTGCGTCTTTAGCCTTCTCATCCCAATCTAAATATAAGCATTCGTTTTTCCAAGACTTAACTCTTATTTTATTGCAAGATTTCTTATGTTTTTCAGTTTGTTTGGATTCTATTGGGAGGTATGCTTTATCATCCTTATTTTTGTCATCTAGTGTATCAAAGAGATTATCAACATTTAGTGTCATTGCACTGAATTCATATCCAAAGACTGAAACGGAGAAAAAAATATTTAAAATCAATATATTTTTTATAAATTTACTCATTTAATCTTTTATATGAAGCTTTACTTCAAATGGAATTTCCATGCTTTGTTTTTGGTCTAAGTAAACTTTTTGAATAGCTTCATGTTTTTCATCTGGGAAATCGACTATTTTTCTTTTATTTAAATCTATGTGTCCTAAAATAGTTTCAAAAATTGCAGCTAGTTCAGAATCTTTATTTTGTAAAATTCCAACAAAATGTAGTAATTTTTTATTTGCTTTATATAAGATAAAAGAAGGGTAAACCTCTTCATTAAGAGTGAATTCTTTGAGGTATCTTATATTATCTTCAAGTGTGAAAGTTGAAAAACCACTTTTAAGATACTCATCGCCAAAGCCTAATTCATTAATATAAAAGGAGGTATAAGTGCTATCAAATAATCGATAATAATAATTAACGTTCATGTGGCCGTTGTGATCACACATCTCTTGTGTAACTTTTATCGAATCATGAACATAGGGTAATTGTTTCATAAACAAATTATAAATAAAAAAAGCCCAGTGTATTACTGGGCTTTAAAAGTTAAAAGAACTTAAAATGAAGACCCAAATTGAATTCCCCATGATCTAGGGTCTGTAAATGAAGCATATAATTGCCCACCTTGAGCATTACTTCCGGATCTAATTGAATTCATATATTGGTTATCTGCTAAATTTTTAGCATACATACCCAAATACCAATCTCCATCATTGGGTGTATACCTTAATAAGAAATCAAATGTTTTATTTTCAGGTATAGCAAATCTGGACATATTAAAAGGATCACCGTTACGCTCGCCGGTATATCTATATGACAATCTTGCAGACGTTACACCATTATCTCCTGTAAAGAGTTGTGTAAATGAAAAACTATATGAAGTATCAGCAACCCTAGGTAGATCATTACCATTTAAATTAACTGGATTTGCCTCTATTAGTGGACAGAAGACATTTGCAGCTGGGTTAAATCCTTGAGGTGTTATACAGTTAAAACCACCAGATTTAAACCATGTTTGACCATTATCGAATACGGCCCCTGTTAAGAATCCGGTCCCATTTGGATCAACTGGTCCTAAATATTGGACGATACCTGTTGCTCCGGCAGGTTCAAGATAATTACCAGCTAAGGTGTCTGATGTAATTTCAGCATCAACTAATAGCCATGAAAAATCGATGGAAGTTGTATCAGAAAGGAAAACCTTCATTAATCCTTCAAATCCAGTTACCTCGGCATCAACATTAATATTATATGACTGAGTGTTTCTAATTGTATCTAGCAACATGCCGCTGTTGTCATTTTGATAAATATTCATATTTAAAAGCATTGCGCCATCCATTAATTTTGCTTTTAAGCCAAAATCAATTACTGCTGTTTCTTCTTTATCGTATGGATCAGGAGAATTTCCACCGTTTATTCCACCACCTTTTGTTGCAGAAGAATAACTTGCATATATCATTACATCATCTTGAAGGTACTTTTGAATTGCAATTTTTCCATTAACTGCCGTTTCTTCCTGGATATCATATAAAGTAAGTCCAGGTACATCCATTCTGTTTGCATATGAGGGCCCTCCGGCAGCAATCCATGCGCTAGCAAGAAGTCCTCCATTAAATGTAGTAGTAGCATTTCCTAAATCATCATATCTAAGACCTAATGTAAGCTTGGTTGTATCATTTATATCGTAGTAGGCTTCTCCATAAAGAGCTTTAGATTTAATTCTTACATGCTGATCACTTAGTGTTCCTCTTATGTCAACTGGAACATTTACATCTGGTAATGCTGCTAAACCTGCAACAGATGCTCCAAATTGTTGAAGTGCTAATAATTGAGCAAGAGATGGTGTGAGACCCATTGCCATCATGCCTTGTGTAGTTAATGCGCCTGGTGCTTGGGCCAATACACCAAGAAGACCTTGATAAAAACTAACTCCACCTTTACCACTAAAATCAACGTTAAGTAAATTTGCCACAACTGGTGCATATGGATGATCTCCAAAGCTACCAATTAACTGGCTTCCCACTGTTTGAACTCTATACTCATTATCACTTCTGTAATCATAACCATAATAACCAGCTGTAAAATTCCATGGTCCATCAAAGTCAGAAACGATATTTATCTCATATTGTTGTGAATCATTAACAACATCTGAAAAATCATAAGCTCTGTTACTTGTTACTGTTTCACAAAAACCAAATCTTGATGTACCAAAACATACATCAGCAACAATAGGAGGAAGATTTAGTGCTGCGCCTGCTCCTATCATTGGAGAAATGTTAACAACTGAATCATTGTCATTCATTTGCTGGAACATTCTTGTTCCATATGAGTACTTTGCTACAAGAGTTAGCTCTTCACTTAGTTCTTTAATAAGCTCTAAATTAGAAAACTCAGTTTTTTGTAAGTGAGTTGGTTCTCTATCTCTATAAAGCTTACTAAAATCATCTGATGTTGCAGCAGAGCCAAAGTCATTTGTTACTGTTCCTGGATATAAAAGACCAATAAACCCAAATAAACCAAAAGCAGTACCTCTGCTATCAGGTGCTCGGTTCATTTGTCCTAATGTATACGGAGAACAACCAAAGAAAGGATCTGGTTGACAATATGCTGTCTCTTCTTGAGGTCTATTATCATCTGATTTTTGTCCAGAGTAGGTAAATCTTAATTCAGTTGTATCGTTTATATCCCAGTCTATAGATAATCTTATTGATGAATCATTTCTATCATCCATGAGATTGCCAGTAGCTAAGTTTTTCACCATACCTTCTCTTGTATTGGAACCAAATGCTATTCTTGTTCTTAATGAGTCGCTAAGAGGTATGTTGATTGCCCCGGTTACAAAATTTCTGTCGTAAGAACCAGCTTCAACATCAAAATAACCTTCAAGCTCATCAGTTGGTCTCTTCGTTATTAAATTAATAACTCCTTGAACCGAATTTCTTCCAAATAATGTTCCTTGTGGCCCGTTAAGAATCTCTATTCTTTCAAGATCAATAAAGCCTGTTTCAACAAACCAACTAGGGTTGGCACTATGACCATTTATGCTTGTAACAATTGAACTAACAACTGCAGCTCCAACACCATATGATCCAATACCCCTCATAACAAAACCTGAACCAGATCCAACACCTTTAGCTGTTTCAAAACCTGGTACAACTTCTGCCAAATCTGATAAATCATATATCTGATCCGCTGAAAGTTGATCAGCGGTTATTGCAGTAATAGATACAGCAATATCCTGAGTTGATTCCTCTTTCTTTGTTGCGGTAACTACTATTTCTTCAACTTCTTGTGCAAATGCAGAAAATGAAAATGAAAATGTTAGTACTATTGCAAAATATATATTACTTTTTAGAATAACGTTAAACATAAATGTTCCCCCAATGTTTAAATTGTTATTGCCATTTTATGCTTAAAAGTAGTAGTTCGACAACTGAATTATTGAATTTTGATGTTAAAAATATATATATTAATAACATTTAAATACAAAAGGCTGTTTTGACAGCCTTTTGTATTTAGTAATATATTCTAAAAAGTAGTTCCGAAAGAAACTCCCCATGTTCTTGGTTCAGTTACAGTTGCAAACTTGTTCCCACCTTGAAGACCACTTGAAAGGTACCAACTTCCTATATATCGGTCGTCTGCTAAGTTCTTAGCCTCAAGCCTTACAAACCAGTTACCATTGTTTGGTCGGTATGTAACAGTTGCATCAAAGAATTTATGCTCTGGCATTTTTAAATGTGGTTCGTTATATACTGTGCCCTCTCTTTCATCCATATATCTGTATGCAAGTCTTGCTCGAGTAATTCCGTTTTCACCAATAAAGTCTTGATTTAAACCAATACTATATGATAATTCAGGTGACTGAGGTAACTTGTTACCTGAAACATCAACTGGAATACCTGGATTAGCACAACCTCCTGCACCAACAGGTGCAAATGGGTTAAATGCATCTAGACACAGAAAACCAGCAAATTTATAAACTAATCCGGCATCAGTATTACCAACTGTTAATACTCCACCAGGTCCAAGCCTTTGAACTAATCCACCACCTAAAAATGCAGGAAGATTTGCTCTAGCTGTTGCATTATTAATATTAGTGGGATTAATTAATGTTAAGTCTGTTATCTCAGACTCTGTCATTAACATTGTTACATCAATACTAGTAGTTTCACTTAAAAACATTACCATGTTGCCCTCAAGACCACTAACTTCAGCATCAGTATTAACATTTCTTGATCCGGCATTAACAATAGATGCAATCAACATTCCATCTGTAGAATTATTAAAATATGCTGCATTTAATAGCATTGCTCCATCAAGGAAAATACCTTTAGCACCTATTTCAAAAACAGCCGTTTCTTCTTGATCATATGGATCTGGTAAACCTAATTCATTGGGATTATTACCCCCAGCTTTTACGGCTGTTGTATAGCTAGCGTAAACCATTCTGTCATCATCGAAATCATGTTGAATTGCAACTTTGTAGCTAAGCGAGTCATCAGCTTCAATGACTTGAGTTGGATAAAATCCAAATTCACTAGTTAGCCTTTGAGAAACAGGTAAATTGTTACATGATGTATATGTCAAACACGAGAATACGCTGTCTTTTACAACATCATCGTTATATCTCAAACCAAGTGTAAGTGAAGTTTGATCAGATATGTTGTAATAAACTTCACCTAAAATTGCTTTTGATTTTGTCCTAACATGGTCAACATTAAAAAATCCTTGAACTGGAATTGGAGTGGTATAGCCATTAAGAAGAACAGGCAAAAGGGCTGAACTAAATCCTGATAATGCCCATGGTACAAAGAAATCAGTTGAACCAGAACCAGTTAACGCGCCACCAAATGCAGGAATATTGTATGGATGAGCTCCGCCGTCTCTAATCAAGTTCCAGGCCGCTGTCTGAACCTGATAAATATTTCTATTAGTATTATCATAATAATAATATCCTATTTGAAAATTGACTGGTCCATCTAGATCAGAAATTAAAGTAATCTCACCTTGCCAATTTTCATTTTCGTCATAAGCAAACTCATATGTTCTATCAGCATTTGTAGTCTCACAAAAATCGCTATGGAATCCTCCCCAACAACCTTCCCACTGCATAGGAACTGCAGATAGTGGATGAGGAAATGGAAATAAACCAGGAAATGGTGCCACAGCTGCATTATAGTCATTATCAGCCATATGATTGTAAAGTCTTGTTCTGTAAGTAGCCTTAGCAATTAGACTGTAATTATCATTTAATTCTTTATTTAACTGAATCTGTGTTATTTCAGTAGCTTGATTTAAAACAGGATCTCTATTTAGATTAACTTTATCCAAAGAATTTAAAACTGTGATACCAGCATATGAGTCTGCAGTTGGATCTGAATTTAAAGCAGCAGCAAAGTTAAAAAATCCAGCTGTGCTTCCATTAACATGGGATGTTTGACCAATAAATCCTTTTTCAAAAGGAGAGCAACCAAATAATGGATCTTGAGCACAAAAATTAACGCCAATATTCTGCCTATTGTCATCCGCTTTTTGATAATCATATGTAAATTCTAAAGAGGTCGTATCATTTATATCAAAATCAATCGATAATCTAGCTGCATAAGAATCTCTGCCATCAATATCATTACCTGTATAAATGTTTTCAATAACTCCATCTCTTTTAAAGGTTGAAGTGGCTAATCTCATTGCAACTCTATCACCTACTGGAACATTGAAAACCATGCTTGTTCTTTCAGAACCAAAATTTCCTGCAGTTACTTCAACTTTTCCTTCTAATTCACCAGTAGGCCTTGCTGTAACTAAATTTATTAATCCTTGAACAGCATTTCTTCCTGATAGCGTTCCTTGAGGTCCTTTTAATACCTCAATTCTCTCTAGATCGTGGAAACCAGAGTCGTTTAATGCAGATGAACCCACCGCATGACCGTTCATTGCAGTTATTAATGATGGAACAACAGCTGCACCAACACCGTATGAACCAACACCTCTCATAGAATATGATGATCCAGTGCCGAGCGCTTTATCAACTATCAAGCCGGGTACAATTTCAGCCAAATCACTAAAATCCTCTACCAAATTCTTATCAATATCTTCAGCAGTAAATGCTTCAATTGAAACAGGAATATCTTGAACTGATTTTTCTTGTTTTGTTGCAGTAACAACTACCTCTTCAACCTCTTGGGCAAGTGCAGAGAACGAAAAAGAAAAAGTTATTAAAAATGTTAA
>CABYCL010000021.1 GCA_902517505.1 uncultured SAR86 cluster bacterium | reverse complement strand
AAACACTACTCTATATCTCCATCTAAAAGGTATGCTATGTTTTTCTCCAAAATTTATTAGTGATTTAAAGTAATTCTGGCCTCTTTGATATCTATGATCGCCCTGCTTTCTTGCGCCACGACTTGTATTTAGAGTCGCATGGTCTTCATTGTCATCTTGAGCTTCAAGGATAAATAAGACCTGCCTTGATAAAAACCACTCATAACGGGATCTTTCAATAGGCATATTTCTAGTGCCATATGGAAATTTTTCATTATTTAAAAAGGTATACCAACCAGCGCTTCCAAGAACTACTTTTTCAGCTCTGGTGTCTTCGCCATACATTAAATACCTATGAACAAATTGAGATCCAGCAGAAAAACCAAATATTAAATACGTTGAAGTTTTAAGATCATATTTACTCTGGAAATAGTTATAAAAAGAAGATATTGAATTTCTTAAGTTATTGGATTGATTCTTCAATATTTTTCCAGATGAGGTTGCCGTCTCTAAAGTTGCAAAGTAAGGATAATTTTCTTTTTTAAAATGAGGTGCAACTAAAATTACATTTTTATTTTTTGAAGCATCAAGCCATAGATTTAAATATTTCTTAATATCTCTAGATTGGCCATGAATAATAAATAAAACCTTAGTATCTTTATTTATTTCTTTTGGTAAAGTATATGAAATATCAACATCAGGCTTATCCCATAACGCATAAGTTACTTTATTGATTGGATTTGATTCGAGATCATAAGCAAAAACGAGTAGTAAAATACAGATTGCGTAATTTATGAACTTCATGAATTTATTCTAACAATGAATTCTTATTATTGGGTTAAAATAAATAGATAAATATTTACTCAATTGAAAAAATACTTAAAAATCGTAAACAAGATCCATTCTTCGCCATATAAATTGACGATCGTTTCAAGTGGTGGAGGAACAAATGCTATTTCAGCTCTACTAAAAGTTCCAGGAGCAAGTAATACAATACTGGAGTCATACATCCCCTATTCTAAAGAATCTATGGATTCATTTTTAAATAAAAAACCAGACCATTATTGCTCTCTAGAAACATGTCTAAGCATGGCTGCAAATGCGTTTAAAAAGTCAAAACAGATTGATAATGAGTCTAAAAGCAAATATCTTATTGGAATTGCTATTACAGCAAATCTAGCAACCACCTATGAAAAAAAAGGAGACCATAAATTTTTTATAGTCATACAAGCTTATAACTACACAAAACATCTAGAGTGTTATTTAGATAAAGGTAAAAGAACAAGGGAAGAAGAGGAAGAGTTGATTACCGGATGTGTTATTAGCCTTTTAGCAAATTCATGTGGATTTGATTTTGACCTTCCGTCCATTAATGAAGAGATAATTATTGATCAAGTTGATGCTGAAAAACCATGGGAAAAACTGTTCAATAATAAGGTAGGTTACATTTCTAATAACAAAAACAACCCCGAGCTTATTTTCCCTGGATCTTTTAACCCTCTTCACGAGGGACATATAAAAATGAAAGAATTAGCTGAGAAAAAAACTGGTATGCATACTACCTTTGAAATCTGCGCAAAAAACGCAGATAAACCGCCATTAACTTTTTATGAAATAAAAAAAACAATTGATCAATTTCAAAATGATGAAAGCTGGATGTTAACTTCAGCAGGGCGATTTAGCGAAAAAGCAGAAATGTTTCCTAACTCAGTTTTTATAATTGGGGCTGATACATTATTGCGAGTATTTGATGAGAAATTTTATAAAAGTTACAAAGATATGATGGAACATATCCAAAGATTTAATGATCACAATATAAACTTTTTGGTATTCGGAAGAAAAGTAAATAAACGATTCATTTCACTAGATAAAATAAAAGTGCCTGAATTAATAAAGGATAGATGTACTGGTATTGAAGAAAATACATTTAGAGATGATATATCATCAACAGCAATTAGATTGACTAAGAATTAATTGTGAGGCGGAAGTTTTGCTTCAACAAACCACTCATGAACTCTTTTAACAGGATTAAATTTTTTTAAACGCATTTTTTTATTTTCAAGAGTGAACTTTCTAGTTTTAATAGCTGTGTAATGATATGTATGACTATCTCTAGTCTCATCTTCAGGTATTAAATATACTTTGGTTTGTTTTTTATCAGCCATATTGGTTGCAAATTATACACAAACTTTCTAAATTTATGGCTATTTAGTTAAGTTTTTTAAATAAACTAAAATTGCCATACAGTGGAGTTTTTTCTTTTGTAATTACTCCGATAGAGATCATACCCAGCATTTCTTTGTGTACATCATTTTTTTTACCAATAAAGACTTCATTAAATTCGTCTTTATTTATACTAGAGTAAATAGATCTTATTAGACTGCCAGCTAGTAGAATCCCGTCTCCTGGAATAAAAGTAAGGGCTAAATCAGATAATGTTTCTCCTAAAGCTTTTATAAAACCTTCTATAACTTCAATTGCATTATCATCTTTATCAATATACTTTTTGTAAATCTCTTCTGATGTTAATTTAAGGTTTGTTTTTGATTGATAAATTTTAGATATAGCCGAACCTGAAACTAAGTCCTCTAAAATAAGATCTTCATTATTTTTAAGATTGTAGTTTCTTTGCAGAAAAGAATTTGAATTATTTGTATTGCCAATTTCTGTTGGAAGTACGATTTTATTTCCAACAGATATGGCAGCTCCTAGTCCAGTTCCAGGTCCTAAAAATAACTTTACATCATTAAATTTTGATCCTGACTTTATATACGAAATGTCATTAAAAATAAAATCATAGCTATGGGCTATTGCCTCCCAATCATTTAAAAGAACACATTCTTTTAAGTTAAATTTTTTCTTAATATTATCTGCATCAAAAGTATAAGCCCTATTAGTCATAGTTATAGTATTATTAATTTTAGGGCCTGCAATTGATATTATTAATGTATCCACTTCATTGGTATCGATTATTTCTTCAATAAAATTTTCAAATTTTTCATGATCGAAAGGTATTTTATTTATATCTGATAGATCATCATCTGAATAATTTGCTAGTGCATATCTCATATTGGTCCCACCAATATCTACCAATAAAGCCCTATTCATAATTATTTGTAAGTTAATCCATATCCATATTGAAATAATGGAGAATAATTAAAGGGAGTTTTAGAATCTTGTGCGGGCCAAGAAAAAGATAATCTACCTTTAAAATCATAATTAATAGAGCCATCAAGCTTACTAAAAATTACATCATTAATTCCTTCAATAGCAGTGCCTGGTAACCATATAGGTACGAAAGCATCTGAGTATTGGATCTCTTCATCAACAATCATTGGTCTTCCAGAAATAAACAATGAAATTACTGAGATACCTTGCTCTTGGAAAAGCTTCATTTTTTGAATGTTTTCTTTATTATTTTTTGAAAAATTGAGGTTACTAATATCTCCCTCACCTTCTGCATATGGTGTTTCACCATAAACAAAAATTACATAATCAGGTTTGATTGTGTATGAACCATCTGCAGAAAACTCAATATTTCCGCCAAATTCTTCGACGTGGTTTGATAAAGACTCATAAATACTATTTGTGTTAGGGAAGTCATCATTTGATATTTTTGTACCTTCCCAGGTTTTACCTTGCCAAGTTATTGTCCATCCTCCCATTTGATTCTCAATATATTTAGACATTTCTCCAACTACTAAAAATTTCTTAGATGGGTTCATTGGTAAAGAATTATTATTTTTTAGTAATACTATAGATTCTCTTACAGCTTGTCTTGCAAGATCCCTATGGTCTGAGATGCCTACATAATTTTGCTTATAATTATGAGGGACTCTGCCATCAAATAATCCAAGATATTTTTTGACAGTTAAAATTCTAGTAATTGCATCATCAAGTCTTTCTTCTGTAATAATTCCATTTCTTACCTGATCAAGAGTATTCCAATACAATGGTTCCCATTCTTGTGGAACCATATAAATATCTACACCTGCATTAAATGCTTCAGGACAGTTTGCATCTTCGCAACCGGGTATTTGGCCATGACCGTTCCAATCACCAACAATAAAACCATTAAATTCCATTTGTGACTTTAAAACATCTATTAAGAGATATTTATTACCATGAGTTTTTACACCATTCCATGAATTAAAGGTAGCCATTACTGACAAAGCACAAGAGTCAATTGCTTCATAATAAGGAACTCCATGAACGCTCTTTAAAGTATCTTCATTAACAATAGTATTTCCTTGATCAATACCCCTGTAAGTGCCACCATCTCCGATAAAGTGTTTTGCTGTAGCTAATACATGATCATTATCTAAAAAGTTTTTATCTATTCCTTGCAACCCTAGAATGAAATTTCTACCAAGCTCTGTCACCAACTGGGTGTTTTCGGAATACCCTTCATAAGTTCTTCCCCATAAATCATTTTGGGGTACAGCAATGGTTGGTGCAAATGTCCAGATAATTCCAGTAGACGCGACTTCTTTTGCTACAGCGCTTCCAATTTTCTTTACTAGCTCAGCATTTCTTGTTGCACCCAAAGCAATATTGTGAGGAAAAATAGTTGCTCCAATAACATTATTATGTCCATGAACAGCATCAGTACCCCATAATATTGGAATCTTAGTTCCATTAACTTCTGTAGAAACGTCAAAGTAATTTTTACTTAAATTTTTCCAGTCTTGTATATCACTGTCTTTATTTTGATTTGGAAAACCCCCACCACCATTTAAAATAGTTCCAAAATGAAATCTTTTTGCCTCTTCAGGAGTGACGCTATTAATTTCAGGCATTATTATTTGGCCTACTTTTTGTTCCAATGTCATTCCATTAACCATGCTTTCAATAAACTTAGAGTTATCTGGTAAGACACATTCATTAGGATTGGACCAATCTGTATTGGCCAAAACAGCAACATTGAACAACAATATTGAAAAGAATTTTTTCATAACAGATTATCCTAGAGTTATATAAATTAAAGTTAATACAGATACGATTATTAATGTATTTATATTGAAGGCTTTGGTAGTTGAAAAATCTATTCCAGCTAAATCTATTGCCTTTTCTTGATCTAAATATCCTTGAGCTCGAGAAGTTAAATAACATCCTAAGCCAGAGGCAAAGAAAACTGCACCCATTCTATGGATGTAAGGAAATTCTGGAAATAATACCTGAATGAAAACAGACATTACAACAGAGAGAATTGCTGCAACTAACACAGAAAGAGTTGTCGCTTTTTTCCAAAATAAAGCAACTAAAAATATTACTAAAATTCCAGGTGTAAATAATCCGGTAAAATTTTGAATATATTGAAATATTTGGTCTGAGTTTCCAAGAATTGGTTTTGCCATTACTAAAGCAATCAACATAGATCCTACAACTGAACTTCTACCAATTTTAATTAGTGAAGATTGAGATATTTCATTTTTAGAAAATGATCTACATATATCCATTGTAAAAATTGTACTTATACTATTTGTCATCGATGCTAATGAAGAAACAATTGCTGCAATTAAAGCAGCAAAAGTTAAACCTAATAAACCACTTGGCAATAATTCAATCATCATAGTTGGGTATGCTTGATCTGTTTTCTCAAGGACTGGAAAAAGAACAGCTGCACAAATACCTGGAAGAACAATCACCAATGGCATTAGCAGTTTTAAATACGCTGCAAACATAACGCCTTTTTGAGCCTCTTTAATAGATTTTGCCCCAAGAGCTCTTTGTGTAATGTATTGATTAAATCCCCAATATGCAAAATGACCTATCCAAACTCCAGCTCCAATTAAAATCCATATTCCAGGAAGATTGTTATAGGAAGGATTATCTGGTGATAAAATCATGTCAAACTTTTCAGGCATCTGTTGATAAACTTCAAGCATTCCATCTCCAATATATCCATTACCAATTTTTGTTAAAGCGATGTATGAAACTGCTAAGCCACCAAAAATAAGAAGAACTACTTGAACAATATCTGTCATTGCGACAGCTTTAAGACCGCCTGATAAAGAGTATGCTAATGATAAAGCTGCAAGCAAAATCATTCCGTTTACTAGGGATAATCCTGTAAGTGTATTAATTGCTATTGATCCCAACCAAAGCACTGCTGTTAAATTAACAAATATATAAACAGTCAGCCAAAAGAAAGATAAGACTAAGCTTACTCTTTTATCAAATCTTTGTTCTAGAAATTGTGGCATTGTATAAATCTTTTTTTCTAAAAATAAAGGTAAAAAATATTTAGCCATAACAATTAAAGCTATCGCAGCAGTTAACTCCCAAACTGCTATTGCCATACCAACAACAAATCCTTGACCTGACATCCCAATAATTTGTTCTGCAGAAATATTAGCAGCAATTAATGATGCGCCAATTGCCCACCATGGAAGAGATCTTCCTGCTAAAAAATAATCCTCTGCACTTCTTTCTGAACCTGATTTATTTCTTGATACATATGTTGCTAATGAAATTATTCCAACACAATATAATCCAACGATTATCCAATCTAAAGTATTAAACATATTTCCCTATGTATTTGAATTTAAAGCATATTGTACCAATTTATAAATGCTTCTTAGTAATAAAGTTTTATGGTTTTAAAGAAATTTTAGGCAAAAAAAAACAGAGGCTTGCTCTGTTTTCTTAGTTCGATTCCTCAGGGGTCTAAAGTGAGATTTTCTTTAGCGCCTTGGATCCTTTCTCTTGAATCCTTGGTGGATCTACAAGCTATTTTTTCTCATCGACTCTTGTAAATGCTTTCACCCTTCGGTCTCTTCTTCTGGCTTCTCTCTAGGTCTCCCGTCTGCAGTTGGTCACTAGTCGGTTGCCATCCGTATTAGTAATATTACTCCTACTAGAAATCTTGTCAACACTTTTTTGTAAAAAAGTTATAGTTTTTTTTATAAATTAAAAAATTGGTATTTATTTCTATTTATATGTATAAAATGAATATAAATATGCAAACTTTTTTACCAAGAAATCCTCCTATTAAAAATACAGGACTAAGAGAGTTTCGTTATTAAAAATAGGTTCAAGAGACGAAACTCTAAAACAAAAAGTTTATACTCCTTCTACTATAGTAAAAATTCTATTAGATGAATCCTCAACATGTTTGAGAGCTGATTGATATTCTTCTGAGTTATAACAATCTATTGCATGTTGATATGAATCGAATTCAACAATAACTGTTCTTTTATATCCCTTTATCTCATATTCTTTTTGCTTTCCGCCTCTTACAAGGAAGGTTCCAGAATTCTTTTTAACTATTTCTGAAGCTTTTACAACATATTTAGAATACTCATCCTGATTATGAATATTTGCTCTTACAACCCAGTAACCTTTTGGCATATTATTTTCTTCTTAGTCTCATCTCATGAAGAATTGGTTCAGTGTATCCGCTTGGTTGATGTTTTCCTTTAATGGCAAGTTCACATGCAGCTTTAAAAGCTATTCCATCATATGAGGGAGCCATTTTTTTATAATTCACATCATTTTTGTTTTGTTGATCAACTTTTTTTGCCATTTTCTTCATAGTCTCAACAACTTCAACTTCTGAACATAATCCATGATGAAGCCAATTTGAAATATGTTGGCTAGATATTCTACATGTAGCTCTGTCCTCCATTAGGCCAATATCATTAATGTCAGGAACCTTTGAACAGCCTATTCCTTGATCTACCCATCTAACAACATATCCCAATATACCTTGAGCATTGTTTTCTAATTCAGCAGTTATTTCCTCTTTTGATGGCAACTTATCTTTTTTCAAAAAAGGTATATTAAGAAGATCGTCCAATTTAGCTTTATCTCTATTGATAATTTTACCTTGTTGATCTTGAACAGATATCTGATGGTAATGCATTGCATGAATTGTTGCTGCTGTTGGTGAAGGTACCCATGCACAATTAGCTCCTGCTTCAGGATGCATTGTTTTAGTTTTATACATCTCTAACATTTCATCTGGCATTGGCCACATTCCTTTGCCTATTTGAGCATTTCCTTTAAATCCAGTTTCTAGGCCTATGTCAACATTCCAATTCTCATATGCATTTATCCATTTTTCATTTTTCATATCCGCCTTTGTAACCATTGGTCCTGCTTCCATGCTGGTGTGAATTTCGTCTCCTGTTCTATCAAGAAAACCAGTATTAATGAAAATTACTCTATGTTTAGCAACCTCTATACATTCTTTGAGATTTACAGTTGTTCTTCTCTCTTCATCCATAATACCCAATTTGACAGTATTTTCAGGTAGGTTGAATATCTTTTCTATTTCAGAAAAAAGATCGCAAGTAAATTGAACTTCATCTGGACCATGCATTTTTGGTTTTACAATATATATGCTCTTTGTCTTAGAATTTTTGTATATGCCATTGCCAATAATGTCATGTATTGATATACATATTGTAAAAAATGCATCCATTATTCCTTCTGGAACTTCATTTCCTTTGTTATCTTTAATAGCTGGGTTAGTCATTAAGTGGCCAACATTCCTAACTAACATTAGACTTCTTCCAGGAAGAAGTATCATCTTTCCATTCTTTAGTAAATATTTTCTATC
>CABYCL010000020.1 GCA_902517505.1 uncultured SAR86 cluster bacterium | reverse complement strand
TTGGCTCATCTTCTGTAGGAGAAGAAATATCATTTAATCAAAAAATATTTAAGATAGATAAATTGTCTAATTTTAATTGCTCAAAGATAGACTTAGCTATTTTTTCTGCTGGTTCTTCTGTAGCAAGAGACTATGCACAAGATTTTGTAAAACAAGGAGTTTATGTAATCGATTTATCCTCAGAATTTAGGTACGAAGAAAATATTCCTTTAATCATTCCTGAAATTAATCCAAGTGCGCTTATAGAAGCAACTAACCCAATATTAATTGCAAATCCAAACTGTTCAGTCTCACAACTCTTAATGGCCATTGAACCAATTCATAAGAAATATAAAATCGATATATTAAATATTGCAACATATCAGGCAGTATCTGGTACAGGTCGAAATGCAGTCGAAGAACTTGAAAATCAAATTAAAGATGAATCTATTAAACCAAGCGTTTATCCAAAAAAAATAGCATTTAATGTAATTCCTCAATGTGATGTTTTTCTTGAAAATGATTTTACCAAGGAAGAGATGAAGGTAGCCTGGGAAACAAAAAAGATTCTTGATTCTAATATTGAAGTTCAGGCAACATGCGTCAGAGTTCCGGTTGTCAACGGCCATTCAGAAGCAGTTTTTTTTAGAACCGCACAAGGAGTTTCAAAAGATGAAATTATAGAATTACTATCTTCTTCAAGAGGAATAACTGTAATTGATAATCCACAAAATCTTGATTATCCAACTCCACTAGAACATGCTAATGATACCGAAGAAGTATATGTTGGAAGAATAAGATCACAATCAATAAAGAATGAAAACTGGGTTTCAATGTGGATTGTTGCTGATAATGTTTATGGTAAAGGTGCGGCTTTAAATGCTGTCCAAATAATAGAAACTTTAATAGAGAACAACAAATTATGTTGAGATCTCTTTTATTACTTCTTTTATTTTCATCTACAAACATTTTAGCTGACATATTATTGTCTTCACCAAAAATTAAGCTTAATGCCCAAGATCAGGTAGTTGTTGAACTTAAGATACAAAATGCAAATTTAAGTGATGGAGATATTCTTCTTCAAGAATACAAAGGAGAAAATCCTATTAGTGATAATGATATTGACTATACGCTAATAAAAAGTTTTGAAAGTCATCAAACATTTACAATTGTTTTATCAAGAGAATATCAGGAAGATTATTTTAGTTTTAAGATTTTGATAAAGGATGACTTTACAAAAGATATTTTTATTTTTTTACCTTCAAAGATTAGGAAATATTATCAAGATAACACAAATCAGAGAAGCATTGAAAATTTAAAGACAACTCAAATTAAATCAAATAAGCAGCCAACCTTAGAAAGGAAAATACAAGAAGAACCTTCGTCTTATAGAGCCAATTATTTTTCTTTAAAAACAGAAATACAAGAAGAACCTACTTATACAGAACCAATTATTATTAAAGGTTCTGAAATAACTACAGCTTGGAGCATGGCTAAACAAATTAAGGGAGATAAAGAGAATATTTCTATATACCAAATCATGTGGTCTATCTATCTTGGTAACAAAAAAGCATTTATAAATGAAAATATCAATCTAATTAGAAAAGATATTGATATCTATGTTCCAAGTGATTCTGATATAGAAAATATTTCATATGAAATTGCTAGGGATTCTATTCTTAAAATGAATGAGTCATATGCACAAAGTTTTGGATCTGCATCCAAATCATTATTAGTTCTTACCGCACCTAAAATAATTGAGGATGTTGAAGAGAATATTATTGTTGAAATTAAAGAGGAAACTTCTCAAATTAGTTTTGATGAAAGTATAGATCCAAAATCTTTAATAGAAGAGAATACAAAACAAATCAACTTAGGCATTGAAAATGAGTCTCTGGATAATTTACTTGATGAAAATGAATTATCTAATGATGATGAGAAGGGCAATTTTGAAATATTTGATTTAATATTTATTTCATTAATATCATTAGCCTCTGGAATATTTTTAGCTCTCATATTTATTCAGCTTAGAAAAATTAGAGATTCAAAGAATATTGAATATGATTTTGAAGAGGCACTAGATGATGAATCCTTTCTATCTAGTTTGCCATCAGGTTTAAGTATTGAAAACGATAAAGATCAGCAACAATTTGATTTAGCTGTTACTTATTATGAAATGAATAATTTAGAAGATGCAAAAAGTATCCTCAATAACTTAATTAAAAATTCTGAAGATGAAGGCATTAAAAATGCTTCATCTAACTTATTAGATAAACTAAATCAAAATTGAAATTAGCTTTCACATTGGAATATGACGGGACTGATTTTTCAGGTTTTCAAAGTCAAAAAAACTCAATAACTATTCAAGATCATATAGAGAGAGCTATTGAAAAAATTACAAATACCAAAACAAGAATCAATTATTCTGGTCGAACTGATGCAGGAGTTCATGCGTTGTCTCAGGTTTTTGATTTTGATACCGAAATTCAAAGAGAGGAAGAAAATTGGATCAAAGGTATTAATGCAAACCTACCGAAAACAATTGCAGTAAGAAAAGTTTTTAATGTTCCAGATGATTTTGATTCGAGGTTTTCAGCAGTTGAAAGGAGGTACTCATACATTATATACAATTCAAAAAATAAACCTTTATTTTTTGATACTTTTTCATATTGGGTAACAAATAATCTTGAAATTAATATCATAAAAAATCAACTTAATATGTTTCTAGGCCATCATGACTTTAGTTCATTTAGAAGTTCAAGTTGTAATTCAAAGAATCCAAATAAAAATATTTCTTATGTAGATGTTAAAACCATAGATAGTTTTATAATTATCACAATAGCTGCTAATGCATTTTTACAGAATATGGTTAGGATTATGGTTGGAACCATAATAGATATTGCAAAAAATGAAAAAAATATGACCATTGAAGATATTATTAAGAAAAAAGATAGAACTTTTGCAGGTAAAACAGCTCCTGCTAAAGGACTTTTCTTTCTAGGCCCTAAATATAAGGATGAACTCAATATAGATACTTTTGAAATGAATATATTTGATAGACTAAAAAAATAATGAAACCTTTAGTGAAAGTTTGTGGTATTAAAGAATTAAATATTCTTAATGAATTAGTTATTCTAGATAAAATTGATTTCTTGGGGTTTATTTTTTATGAGAATAGCCCTCGTTTTATTTCAGATGATTTAATTAATATAATTAATAAGATTGATCTTAGAGATAAAAGACCGGTCTGTGTTTATGTTGATGCTGATAAGGACTTTATTAAAGAAACTTCATCAAATTTTCACAATCCTATTCTTCAATTTCATGGAAGTGAATCTAATGATTTCTGTAAGTCATTTAATAGAGAATTTTGGAAGGTTATTAAAATCAAAAATAATAACAGTATCAGAGAAATTAAAAATTACCCTGATGCATCCGCAATGCTTTTTGAAACATATAAAAAAGGGCAGCATGGAGGTACAGGAAAGTCTTTTGATTGGAGTTTGGTTGATAATATAAAAGATTTAGATACAAAATTTATTCTATCAGGTGGAATTAATATAAAAAATGTTGATAATGCTATAGATATTAATCCATGGTGCCTCGATATTAACTCAGGTGTTGAATCTTCTCCTGGTAAAAAAGATTTAAATTTAATAACAGAATTATTAAATAAGATTTAAATATGAATTCAAATAAAAAAACATTACCTGATAAAAATGGTTTTTTTGGAGACTATGGGGGTAAATTTGTTCCTGAAACACTTATGTATGCTCTTGAGGAGTTAGAGAGTACATATAAGAAATTAAAAGATAACCCTGAATTTAAAAACCAATTTTATAAAGATCTTTCTGAATTTGTTGGACGACCATCTCCTTTGTATTTTGCTGAAAGACTAACCAAACATTATGGGACTGGTTCTATTTGGTTAAAAAGAGAAGACCTTAATCATACAGGCGCTCATAAAATAAATAATACTATTGGACAAATTTTATTAGCAAAACATATGGGCAAAAAAAGAATTATTGCTGAGACTGGAGCTGGTCAGCATGGAGTAGCTACTGCAACTGTTGCTGCCAGGCTTGGACTTGAATGTCATATCTATATGGGATCAGAAGATGTTCAAAGACAATCATTAAATGTATACAGAATAAAACTTTTAGGTGCGCAGGTACATGCAGTAGACTCAGGATCAGCAACTCTAAAAGATGCTTTAAATGAAGCCTTAAGAGATTGGGTCACTAATGTCGATGATACATACTATATTATTGGCAGTGTTACCGGACCTCATCCTTATCCAATGATTGTTAGAGATTTCAATTCTGTAGTTGGCGAGGAACTTATAAATCAATCTAAAGAATTATTTAACTCTATGCCAAACGCCATAGTTGCATGTGTTGGTGGGGGTTCAAATGCAATGGGTGCTTTTTATCCTTTCATCAATATAAAAGAAACTAGACTAATTGGAGTAGAAGCCGGTGGAGAGGGTGTTGAAACTGGTGAACATGCAGCTCCACTAAATGACGGCACTCCAGGTGTACTTCATGGAGCATTAAGTTATTTAATGCAAGATGACACTGGTCAGGTAAAAGGAACTAAATCTGTTTCAGCAGGCCTTGATTATCCCGGAGTTGGCCCAGAACATTCTTGGCTAAAAGACTCTGGAAGGGCTGAATATGTTGCTGTAAGTGATAACGCAGCTTTGAAAGCATTCCATGAAGTTTCTGAGTTTGAAGGAATTATCCCTGCGCTTGAAACAGCTCATGCGTTCGCATATTTAGATACTTTAATGAAAGAATTTGATAAGAAAGCAAACATAATTGTAAATGTGTCTGGCAGAGGAGATAAGGATATTAATACTGTTGCTGAAATTGATGGAATTAAGTTTTGAATAGGCTTACAAAAACACTTTCTGATTTAAAAGATAACAATAAAAAAGCTCTAGTTGCATATCTTGTAGCTGGCGATCCAGATATTAGTTCGACTATTCAGTTGATGAATTTATTTGTTGAATCAGGAGTAGATGTTATCGAAATAGGCGTCCCATTTACAGACCCAATAGCTGAAGGCCCAATAATACAAAAAGCTCATGATAGAGCATTAAAAAATAATATTTCTTTAGAATCAATTTTTAGCATGGTAAGTGAATTTAGAAAACATAATAACGAAACACCAATAGTTTTAATGGGGTATTTAAATACTTTTATTTTCTATAAGAAATTAATAGAAGAGAATAAGAATAATGCAATAGACTCAATATTGGTTGTTGATATACCTGGCGAATTAAACTTAAAAGATTATGGAATTCATAGCCCAAATATAAATACTATTTCATTAATTTCACCAACCACTCAGATAAATAGAATCGAGTCCATTGCAAAAAATAGTACAGGATTTGTTTATTATGTAACTTTAAGAGGTGTTACTGGTGCATCAAATTTAGATGTGAATGAGATTAGTAATAATGTAGAAGAAATTAAAAAACATGCTTCTGTGCCAACATTAGCTGGTTTTGGAATTAAATCTGTAGAAGATGCAAAATTACTGTCTGACTGTTCTGATGGAATCATTATTGGTTCGTCAATTGTACAAATGATTGAAGAGAGCTCTAAATCAAAAGAATTTGATAGAATAGGTAATTATCTTACTGAAATAAAGAAGGCAATATTGTGAGTTTCTTTCAAAATATACTATCTTCTGTAATGAAGGGCACACGTCGCTTAAATCGTTTTGGCTCAAAAAGTTTTGGAAAACTTCATAAAGATATCAATAAAGCTGTAGATTCAGTAATGTCAACAACAGGAGAAGTTTCCACTCAGGTTTATGCTGAGCACTTACTAAATTTAATCGAAGGACTGGATGATAATGGTTTAAATAAATTCCTGAATAATCTATTAATAAAATATGATATTGATACGAAAATGCTTCTTAAGAATGCAAAAACTTATTCATCTGAAAAAACTCAAAAAAATTATCAAGAAATAAGAAATTCCTCAGAACCTCGGTGGATTGAATTATTTAGAAGGTTAAATTCAACATCAAATGGAACTTATAAACTAGTTCAGTTAAGAGAAAGGATTCGATCTTTAAACAATGATGAATTAAAGATTTTTGACTACGGTTTGTTAAATCTTTTTAAATATTGGTTTAATCCTTCATTTTTGGTTTTAGAAAAAATTGACTGGGAAACCCCAGCAAATATTCTTGAAAAAATTATTGAATATGAGGCTGTTCATGAAATAAATTCATGGGATGATTTAAGAGCACGACTGGCTCCAGAAGATAGACAATGTTTTGCATTTTTTCATCCACTTATTCCAAATGATCCTTTAATATTCGTTGAAGTTGCTTTATGTGTCGGGATTCCTAAATCCATTCAAAAAATTATTAAGATTGATAGAGAGGAGATTGATATAGAAGAGGCAAACACAGCAATATTTTATTCTATTTCAAATTGTCATAACGGCTTGCTTGGAATTTCTTTTGGTAATTTTCTTATAAAGAAAGTTGCCAAAAACCTTAAAAGAGAACTACCAGAATTAAATCAATTTTTAACATTATCTCCGCTTCCAGGATTTATGAAATGGATGGAGGAGTATGCACCTATAACTTTTGAAAGATGCTCTGAAAAAAATTGTAGTGATGATGAATTGATGAAAAAAGCTATAAAATTTCTTACTGAATCAGATAGAAAAGATGGCATGCCAAATGATCCGGTAGGGAGATTTCATGTTGGGAATGGTGCAAGTCTTGAGAGAATAAACTTAAACGCAGATTTATCTGAGAAAGGACTATTACAATCTTATGGAGTTATGGCTAACTATTTATATGACTTAAATGTTGTTGAGGAGAATCATGAGACATTCTTTAAAAATAAAATTGTGCCAGTCTCCAATGAAATACAGACATTAAAGAAAAAATTATAAACATTAATGACCACTGAAAGATTTGTTGGCTTACTTTTTTTAACTGGTGTATTAGTATTTTTAATCGTTATTTATTATCCAGAATCTCCAAAGATAAATAATTTCTTTATAAAAGAAGAAGTGTCTTCAATCAAAAAAGATGAAATGATTGATTTCAAAGAATTTAATGAGTCTGATTTTGATTTTTTTGTATATCGAGCGCATGTCTTATCATCAAAAGACAATGCTATTAAATTAAAAGAAAAAATAGTAGATGGAGGATATCCTGCATTTGTTGATAATTTTAGTAATAAAGAAAATTTATTTGCAGTTTACGTTGGACCTTTTTTATCAGAAGATGATATTGTAAATAATATGAAATCAATTCAAGTATTATCAGAATCAAATAATGGAGAGATATCTAGATGGAAGCTTTAGGATTAAACCTAGCTGATTGGTTTATATTAATAGTTTTAATTGCTTCAGGAATCATTGCTTTTGCTAGGGGATTTACAAAAGAATTTTTGTCATTATTTCTTTGGATTGCTGCTTTTATCGCAGCAATAAGTTTAGAATATTTAGCAACACCAAAAATTAATGAGTTTATAGGGAATGAAGAAATCTCAAAGATTATTTCTTATATTGTTGTTTTTGTAATATTTATATTCATAGGTGGCATCGTTATTAAGTTTATAAGCAAACTTATAAAATGGTCAGGTGCCTCTGGCTTTGATAGATTTCTTGGTGTTCTTTTTGGATTAATTAGAGGTCTTATTGTTCTATTTGTAATCTTTTTATTATTACCATCTGGTTTAAAAACAACCGATTTAATTAACAATTCAAAAATAACACCGATTATTCAAAAATATGCACCTGAAATAGAAGAATATTTTAGAGATTTAATAGATAATAGAAATGTTGTAGAGGAGGCTCTGGAAATAATTGAACCTATACAAAAAGAACTTATTCCAGATCCAGATAAAGAAGACACGGAAGACGAGGACTCTTAATGTGTGGAATAGTTGGAATTTCGGCTGAATCTAACGTAGCTGCTGAAATATACGATGCTCTTTTAATGCTTCAGCATAGAGGTCAAGATGCTGCAGGAATCACTGTATGCAATAGTGATGATAAATTAAGTACAAGAAAATCAAAAGGATATGTAAGAGATGTTTTTGCTCAAAGACATATGGAAAAGCTAATTGGCGACTATGGAATAGGACATGTTAGATATCCAACAGCAGGAGGTGCAGGTAAGGAATTTTCTCAACCATATTATGTCAATTCACCATATGGTATTAGTCTTGCGCACAATGGTAATCTAACAAACTCAAAACAGCTTGCAAATGAATTGTTTCATGCTGAAATGAGACATCTTAAAACTGACTCAGACTCTGAAGTTTTACTAAATATTTTTGCACATGAATTAGCAAAACAGAGAGAAATATATCCATCAGCAGAAAATATATTTAAAGCTGTTTCAAAGACGCATCTCAGATGTGATGGTGCATATGCTGTTCTTGCATTAATAGCTGGGCACGGTTTAGTAGCCTTTAGAGATAATAATGGAATTAGACCTTTATCAATAGGAATAAGAAAAGGTAAGACAAGAGATGAATATGTAATTTCATCTGAAGACGCATTATTTTCATCGCATGGTTTTAAAAAATTAAGAGATGTTGAGCCTGGTGAAGCAATTTTTATTGATAAAAATGGAGAACTCTTCTCGCAACAATGTGCAGATGAGCCAAAAAAAAGACCATGCATTTTCGAATATGTTTATTTCTCTAGACCAGACTCTAAAATTGATGAAATATCAGTCTACAAGGCAAGAACGAGAATGGGCACAAAGCTTGCTTCTCAAATTAAAAACTCAAAACCAGATCATGATATTGATGTCGTCATTCCGATTCCAGATAGTTCAGTAACGGCAGCTCATCAATTAGCAGTTGATTTAGATGTGCCCTATAGAGAGGGTTTTGTTAAGAATAGATATATTGGAAGAACATTTATAATGCCTTATCAAGAAGAAAGAAAAAAATCAGTTAGAAGAAAATTAAATATTCTAGATTTAGAATTTGATGGCAAGAATGTTTTGTTGGTAGATGACTCAATTGTAAGAGGAACGACTAGTAAAAAAATAATTGAAATGGCAAGAGAAGCAGGAGCTAACAAAGTTTATTTCGCCTCTGCTGCTCCAGCTATAAAATATCAAAATCTATATGGTATTGATATGCCTGCAACATCTGAACTTATTGCTTCAAACAAGTCTGATGAAGATGTTGCAAAAGAAATTAATGCAGATTGGCTAATTTATCAAAAGCTTGATGATCTTATAGAATCCGTAAAAGAAGGTAATCCTAAAATAGAGGAATTTGAAACTTCTATTTTTACTGGTGAATACATGACGCCTTTGGTTGAAAATTATCTAGAAGATCTTGAAAATACCAGAAAAGATGAACTTAAGATGCAAAGAGAAAAATCTACAGCAAGCGGCTAAGGATTCACAATATTAATCGAAGGTATTTCTGCAGAATTAGCACTATCAACGTAAGCATCGATTTCATTAAAATTTAGGTATCTATAAATTTGATCTGAAAAAGGATTAATATCACTCATGTATTGATGATATTCATCAACTGTTGGAATTTTTCCTAAAATGGATGAAATTGCTGAAAGTTCAGCGGAAGCCAAAAATACGTTAGCCCCATCTCCCATTCTATTTGGAAAATTTCTAGTTGATGTTGAGATTACTGTAGAGTTTGCAAGAACTCTAGCCTGATTTCCCATGCATAACGAGCAACCCGGAAGTTCTGTTCGTGCACCAAGATCTTTAAAAATTTTATATTCACCTTCTTGAATTAATTGTTCCTCATCCATTTTTGTTGGAGGAACGACCCATAATCTCGCTTTGGTTTCTTGATATTTGTTTAGCAACCTACTTGCAGCACGAAAATGACCAATGTTTGTCATGCATGAGCCAATGAAAACTTCTTGAATTTTTGTATTTGCAACTTCTGATAAAGGCTTTATATCATCTGGATCATTAGGACATGCGAGAAGAGGCTCTTTAATTTCATTAAGATCGATTTCAATAATTTCTGCATACTCTGCATTTTTATCTGCTTCAAGAAGTTCAGGTTTTAGAATCCACTGTTCCATTGCTTGAGCTCTTCTTTCTAATGTTTTTTCATCACCATATCCACTTGAAATCATCCATCTAAGCATAACAATGTTAGATTGAAGATATTCAATAATTGGCTCTTTATTTAATTTAACTGTACAGCCTGATGCTGATCTTTCAGCAGAAGCATCTGAAAGCTCAAATGCTTGTTCTACTTTCATATCAGGAAGACCCTCAATTTCAAGGCATCGCCCAGAAAATATATTTTTCTTATTATCTTTATCAATAGTAAGTAAGCCTTTTTGAATAGCTGCATATGGAATAGCATTCACCAAATCTCTTAAAGTAATACCTGGTTGCATTTCACCTTTAAATTTTACTAAAACAGACTCTGGCATATCCAGTGGCATAACACCAAGAGTTGCTGCAAATGCAACTAATCCAGATCCAGCTGGAAAGCTAATACCAATTGGAAATCTTGTATGACTATCTCCACCAGTGCCAACAGTGTCTGGTAGTAGCATTCTATTCATCCATGAATGAATAATGCCATCGCCCGGCCTCAAAGACACTCCACCACGATTCATAATAAAATCCGGAAGGCTGTGCTGTGTTTCTATATCAACTGGTTTTGGGTATGCAGCTGTATGACAAAAAGATTGCATTACTAAATCAGAAGAAAAACCAAGACATGCTAGTTCTTTGAGCTCATCTCTAGTCATTGGTCCAGTAGTGTCTTGGGAACCTACCGTTGTCATTCGTGGCTCGCAATAAGTTCCAGATCTAACACCTTCAACCCCACAAGCCTTTCCAACCATTTTTTGAGCTAAAGTATAACCAGCTTTACTTTTATCATTTGCATCAGGTCGTCTAAAAACTTTTGATGTTTTTAAACCTAATACTTCTCTGCTTTTATCTGTAAGTTGCCTACCAATAATCAAAGGTATTCTTCCATTAGCTCTAACCTCATCTAGCAAAACATCTGTTTTTAATTCAAATTCTGAAATAATCTCATTTGTATTTGCATCTAAAACCCTTCCATTTAGGGGCTCTAAAATAATTTCCTGACCCATTAACATCTTTGATACATTCATTTCTATCGGAAATGCTCCAGAATCTTCTAATGTATTAAAAAAAATAGGGGCAATTTTCCCACCAAAACAATAACCACCTTCTTTTTTATTTGGTATACATGGTATTTCGTCTCCCATATGCCATAAGACTGAATTTGTTGCTGATTTTCTTGAAGATCCTGTGCCTACTACATCTCCTACAAAAACTAACGGATTTCCTTTTTCTTTAAGTTTTTCAATAGTACCTAACGGATCATCTAATCCAGTTCTTGGCATTTTAAACATTGCTAGAGCATGTAAAGGTATATCTGGTCTTGACCAGGCATCTGGTGCTGGCGATAGATCATCTGTATTAATTTCGCCTGTTACTTTAAATACTGTTAATTTAATCTGTTCTTGTATTTCAGGTTTTTCTGTAAACCATGTAGCATTTGCCCAAGCTTCTATGACTTTTTTTGCATGTATATTTTTCTTTGATAATTCAAAAATTTCATTAAAAGCATCAAAAATTAATAATGTTTTACTTAAGGCATTAGCAGCAGTCTCTGCAAGTTCCTCATCCTCAAGACATTTTATGAGAGGTTGAATGTTATATCCACCCAACATAGTTCCTAAAATTCGAACAGCTTCTTTTTTGCTAATATGAGGGCTTGTTACATCACCTAAAGTTATATCAGCTAAAAATGCAGCTTTTATATAAGCAGCCTGATCAACTCCAGCAGGAACCCTTTCTTTGAGTAAATTTAAGATAAAAGCTGAATCTTTATGATCTTTTTTTAATAACTTAACAAGCTCTGAAGTCTGATCAGCATCAAGAGGTAGGGGCGGAATGCCCTGTTTTGCCCTTTCGTCAACGTGTTTTTTATAATTTTTTAACATCGTCTGGTCTCCCGATGGGCATATTTTACTCCTATAGTTAAAGATAGCCACTAAATAAGGCAAATTTATTTAAAAATGGGTTATTATTTTCCTAATATGAGCAAATTGCATAAATTAAAGTCTGCCACACCATGTTTAGGCATTTGCTCCACAACATTCGGTGATGAGGTCTGTAAAGGATGTAAACGTTTTTCACATGAAGTAGTTAGTTGGACTAAGTATTCTTTAGAAGAAAGAGAAATAGTAAATGATCGCATTGAAAAATTTAAAGTAAAAATTTTAAAAGATAGATTTGAAATAGTTGACAAAGATTTATTTGCAAATCGATTAACAGATAAAGCAATTAGTTTTAACCATTCTCTCAATCCACTAACTTGGGTTTTTGATTTATTCAGGGCTGCAGGTTCTCAATCATTTGATCTCAATAATTATGGAATAAAAAGCTTGAATTATTTTGATCCTAAAACAATAAAAGATGAAATCAATAACGAACTTCTAGAACTTTCAGAAGCTCATCATGACAGATATTTTAAAAAGTCGACCTAACTAAAATCTTTCAACATTATTTTAAGTTCTAATGAATGTTGTTCTTCCTCACCAATTTGTGCTCTTGCATACTCCTCAAGGTAAACTGATTTATTTTCAACACAGGTAAGTAATTTTTTATAAAGACTTAATGCATAAAGTTCATGTTGTAAACTTTCTTCAAGAATATCTTTAATAGTATGTCTGTTTGTCTCTTCAATTTTTGCAATCTTCTGACTTGGATGACCATCTAGGCCAGCAATTTTTTCACCTGCAAGTTGGGCATGCATTAAAGATTCAGCAGCCTGTTCTTTTAAGAATGACACAATTGGTAATCTATATGGACCACTTACCATCATGGAAGAGTGAGTATATCTTACTACGCCAGCTAGCTCATATTCCATTATTGAATTTAAAATATCACATACTTCTTTTGAATTAATTTCTATATTTTCCATTTTGACTTAACTCCATCATAGGGTTGTAATATCTTAAATTATAATGGTATTATAATTAATGTAAACTACTGATATAAGGTATTTTTTTAATGATAATCATATTGATTATCATTCTCATTTAACAAAGTATTTATATCGCCAAAATAAAATATAAGCTAAAAAGAAATATGCTATTTTTGATAGTTGATATATAACAGGCATTCTAATTACGCCTGCAATCAAGTTATAACCATTTGTTCTTTCCCAGACATAAATAAAAGCATCGACTCCAGATATTTCTGTACCATTTTCAAATCTTACATGGAGTTTTTTAAGGTACCTGTCTCCCATTTCACTGCAATTAACAAAGTTTAAGTCTGATCTTTTTTTGTAATGTTTTATTTCCAAATTACATATAGAACATTTTTCATTAAATAATATCTTCGAGTCATTCATTTTTAATTTTAAAAAAACATATAATTTAAAATCATTATACAATTTAATATTTATTAAGGACTTTTATGAAATTTTTATTACCTGTAATTTTTTTAATACCAACTTTCTTATTTGCAACACAAGAGGTTGATGAAAGAAAAGTAAGTGATCTATCTATTAACGAGTTGAAAGAAATTGTTCGTTTAATTGTTGAAGAGAGCATCGAACAATGTACCGTGACAGGGACAATGCAAGGAAGAGCAAAAGTTAATTTAAAAGTTGAGGGAGAGGTTGTTGCAAAAAATGACATGTGATTTTGAGCAAGAACAAACATGAACAATAAAAAAAATTTCTTTAAATTTTTTGAACGAGGTTGGAATAAAATTTTTGGAAAAGAGGAGGACTCAACATCATTAAGATCTAAAAGTTTATTTAGAGCAGTTAAGGGTATCCAGAATGTTGGCACACCTCATGACTGGGAAGATTACCAAAAATACAAAAAAGAATTAGATGAAAATGAAACAAATTAATATTTTTGATGAAGCAATTGAAGAATGTTGTTCAAATCCTATTACTGGATTTTACAGAGATGGATTCTGTCGAACAGATGAATTAGATAGAGGCCTTCATGTTGTTTGTGCAAAGGTTACAGATGAATTTTTAGATTTTTCTAAGAGTAGAGGAAATGATTTATCTACTCCAAGACCAGAATTTAATTTTCCAGGTTTAAAAGAAGGAGATTCTTGGTGTTTATGTGCTGAGAGATGGAAAGAGGCTTATGAATCTGGCTTTGCACCTAAAATATACCTAAATAGAACCAATAAAAAAGCCTTATCAGTGATAGATATAGCTATTTTGAAAGAATTTGCACTAGATTTGATCTAATACATATTTAATTTACCTATTGCCATTTTTTATATAAAATTCTGTACAAAAAATTTTATTCTCTGGGGAAGCAGTTATTTAAAGAATAAAAATGAAGAAAAGGCTTAATTTATATAGATACTTTTATATTAGTGCATTTCTAATATTTATTGGCTTTCTATCTCTGCAAGCTCATGCAGATGGAATTGCAAGCGTTAATTCGTATGTAGAAATTAAAGATAGTGCTACTGATTTTAGAGCCCGAAAACAAAGCAATGATGGTCAAAGATCTACTTCAGGATTTGACTTTATAATTACTCCAGAAAGAACAAATATCTGTCAGAGTCTAAGTAATTCTACATGCACCAATACATACAACTTTAGTGGCCTTGGTTATGTGCCAACTGGAAGTGCGACCTCAATAGTATTTGGGAATACACTAGCAAATTCTTACCTAGTTTTTATTAATGACCAACATAATAATAAATCCGATCGAACCTCAATGATTGGTGAAATTGTATTTGATTATGAGATATTGGGATACTGGACAGATCCCTCAATGACAGTTGATTTTGATTACGTAGATAAAGCAGGTGCAACCTATCCAACCTCAAGTAGTAATGGTTATAGTGCAAGGCAGACAGAAGATCATGTTCATTACGGTAGTAGTACAACCAGTTCAACACAATCTGGTGATTGGGTATCTATTGGCTCCGATAAAAGAACATTAAGATTTGGCTCTAAAAATGGTAAGCCAGGTGATTATATTCGAGTTATTACTAGAGCAGCAAATCCGACTGTTGATTTTAATACGACTAGTTCAAGTGGTGCTGAATCTGTATCTTCCAAAGCTATAACTGTTGATTTATCGTCTTCATCAACTCAAAACGTGACAGTTGATTATGCTGTTACTGGAACAGCAACTGGATCCGGTACCGATTACACTCTAGCTAATGGAACACTAACAATAAGCGCAGGATCAACATCTGGCACTATCACAATTGCTAGTATTGTTAACGACTCACTTGATGAACCAAATGAAACAGTAATCGTTACTTTGTCGAATCCAAGTAATGCAACGTTAGGCAGCGATAGTGTCCATACTTATACCATTACTGACAACGACAATGCTCCAATAGTTGATTTCAATGCTACTAGTTCAAGTGGAGCTGAATCCACATCATCTAAAGCTCTCACTGTTGATTTATCCGCAGCCTCAGGACAAGACGTAACAGTTGATTATGCCTTAACTGGCACTGCAACCGGTTCTGGCACAGATTACACTTTAGCCAATGGAACCCTAACAATAAGTGCAGGTTCAACATCTGGCACTATCACAATTGCTAGCATTGTTAACGACTCTCTAGATGAAGCCAATGAGACAGTCATTGTTACTTTATCGAGTCCTAATAATGCCACGCTTGGCAGTGACAGCGTACATACTTATACGATCACTGATAATGATGATGCTCCAGTGGTTGATTTTAATGCTACTAGCTCAAGTGGTGCTGAGTCAGTTTCCTCAAAAGATCTCACTGTTGATTTATCTGCAGCCTCAGGACAAGACGTAACAGTTGATTATGCTGTAACTGGAACTGCAACGGGCTCTGGCACAGATTACACTTTAGCTAATGGAACCCTCACAATAAGCGCAGGATCAACATCTAGCACTATCACAATTGCTAGCATTATTGATGATTCTATCACTGAGGGTAATGAGACTGTGATAGTTACATTATCGAGTCCCAGCAATGCAACCTTGGGAAGTGACGATGCTCATACTTATACCATTACTGATAATGACAGTGTAGTGGTCGATTTTAATTCCACAAGCTCAAGTGGAGCTGAGTCAGTATCTTCCAAAGCAATCACGGTTGATTTATCTGCTGCATCCACTCAAAACGTAACAGTTGATTATGCTGTTACAGGAACTGCTTCGGGCTCTGGCACAGATTACACTTTAGCTAATGGAACACTAACAATAAGTGCCGGTGCAACATCTGGCACTATTACAATAGCTGGGATTGTTGATGACGGTCTTGATGAGGTGAACGAGACTGTGATTGTTACTTTGTCGAATCCAAGTAATGCAACACTTGGTAGCGATGATGCTCATACTTACACTATTACTGATAACGACAGTGCACCAGTGGTTGATTTTAATATTACTAGTTCGAATGGGGCTGAATCTTCATCATCTAAAGCTCTTACTGTCGATCTATCTGCAGCATCTAGTCAAAATGTAACAGTTGATTATGCAGTTACAGGAACTGCAACCGGATCAGGCACTGATTACACCTTAGCCAATGGAACCCTCACAATTAATACTGGTAACACAAGTGGCACTATCACCATTGCTAGCATTGTTGATGATTCTTTGGATGAAGCAAATGAGACAGTGATCGTTACATTGTCGAATCCCAGCAATGCAACTTTGGGTAGCGATGATGCCCACACTTATACCATTACAGATAATGACAGTGCG
>CABYCL010000019.1 GCA_902517505.1 uncultured SAR86 cluster bacterium | reverse complement strand
CCCCATTGAAACACCAGAAGGACCAAACATTGGATTAATTAATTCTTTCGCATCTTATTCTAGAACAAATCAATATGGATTTATTGAAACTCCATATAGAAAAGTAACTAACGGAAAAGTTACAAATGAAATTATGTATTTATCAGCTATAGATGAAGCAGAGCATGTTATTGCTCAAGCAAACGTTATGTTAGATAAAAACAATAAGTTTGTAGATGACTTGGTTGCAGTAAGACATGCAAATGAATTTGAGTTAATGTCTCCAGACAGAATTGACCTAATGGATGTATCTCCTCAGCAGGTTGTATCAATTGCAGCTTCATTGATACCTTTTCTAGAGCATGATGATGCTAATAGAGCCTTAATGGGCTCGAATATGCAGCGTCAAGCTGTTCCAGTTTTAAGGGCAGAAAAACCTCTTGTTGGAACTGGTTTAGAAACAGTTGTTGCTAGGGACTCTGGAGTATGTATTGTTGCTAGAAATTCAGGTGTAGTAGAAAGTGTTGATGCATCAAGAATTGTTGTAAGAGTAACTGATAAGAAATCTAAAACAGCATCCGATGTATATAATTTAATTAAATACACAAGATCTAATCAAAATACATGTATTAATCAGCGACCAATCGTAAGAGGTGGAGATATAGTAAAAGCTGGAGATATTTTAGCTGATGGTCCTTCTGTTGATAACGGTGAATTAGCTCTCGGTCAAAATATTAGAATAGCTTTTATGCCGTGGAATGGTTACAACTTTGAAGATTCAATATTAATATCAGAAAAAGTTGCAAGAGAAGATAGATTTACTTCAATCCATATCCAAGAAATCGTCTGCATAGCTAGAGATACAAAACTTGGTTCAGAAGATATTACTGCTGATATCCCAAATGTCGGTGAAGGATCATTAAATAAACTTGATGAATGTGGGATTGTTTACGTTGGTGCTGAGGTTGAACCTGGTGATATTTTGGTTGGAAAAATCACACCTAAGGGTGAAACACAATTATCACCTGAAGAAAAACTCTTAAGAGCAATATTTGGTGAAAAAGCTTCAGATGTTAAAGATACATCTCAGAGATCAAGCTCAAAAGGAACTGTAATCGGGGTTGAAGTTTTTACAAGGGATGGAGTCGAAAAAGATGAAAGGACCCAGGCTATTGAGCAGGACCATTTAGAACAATCTAAAAAGGACGCTGATGACGAAGCCGCTGTTGTGGAAAGAGCTACAAAAACTAGACTATGTGAATTACTTAAGTCTAAAAAGGCTGTGAAAGGTAATAGTGTTAAGAAAGGAGAAGTTCTTTTAGCTGAAAAGTTAGAATCATTTAAATTAAATGATATTTTTTCATTAAGAACAGATACAGAAACAATCAATAACGTGATTGAGGAAACAGAAATTTCTTATAAACAATATATAAAGGATATAAAATCTAGGTTTGAAGAAAAGAAAGCCAAGATTATAAGAGGCCATGATTTAGCTCCAGGTGTAATAAAAATAGTTAAGGTCTATTTAGCTATTAAAAGAAGAATACAGCCGGGTGATAAAATGGCAGGTAGGCATGGAAATAAAGGAGTTATTTCAGAAATAATGCCGGTTGAAGACATGCCTTATGATGAAGATGGTAATCCAATTGATATCGTATTAAACCCACTTGGTGTCCCATCAAGGATGAATGTTGGCCAGGTTCTTGAAACACATATGGGCTCTGCGGCAAAAGGTATTGGTAGAAAAGTTGATTTAATGATCAAAGAAAATGCCAAACCAGCTGAACTTAAGACTTATTTAGATAAGTTATATAACAAAAATGCATCTAACAAAGAAGATATTAATGCATTTAATAATTCTGAAATTATCGAACTTGCTGAAAATCTTAGAGATGGATTGCCAATTGCAACTCCTGTTTTTGATGGAGCAAAAGAAAGTGAGATAAAAGATTTATTAAAGCTAGCTGATTTGCCTGAATCAGGTCAGATCACTCTTTATGACGGAAGAACTGGTTCTAAATTTGATAGGCCAGTAACTGTTGGTTATATGTATATGATTAAACTTAATCATCTTGTTGATGACAAAATGCATGCTAGATCTACTGGCTCATATAGTCTTGTTACACAACAACCTTTAGGTGGAAAAGCTCAGTTCGGTGGCCAAAGATTTGGTGAGATGGAAGTATGGGCACTAGAAGCCTATGGAGCATCATACACATTACAAGAAATGCTTACAGTCAAATCTGATGATGTTTCCGGAAGAACAAAAATGTATAAAAATATTGTTGATGGTAGTTTTGAAATGGATGCAAACGTACCTGAATCATTTAATGTTCTTAGCAAAGAGATTAAATCGTTGGGTATTAACATTGAATTAGATATAGAAAATTAGGAGATAAAATTGAGAGACTTATTAAATTCTTTAAAAACTGGCCAAGAGGACTTTACTACAATATCTGCAGGGCTTGCCTCTCCTCAAGTAATCAAATCATGGTCATTTGGCGAAGTAAAAAAACCAGAAACAATTAATTATAGAACTTTTAAACCTGAAAGAGATGGATTGTTTTGTGCAAAAATCTTTGGACCTGTTAAAGACTATGAATGCATTTGTGGTAAATATAAAAGAATGAAACACAGAGGAGTTGTTTGTGAAAAATGTGGCGTTGAAGTTACTTTAGCGAAAGTAAGAAGAGAAAGAATGGGACATATAGAATTAGCTGCTCCTGTTGCACATATTTGGTTCTTAAAATCTTTACCATCTAGAATAGGACTTTTATTGAATGTAACTCTAAGGGAAATAGAGAGAGTATTATATTTTGAAAGTTACATTGTTACCGATCCAGGCTTAACTGAATTAGAAAAAGGACAAATTCTTACTGAAGAAGAATGGGTTGAAAAATATGAAGAATATGGTGATGAATTTTCAGCAGGAATGGGTGCCGAATCAGTTCAAATACTACTTGAAGAACTCGATATAGAAGATGAAATTAGAATTATAAGAGAAGAAATTCCGCAAACTAATTCAGAAACAAAGCTTAAGAAGTTATCTAAAAGATTAAAATTATTAGAAGCATTTAAAGATTCAGGTAACAAGCCTGAATGGATGGTTATGAATGTCCTTCCTGTTCTACCTCCAGATCTTAGACCATTGGTTCCTCTCGAAGGAGGAAGGTTCGCAACATCAGATTTAAATGATTTATACAGAAGAGTGATAAATAGAAACAATAGATTAAAAAGATTACTTGAACTCAATGCACCAGAAATTATTGTTAGAAACGAAAAAAGAATGCTTCAAGAATCTGTTGATGCGCTTCTTGATAATGGCAGAAGAGGAAGAGTTATTACTGGTACAAACAAAAGACCACTTAAGTCATTAGCAGATATGATAAAAGGAAAAGGTGGAAGATTTAGACAGAACCTGCTTGGAAAAAGGGTTGATTATTCTGGAAGATCTGTAATTGTTGCCGGCCCTAATTTGAAACTTCATCAATGCGGGTTGCCTAAAAAGATGGCATTAGAATTATTTAAACCATTTGTTTATGGAAAACTTGAAAATAGAGAGCTTGCTACTACTATAAAGGCTGCAAAAAAGTTAGTTGAAAGAGAGACACCAGAGGTTTGGGAAGTTCTAGAAGAGGTGATTAGAGAACACCCTGTTTTACTTAATAGAGCACCGACACTTCATAGATTAGGTTTACAAGCTTTTGAACCTAAATTAATTGAGGGTAAGGCTATCCAACTTCATCCTCTAGTATGTGTTGCATTTAATGCAGATTTTGATGGAGACCAAATGGCAGTTCATGTTCCATTAACGCTCGAGGCACAATTAGAGGCAAGAGCATTAATGATGTCAACTAATAATATTTTATCTCCAGCTGATGGATCACCAATTATTAATCCTACTCAAGATGTTGTGCTCGGTCTTTATTACATGACTCGTGATAATGCTAATGCAACTGGTACAGGAAGAACTTTTAGTAATCCTGATGAAGTCTTAAGAGCTTATGAAACAGAGAATTTAGAAATTCATTCACCAATAAAAGTCAGAGTTACTCATGAAAATGGAGAAACTTCTATAGAAGATACAACTGTTGGAAGAATATTAATTTGGAGAATCACTCCTGCTGAGGTTGGGTTTAAAAACATTAATAATGTATTAAATAAAAAATTAGTTTCAAAATTAGTAGATACTTCATATAGAAAAGCTGGTCTAAAGAAAACTGTGATTTTCGCAGACCAACTAATGTATTTAGGTTTTGATTTCTCTACAAGATCAGGATCATCGATAGGAGTTAATGATTTTGTTATTCCTGAGGAAAAAGCAAAAATTATTGATTCATCTGAAAAAGAAGTAAAAGCAATAGAAAAGCAATTTGATTCAGGTTTGGTAACTAGAGGAGAAAGATATAACAAGGTCATTGATATTTGGTCCAGAGCAAATGAGCAGGTTGCAAAGGCTATGATGGAAAAAATTAGTACTGAGACAGCAAAAACACCTGATGGAGAAAATATTGATCAATCATCCTTTAACTCGGTTTATATATATGCAGACTCTGGTGCAAGGGGTTCGCCTGCCCAAATAAGACAGTTATCAGGGATGAGAGGATTGATGTCAAAACCAGATGGGTCCATCATTGAAACACCTATTACTGCAAACTTTAGGGAAGGTTTATCTGTACTTCAATATTTCATATCTACTCATGGTGCCAGAAAAGGTCTTGCAGATACTGCTCTTAAAACAGCGAACTCTGGATATTTAACAAGGAGATTATGCGATGTATCAATGGACTCAGTTATTAATATTGAAGATTGTGGTACGTCAGAGTCTATAACAGTCACTTCAATAATTGATGGTGGCGAGATAATACAACCTTTAACTGATAGAATTTTAGGAAGAGTTATTGCTGAACCAATTTTCGATGCTGATGGAAAAGAATTATTTCCTGTGAACACGATGTTGGATGAAGAAGCTCTAGATATCATTGATGAATTAAATCTATCAAGTCTTAAAGTTAGATCTCCAATGACTTGCGATGCTCCAATCGGAGTTTGTGCCAAATGTTATGGAAGAGATCTTGCAAGAGGTCATCTTGTTCATAGAGGTGAAGCTGTTGGAGTTGTAGCTGCACAATCAATTGGTGAGCCGGGCACCCAATTAACAATGAGAACATTCCACATCGGTGGTGCAGCATCAAGCTCATCAGAAGATAACGCTATTTTTAATAAAAATGCTGGTATTGTTTCATTTTCGAACGATATAAAATCAGTAACAAATAAAGATAAACTCGAAGTAGTCGTTTCAAGAAATGCGATGTGTTCCATTTCTGATACAAATGGAAAGATTATCGAACAATATAAAGTTCCTTATGGAGCTATTTTAGAAGTATCAGATTCTAATGATCTTGAAGATGGTGTAAAAATTGCTTCATGGGATCCTTATACAAGACCAATAGTTTCTGAAACATCAGGAAAGGTTAAATTTACTGATATTCAAGATGGAATAACAGTTAGAGAACAACTTGACGAGCTTACTGGACTTTCAAGTGTTGAAATTATTGAAGTAGCTGATAGAACGTCTGCTGGCAGAGACATGATTCCAACAATAGAAATTGTTGATTCAAAAGGAAAGCCTGTCCTGGTAGGTGAATTTAAACAACCGGCTGTATATCCACTTCCTGCTGGCGGGTTAGTAAATTTAGTGAATGGACAAAAAATTACAGCTGGTGAAGTTATTGCTAGGATGCCTTTAGTTGCATCAAAGACTAAAGATATTACTGGTGGTTTGCCAAGAGTAGCCGATCTATTTGAAGCAAGAAAACCAAAAGATGCAGCCGTACTTGCTGAAGAAACAGGTGTTGTATCATTTGGAAAAGAGACAAAAGGCAAGGTAAGACTTGTTATTAGTCCAGAAGGATCTACAAAGAAAAGTCAAAATACTGAGATGCTTATACCAAAACATAGAACACTTAACGTATTTGAAGGTGAAAGGGTTAATAAAGGAGATGTAATATCTGAGGGACCATATAGTCCGCATGATATTCTAAGACTTAAAGGCATTCCTGATCTAACAAACTTTATTGTGAATGAAATTCAAGATGTTTATAGACTTCAAGGAGTTTCCATCAATGATAAGCATATTGAAACAATACTAAGACAAATGCTAAGAAAGGCATTAATAATTAATGGCGGTGATACTAAGTTCATCCAAGGCGATCAAGTTAGTTATGCTGAATTAAAAGAAGAAAATGCTAAGGCAGAAGCTGATAGTAAAAATCCAGCAGAATTTGAAAGAGTATTACTTGGCATAACTAAAGCTTCCTTAGCAACAGATTCATTTATTTCAGCAGCATCTTTCCAAGAAACAACTAGAGTTTTAACTGAAGCTGCCGTAACTGGAAAGAAGGATCATCTAAGAGGATTAAAAGAGAATGTTGTTGTTGGCAGACTAATACCTGCAGGAACTGGTATGGAATTTCATGACAGATTAAAAGATAAGAAACTTGGTGACTATGATGATAGTGTTTTATCAGATGATGATATTGAAGCAGCACTAAGACAAGAGCTTCAAGAAAATGATGAAGAATAATGTTGACCATTCACGACATGCTCTATAAAATCGCCGGCTATAAAGGAAATTAATATGGCAACAGTTAATCAGTTAATAAAAAAATCTAGAAAACCAAAGGTAAAAAAAACTGACGTGCCCGCATTAAATTCATGCCCTCAAAGACGTGGCGTTTGCACAAGGGTTTATACAACAACTCCAAAAAAACCAAACTCTGCATTAAGAAAAGTATGTAGAGTTCGTTTAACAAGCGGATATGAGGTTACATCTTATATTGGTGGAGAAGGCCACAATCTTCAGGAGCACTCTTTAGTGCTAATAAGAGGTGGTAGAGTAAAAGACTTACCCGGCGTTAGGTATCATACAATAAGAGGCACATTGGATACCTCGGGTGTTGCAAGCAGAAAACAACGTCGTTCTAAATATGGAGCTAAAAAAGGTAAATAATTATGCCAAGAAGAAGAAGTCCTGAGAAACGAAAAGTTTTACCTGATCCGAAATATAAAGACGTAGTTCTTGCAAAATTTATGAATAATTTAATGAAGGATGGAAAAAAATCTGTTGCTGAAAAAATTGTTTATGGTGCTTTTGATCAAATAACAAAAAATTCTAAAGATGACCCATTGGAAGTATTCATGAAGGCTTTGGAAGAGGTAAGTCCTGTTGTTGAGGTTAAATCTAGAAGAGTCGGAGGAGCAAATTATCAAGTACCTGTAGAAATTCGTCCTTCTAGAAGACAAGCTCTAGCCATGCGATGGATCGTTGATGCGGCAAGAAAAAGAAATGAAAAATCTATGGATTTGAGACTTGCTGGTGAACTTCAAGATGCTTCACAAAAGAAAGGTTCAGCTTTCAGAAAAAGAGAAGATGTTCACAAAATGGCTGAAGCAAATAAAGCGTTTTCTCATTTTAGATTTTAATTTTTAATTAAGAATAACTATGGCAAGAGATACTGTTTTAAATAAATATAGAAATGTTGGTATTTGTGCTCACGTTGACGCAGGAAAAACCACTACTACAGAAAGAGTATTATTTTATACCGGCTTATCCCATAAAATTGGAGAAGTTCATGATGGTGCAGCTGTTATGGACTGGATGGAGCAAGAACAGGAGAGAGGAATAACAATAACATCTGCTGCAACAACATGTTTTTGGAGTGGTATGGAGCAACAATTCCCTCAACACCGAATTAATATAATTGATACTCCTGGTCACGTTGATTTTACGATCGAAGTTGAAAGATCATTGAGGGTTCTAGATGGAGCTGTAGTTGTATTTTGTGGAACATCAGGCGTTGAACCTCAGTCTGAGACTGTCTGGAGACAAGCTAATAGATATGAAGTCCCTAGAATCGTTTTTGTAAATAAAATGGATAGAGCCGGCGCTAACTTTGAAAAAGTTGTAGATCAAATTAAAGATAGGCTTCAAGCAAATATTGTTCCAATACAATATAACATTGGTACAGAAGAAGATTTCAAGGGAGTGGTTGATCTTATAAATATGAGGGCTATTTATTGGAATGAAGAAGATCAAGGCTTAACTTTTGACTCAAAGGACATTCCGGAAGATTTAATTGATAAATGTACAAAACTTAGAGAAGAAATGCTTGAGGCAGCAGCTGAAGCAAATGAAGAGTTAATGGACGCATATTTAGAATCTGGTGAATTAACACCTGAACAAATTAAAGAAGGCTTAAGAATTAGATCTCTTGCAAATGAGGTAATTCTTGCATTATGCGGTTCTGCTTTTAAAAATAAAGGTGTTCAAGCTGTCCTTGATGCAGTAATTGATTTTCTACCTGCGCCTGATGAAGTTAAAGCAATTGAGGGAGTTATTCCTAATAATTCCGATGAAGAAGAGGAAGAAGCGGATACTAGAACATCTTCCGATGAAGAACCATTTTCTGCACTAGCTTTTAAGATTGCCACCGACCCTTTTGTTGGGACCCTTACATTTATTAGGGTTTATTCAGGAGTACTTAGTGTTGGCGATGGCGTAATGAACACTACTAGATCTAAAAAAGAAAGAGTAGGAAGAATGGTCCAAATGCACTCAAATAATAGAGAAGAAATTAAAGAAGTTAGAGCTGGAGATATTGCAGCTTGTATTGGATTAAAAGATATTACTACAGGGGATACCCTATCAGATGCAAATAAGCCTATTGTTTTAGAAAGAATGGACTTCCCTGAACCAGTTATATCAGTAGCGGTTGAGCCTAAATCAAAGCAGGACCAAGAAAAAATGTCATTGGCCTTAGGAAAGCTTGCTCAAGAAGATCCATCATTTAGAGTGGCAAGTGATGAAGAATCTGGACAAACAATAATTTCTGGTATGGGTGAACTTCATTTAGATGTTCTTGTTGATAGGATGAAAAGAGAGTTTTCAGTTGAAGCAAATATAGGTAAACCACAAGTTGCATATAGAGAAACTATAAAAGAAACAGTAGAAATAGAGGGTAAGTTTGTAAGACAAAGCGGTGGTAAAGGTCAATATGGTCATGTTTGGCTTAGATTAGAGCCATTAGGCCTTGATGATGAATATGAATTTGTAGATAAAATTGTTGGTGGCGCAATTCCTAAGGAATATATACCTGCTGTGAATAAGGGCATCCAAGAACAAATGCAAAATGGTGTTATCGCTGGATATCCTTTGCTGGCTCTAAGAGCAACACTTTATGACGGATCATTTCATGACGTAGATTCTAATGAAATGGCATTTAAAATTGCAGGCTCTATGGCGCTAAAAGAAGGAGCAAATAAAGCTAAACCAGCTTTACTTGAGCCAATCATGAAAGTTGTTGTAGTAACACCAGAAGACCATATGGGTGACGTTGTTGGTGATTTAAATAGAAGAAGAGGAATAATATTGGGGATGGAAGATATTACTTCAGGTAAAGAAGTTTCTTCGGAAGTGCCTCTTGCTGAGATGTTTGGTTATGCTACTGATTTAAGATCGCAAACTCAAGGAAGAGCCACTTTTACTATGGAATTTACTAAATATGGTGAAGTTCCAAATAATATAGCTGAACAGCTAAAAACCTCCTAATATCAAGATAAAATAAATCTGCTCAATTAAGTTGACAGTACTGCTCTTAGGGGCTTAGAATACGCCACATTTTGCGATTTGTGGAATGTAAAATTTTTTTTTAAATAGGGTAAAAATAGGGTAGTAAATGGAAAATCAATCAATAAGAATAAGGTTAAAAGCTTTTGATTATAGATTAATTGATGCTTCTGCTAAATTAATTGTTGAGACTGTTAAAAAAACTGGAGCAGTAATAAATGGACCTATACCTTTGCCAGTTAAAAAGGAAAGAACAACAGTGTTGATTTCTCCGCATAAAGACAAAGATGCTAGAGATCAATATGAGATTGTTACATATAAAAGATTGATGGATATTGTCAAACCAACTGATAAGACAGTTGATGCTTTAATGAAATTAGATCTATCTTCAGGGGTAGATGTTCAAATTAAATTAGGACAATAAATTTTAACGCGAATGCGGCCATAGAGGGTTTATAGCCCCGTAAAAGGAGATAAAATTGAGCATAGGCTTAATAGGAAAAAAATCCGGTATGTCTCGTCTTTTTCTTGAAGACGGTGAATCTATACCTGTGACTGCAGTATCAGTTTGTGGTAATTTTGTTGCTGGCATAAAGACAGAAGAAAAAAATGGATATAACGCACTTTTAGTTTCTAAAACTAAAAAATCTAATAATTTAAATAAATCTAAATCTGAATTTTTTAAAAAGATTAATATAAATCCTGGCTCATTAGTTGAGTTTAAATCAGATGACTTAGAAAGCTATGAAGTTGGCAAGCACCTAACTGCTGAGTTGTTTGAAGTTGGTCAATATGTAGATGTTACTGGAACATCAAAAGGAAAGGGGTATGCAGGCGTAATAAAAAGACACAATTTCGCTATGCAAGACGCAACTCATGGTAACTCTCTTGCGCATAGAGCGCATGGATCAATTGGCCAGTGTCAAACTCCTGGAAGAGTTTGGAAGGGGAAAAAGATGTCTGGTCACATGGGCAATGTTCAAAAGACAGTTCAAAGTCTAAAAATTGTTGATATGGATGTAGAAAATAATGTTATTTATATCAAGGGTGCTGTACCTGGTTTTAATGGTTCAGAAGTTAAAATCAAACCATCAATTAAAAATAATGAAAATAGAGCTTTTATCTAATACAAAAAACAAAGATATTTCAATATCTAATGAGGTATTTAGTAAAGAATTTAATGAATCATTAATTCATCAGGCTGTTGTTAGTTTCTTATCATCTTCTAGACAGGGCAGTGCCAAACAAAAGAATAGATCAGAAGTTAGGGGTGGTGGTAAAAAGCCTTACAGACAAAAAGGCACTGGTAGAGCAAGAGCAGGAACAATAAGAAGTCCATTGTGGAGAGGGGGAGGAGTTACATTTGCATCAAGACCTAGAGATTTCAGTAAGAAAATTAATAAAAAAATGTATCGTGCTGCAATTAAATCAATTTTTTCTGAATTAGTAAGACAAAACAGACTTGTAGCAATTGAAAAACCTGTATTGAAAAAACCAAAAACAAAAGAAATAGCCAACTTCTTAAATGAATTCTCACTAAGCAAGGTGCTTATAATTACTGATGAACTGGATATGAATTTGTATCTTTCAGCAAGAAATATACCCAATGTAGATGTTATTTCTGTAAGAGAAATTAATCCTGTTAATCTTTTAAAGCCTCAAAAAGTAGCTGTTACTAGCGAAGCCTTAAAACAAATAGAGGAGTGGATAAATGCATAAAGAACAATTGTATACTCTTATAAAATCTCCAATTATTACAGAGCAAACTGCTCAACTCGGAGAAAAATTAAAACAAGTAGTTTTCAAAGTAGATCTTTCTGCTAATAAGAGAGATATCAAGAAAGCAGTAGAAGAATTATTTAAAGTTAAAGTTACCAATGTAACTACATCTGTTGTAAAAGGTAAAACAAAAAGAAATAGATTTGGTATATACAAGAAATCAAATTATAAAAAAGCTTTTGTATCTTTAAGTGAAGATTCTGATATTCAATTTGAGGGGATAAACTAATGGCTATAGTCAAATCAAAACCTACTAGTCCAGGAAGAAGAGGCCTTATATCTGTTAAATCAGATTTACATAAGGGTAAACCTCATAAATCTCTTATACAGTCGAAGTCTAAAAATGGCGGAAGAAATAATAATGGGAGAATTACAGTAAGACATCAAGGTGGTGGGCATAAACAACATTACAGAGTAATTGATTTTAAGAGAAATAAATTCGAAATACCTGCTGTTGTAGAAAGAATAGAATATGATCCGAATAGATCAGCTCACATAGCATTATTAAAATATCTTGATGGTGAAAGAAGATATATCATTGCGCCTCAAAAGTTAAATATCGGAGATGAAATTATTTCTTCAGATAACTGCGAAATTAAGGTTGGTAACTCAATGAAGCTTAAAGATATACCTTTAGGTACAAATGTGCATTGTGTTGAATTAAAACCAATGAAAGGAGCTCAATTAGCAAGAAGTGCAGGAACATCTGCTAGATTAGTTGCAAAAGAAGGTATATATGCAACATTAAGACTCCAATCTGGAGAAACTAGAAAGGTTTTGTGGGAATGTAGGGCTACTTTAGGATCAGTATCTAATAAAGAAAATAATCTTAAATCTTTAGGCAAAGCAGGTGCTAAAAGGTGGAGAGGTGTTAGACCAACTGTAAGAGGAGTAGCTATGAATCCAGTTGATCACCCTCATGGAGGAGGAGAAGGGAGAACATCTGGAGGGAGACATCCATCGACACCATGGGGTGTTCCAACTAAAGGTTATAAAACAAGAAAAAATCAGAGAACAGATAATTTAATTATCAGAAGAAGAGGTAAGAAGTAATATGCCACGGTCATTGAAAAAAGGTCCTTTTGTTGATTTATCTCTTTCTAAGAAAGTTGATGAAGCTAATGCTAATAATGATAAGAAGCCTATAAAAACATGGTCAAGAAGATCTATGATTATTCCTTCAATGGTTGGGTTGACTATATCTGTTCACAATGGAAGACAGCACGTGCCAGTATTTATTAATGAAGATATGGTGGGGCATAAATTAGGCGAATTCGCAATTACAAGGACATTTAAAATGCATTCTGGAGATAGGAAGGCTTAATCATGGAAACAAGGGCATACTTAAAAGGAACAAGGTTATCACCTCAAAAAGCTGCCTTGGTTGCAGATCAAATTAGAGGTAAAAAAGTAGATGAGGCCATGGATTTCCTTGTTTTTAATAAACAAAAAGGATCAGCTGTAATTAAAAAGTTACTAGAATCAGCTATAGCAAATGCTGAAAACAATAATAATTCAGATATTGATAAATTATCTGTGAAGTCAGTAATTGTTAATCAAGGCATGAGACTAAAAAGGATGAAGCCAAGAGCAAGAGGTAGAGCTGACAGAATAATAAAACCAACATGCCATATTGAGATCATATTGGTAGAGGGAGATAAATAATGGGACAGAAAGTTAACCCAAACGGTTTTAGATTAGGAGTTTCAAAAAAACAAAATGCTAATTGGTACGCCAAAGGTAAGGATTTTTCAAATAATTTAATACAAGATCTTAAAGTTAGAGATCATTTAAATTCTAAACTTAAAAATTCTTCGGTAAGTAAGATAGAACTTGAAAGAACGGCTGATACTTTTATTGTAAATATCCATACTGCAAGACCAGGTATCATTATAGGTAAACGGGGTGAGGAAATTGAAAATCTAAAAAAAGCAGTACAAAAAATAGTTAAAGGCCCCTCACAAATCAATATTAAAGAAGTAAAAAAACCAGACCTAGATGCAAAAATTTTAGCTGAAGGTGTTGCTCAGCAATTAGAAAAAAGAGTTATGTTTAGGAGAGCAATGAAGAGAACCGTTCAAAGTGCGTTAAGACAAAGTGCTAAAGGTGTTCGTATAGAAGTTTCTGGAAGACTTAATGGTGCTGAGATTGCTAGAACAGAATGGTACAGAGAGGGAAGAGTTCCACTTCATACACTAAGAGCTGATATAGATTATGGTACAGCAGAAGCTTTAACGACTTATGGAATTATTGGTGTAAAAGTATGGGTTTACAGAGGCGAGATTTTAGAAGATCCGTATAAACAAGACCAAGGAGCTAACTAAAAGACATGTTACAACCTAAACAAACAAAATTTAGAAAGATGCACAAGGGCAGAAATCGTGGTCTTGCTCAGAATGGTAATACTATTGCATTTGGAAGATTTGGACTTGTTGCATCCGATAGAGGAAGAATTACTGCAAGACAAATTGAAGCTGCTAGACGTGCTATGACTAGATATATTAAAAGAGGCGGAAATATTTGGATTAGAATTTTTCCAGACAAACCTATTACAAAGAAACCACTAGAAGTAAGAATGGGTAAAGGAAAAGGCAACGTTGAGTATTGGGTAGCGCTTGTTCAACCAGGAAAAGTTATGTTCGAGATGGCAGGGGTTGAAGAAGAGCTTGCTAGAGAAGCATTTAGGCTTGCCTCAGCAAAGTTACCAATAAAAACACACTTTATAAAAAAGGATTTATAAATGAATAAAGAGTTAGTAGATCTAAGAAAGAAAAACCTTGAACAGCTAAATGCTGAACTTATTTCTGCAAGAGAATCTCAGTTTGGATTAAGAATAAAACATAAAACAGGACAACTTAATGAAACTAGTGACCTTATTAAAGCTAAGAAAAAGATTGCACTAATTAAAACAGTTATAAATGAAGTTAAATTAAAGGATAAAGTCTAATGGAATCAACTAACCCAAGAATTTTGACAGGAGTGGTTACCAGCAATAAAGCTGATAAAACTATTACTGTAAAAATTGAGAGAAAAGTAAAACATCCTTTATATGGAAAAGTTATAAAGAGAGCTACAAAAGTTCATGCACATGATGAAAATAATACTGCAACTATTGGAGATATAGTTTCTGTAAAAGAATGTAGACCATTCTCAAAAACTAAAACTTGGGTTTTAGTTTCCGAAGAAGTTCCTTCTGTTAAGGAGGATGCATAATGATACAGATGCAATCACTACTAAATATAGCAGATAATAGCGGTGCTAGAAGTGTTATGTGTATAAAGGTACTAGGTGGCTCCAAGAGAAGGTATGCAAATATTGGTGACATAATTAAAGTTGCTGTGCGTGAGGCAATTCCTACTGGAAAAGTAAAAAAAGGCCAGGTTGTCGATGCGTTAATAGTTCGATCAAGAAAAGGTGTAAGACGAAGAGATGGTTCCCTTATAAAATTTGATGAAAATGCGGCGGTGCTTATCAATGCACAGAAGGCACCTATTGGAACCAGAGTTTTTGGTCCTGTAACAAGAGAATTAAGAGATGGCAAGCATATGAAAATTTTATCACTTGCACCAGAGGTTTTATAAAATGAAAAATTATCCAACACCTACAAAATTTAGATCTGGAGATGAAGTGATTGTAATTGCTGGTAGGGATATTGGTAAAAAAGGAACACTTAGGGAAATAGTAAGAAATAAAAATAAAGCTATTGTGACTGGAATAAACATTGTAAAAAAACATACAAAACCTAATCCTGAAATGGGAGTGACTGGTGGTGTTGTTGAGCAAGAAGCTGCAATATCTTTATCTAATTTAGCAATATGGAATCCAAAGACAAAAGCAAAAGATAAGATCGCATATTCTGTTGATAAAGATGGAAAAAAAGTAAGGCTTTTTAAAACAGATGGAGTCGAAATTAAATAATGGCGAATTTAAAAGAAAAATATAATAAAGAACTTAGATCTGTTCTCATGGAGGAGTTAGGTATCAAAAATATTATGGCAGTTCCTAAATTAACAAAAGTTGTTATAAATATGGGTGTTGGTGAGGCAGCTAATGATAAGAAGCATCTTGAATCTGCATTAGATAACCTTACTGTTATAGCAGGACAGAAACCGATTGTTACAAAAGCAAGACAGTCTGTTGCTAGTTTTAAAATTAGAGAGGGATGGCCTCTTGGATGCAAGGTAACTTTAAGAGGAAATAAAATGTATGATTTTATTGAAAGGCTTATTAATATTGCAATTCCAAGAGAAAGAGATTTTAGAGGCCTCAATACAAAATCATTTGATCAGCAGGGTAATTATAGTTTTGGTATTAAAGAGCAGATTATTTTTCCTGAAATCAATTATGACAACATTGACAATATTAGAGGCATGGACGTTTGTATTAATACTTCAGCTAATTCCCAAGAACATGCCAAAGCACTTTTAACAGTCTTAAACTTTCCATTTAAAAAATAGGTATAGATATGGCAAAAAAATCAATGATAGCTAGAGAAGTAAAAAGGATCAAAACAGTTGAAAAGTTTGCTGAAAAGAGAGCTGCTTTAAAGAAAGCAATGAGTGATCAAACTCTATCAATTGAAGATAGATATGATGCTCGTATTAAATTTCAAAAACTTCCAAGAAATGCTAGTCCATCAAGGGTGGTTAGAAGATGTCAGGTAACAGGGAGACCTCACGCAGTATACAGAAAATTTGGTTTAAGCCGAATAAAACTAAGAGAAGCTGCTATGAGAGGAGACATACCTGGTTTAGTTAAATCAAGTTGGTAATATTATGAGTTTTCAAGATCCTATAGCAGATTGTTTAACAAGAATTAGAAACGGGCTAATGCGTGGAAAAGATTCTGTTTTTATTCCCTATTCCAAACTAAAGCATGACCTTGTTAATGTTTTGGTTGCAGAGGGTTATCTTAAAGCATCTAACAAAACTGATGACTCTAAGCCCATGATCAAAGTTGAACTAAAGTATCACAAAAAACTCCCTGTAATAAAAGAACTAAAAAGAATAAGTAAACCAAGTCTAAGAAAATACTCAGGTGCATCAGATATCGATAGTGTTAAAGGAGGATTGGGATCATTTATTATTTCTACTAACCAAGGTCTGATGACTGATAAAGAAGCCAAAGCAAAGAACGTTGGTGGAGAAATTTTGTGTGAGGTTTTTTAATGTCTAGAGTAGCTAAAAATCCAATTAATGTCCCTGATAATGTTGAATTAAATATTGTTGATAATATTGTAAAAGTTAAAGGTAGCAAGGGCGAATTAGAATTTAATCTTCCATCTTCTGTATCTATTGAGAATAAAGAAAACTTACTCATAGTTAAATATAATGAAGATGACCAGCAATCAGTTGCGCTTGCTGGAACAACAAGATCAATTGTAAATAATATGATTATTGGAGTTTCTGAAGGTTTTGAAAAGAAACTTGAACTTATAGGTGTTGGTTATCGAGCTAAAGCATCTGGTAAGTTATTAGAATTAACATTAGGGTTCTCTCACCCAATTAAATATCAAATTCCTGAAGAGGTCGAGGTTGAAACTCCTTCGCAAACAGAAGTAGTTTTAAAAAGTCATGATAAACAGATTTTAGGTCAAGCTGCATCAGAAATTAGAGCTTTCAGACCTCCTGAGCCATATAAAGGAAAAGGGGTAAGGTATGCTGATGAACAAGTTAAAAGAAAAGAAGCTAAAAAAGCTGCAGCAGGAGCGGCATAATGAGTATTAAAAATATTTCTAGACTAAGAAGAGCAAAAAAAACTAGAATCAAAATAAAAGTACAAGAGTCTCCAAGATTAACTGTGTTTAGATCTTCAAAACACTTTTATGCACAAGTATTTGATAGCGATGGGTCTAAAGTCCTTGTCTCAGCATCAACAAATGAAAAAGATTTAGATATTAAGTCTAATAATGTTAAAGGTGCTGCAGCAGTTGGAAAAAAACTTGCTGAAAGAGCTATCGAAAATGGAATTAAAAAAGTTGTTTTTGATAGATCTGGTTACAAATACCACGGTCGAATTAAAGCTTTGGCAGACTCTGCTAGAGATGCTGGATTGGAGTTTTAAGAAATGAAAAATGATAATGTAATGAATACTCAACAAGTGGATGCGCTTGAGGAA
>CABYCL010000018.1 GCA_902517505.1 uncultured SAR86 cluster bacterium | reverse complement strand
TTTATTTTCTGTCTCTTTGGGTCCGTGTGATAAATATGTAACAACATCAAGTCTACTTAATTTATATTTATTAAGCAAAAATACTGAATGTGATTCTTTTTCAGAAAATATTGCAACTAAAATATTAATAGGTTTAACAACACCCTTTCCAGATGATTGTATATGAAATACAGCTCTTTGAAGCACTCTCTGAAATCCTAATGTTGGTTGTACAGGTTTTTGTTGATCAACTTTTGGGACTATATTTTTATTTAGATGATTATTTAAATCATCCTTTAAGTTCTCAATTTTGATGTTATTAGATTTAAAAAACTCTTTTACATCAAAGTCACTTAAAATCATTAGAAGCAAATGTTCTACAGTAATGTATTGAATATTAGCTTCATGAGCTTTATCAAATAAACTTGCAATAGATAATTCTAATTCTTTACTAAACATATTTAATCTGTAAGTGGTTCTATTTCGCTTAAAAGTGGATGGCCATGGTCTTTAGCCATTGTATTAACTTCATACGACATCATTTCAGCGATCTCTTTAGAGAATATACCACAAACACCCTTACCTTTTGTATGAACTATCATCATTATTTCTGTTGATTTCTCATGATTGTGTCCAAATACAGTTTGTAAGACAAATACAACAAATTCCATTGGTGTATAGTCATCATTAATTAAAACAACTTGATAAGAAGGTGGTTCTTTTACCTCTGGATCCTTTTCAAGAACAATCGCGCCTAGATCCGATGAAGTAGATTCATTGTCATTATCCTGAGATAACTTAAACATTACATTCTTTTAATCATTTCATCAGCGAATCCTGATGAACTAACAAGATCAGCATCACTCATCATTCTTGCAAAGTCATAAGTAACTTTTTTAGCACCTATGGTTCTTTCCATTGATGTCATGATTATATCAGCAGCTTCTGTCCAGCCCATATGTCTTAACATCATCTCAGCTGATAGTATTAAGCTTCCTGGATTAACTTTATTTTGACCGGCATATTTTGGTGCAGTTCCATGAGTAGCTTCAAAAACAGCATATTCATCTGAAATATTAGCACCTGGAGCTATCCCGATACCACCAACCATTGCTGCCAATGCATCAGATATATAGTCACCATTTAAATTCATTGTAGCGATAACATCATATTCTGTTGGTCTTAAAAGTATTTGTTGTAAAAATGCATCACATATAACATCTTTAATAATAATTTTTTTACCATTTTTAGGATTTATAATTTCTTGCCATGGACCCTCATCAATTTCTATTCCGTTATATTTATTTTTTGCTAATTCGTAGCCCCAATCCCTAAAAGCACCTTCGGTATATTTCATAATATTACCTTTATGAACAAGTGATACAGATGACCTATTATTTTCTATAGCATAATTAATAGCTTTTCTTACTAATCTTGATGTCCCCTCTTTTGATATAGGTTTAACTCCAATACCTACATTTTCATCAAATCTAATTTTAGTAACATTGAACTTAGATTTTAATGTTTTGATTAAACTAGTTGCTTCTTTGGTATTACCTTCAAACTCGACACCACAATAGATATCTTCAGAGTTTTCTCTAAATATAACCATATCAACATCTTGAGGTCTTTTTACTGGTGAAGGTACTCCATTAAAATACCTAATAGGTCTTAAGCAAACATATAAATCTAACATCTGTCTTAATGACACATTTAGAGATCTTATGCCGCCTCCAACCGGAGTTGTTAATGGTCCTTTAATGCTTACTACAAACTCTTTTAATGCGTCTATGGTCTCGTCTGGAAGCCAAGTATCTTTTGTGTAAACTTTAGTTGCTTTTTCACCACAATATACTTCCATCCACTCAATTTTCTTTTTATTGCCATAAGCAATTTTTACAGCTTCATTTACTACATTAATCATAGGAGGCGTTATATCAATACCAATTCCATCACCTTCTATATATGGGATAATTGGCTTATCGGGTACAATTAATTCTCCATTTATGTAGGAGATTTTATTTCCTCTTTTAGGTACTTTTATTTTTTTATAAGTCATTTATTAAAGTGTCTCTAAAAAACATAGTTTGCAGTTAAAATCGGTGATAATTATACTCCTAAATTATTAATTTATGAATGAATTTGGAATATATGAGCAATTCAAATAAAACTGTTGTTGTGGGTATGTCTGGAGGTGTAGATTCTTCAGTTTCAGCCTATCTTTTAAAAGAACAAGGATATAAAGTTATTGGTTTATTCATGCAAAATTGGCAAAGCGAGCCAGGTGAAGTTTGTACATCAGAAATTGATTTTAAGGATGCTTCGGAAGTATGCGATAAATTAAATATACCTCTTCATAGAGCAAACTTTTCAAATCAATATTGGGATAAAGTTTTTGAAGAATTTTTAAGAGAACATAAAGCTGGAAGAACTCCTAATCCAGATATTTTATGTAATAGAGAAATTAAATTTAAATCATTTTTAGAATATGCAATAGATATTGGTGCTGATTATATAGCCACTGGGCATTATGCTTCTTTAAAAAAGATAGATGGTATAAATTGCTTGTGTAGAGCTAAAGATATCAATAAAGATCAAACATACTTTTTACATGAAGTTAAAGAGTCAGAATTTAATAAATGTATTTTTCCTCTTGAGAACTTATTAAAAAATGAAGTAAGAAAAATTGCCTCTGACTTAAAACTATCTGTATCAAAAAAGAAAGACTCAGTTGGAATTTGTTTTGTTGGTGAGAGGAATATGAAAGACTTTTTAGGCAGATTTATTACTTTAAAAAAAGGAAATATTTTAGATGATACTGGTTCACACATTGGTAGTCATAGCGGAGCTACTCTATATACAAGAGGACAAAGACAGGGTTTAAAGGTTGGTGGCATTAAAGGAAAAGATGATCTTCCTTGGTATGTTTATGATAAAGATATAGTCAAGAATGAAGTATATGTTTGTCAGGGTGTTGATAACAAACTTCTATTTAGCAAAGGCTTAAAATGTGAAGCAATATCCTTTATAAATGATATTAATATTGAATATCCATTAGAGTGTTTTGTTCAAGTAAGACATCAACACAAGCCAATTAACTGCACCATAAATAAGGAAAATGAAACATTTAATATTTCTTTTAAACAAAATATCCGAGGTGTAACGCCAGGTCAATCAGCAGTTTTCTATAATAAGAATATATGTTTAGGTGGGGGAATTATCTCTAGCATCACCTAGCCTAATAAAAATTAATAATTAATGATAGAATGGCTTGTGAAATTTGATCATAACAATATTTCTCCATTAGATAATAGATATTCATCTAAGATTAACGACATAAAAAAAGTATTTTCTGAATATTCACTTATTAAAACAAGATTCATTATTGAAATTAATTGGTTGTTATATTTATGCGACAAAAAACCTAAATATTTCAATAAGATTAGTAATGCTACAAGAAAAAAAATCATTAAATTTAGAGATAATTTTGATGATAAAAGTGTTATAAAAATTAAAAAAATTGAACAAAGTACAAATCATGATGTTAAAGCTGTTGAATATTTCATAAGAGATTTTTTTAAAAAAGATAAAACATTATCTAAATATGTTCATTTAATTCATTTTGGTCTTACTAGTGAAGATGTAAATTCATTATCTTATGCAATCATGTTAAAAGATGGCCTTAATATTTATACAAAAGACATAGTTAACATCAATAAAATCCTTACAAAATCATCAAAGAAATGGAAGTCTTTGCCCCTACTTTCAAGAACTCATGGGCAGGCAGCGTCTCCAACTACCGTTGGAAAAGAATTTAAAGTTTTTTCTAATAGAATTGATAGAGAAATAGTAAAGCTTAGAAATATCTACCCATTAGCAAAATTTAGTGGCGCTGTTGGAAATTATCATGCATTTGATATAGCGGTAGATAATATTAATTGGCCAGAATTTAATAGTAAATTTATTAAAACATTTAATGTTAATCAAAACCGACTAACGACACAAATAGAACCTCATGACTGGATTGCAGAAATGTTGCAGATAATAACTAGATTAAATAATATTTGTATTGATTTAAGCCAAGATATGTGGATATACATATCAAATGAAATATTTAAACTAAAACTAAATATAAATGAAGTTGGCTCATCTACAATGCCACATAAAGTAAATCCTATTGATTTTGAAAATGCTGAAGGTAATTTTGGTTTATCAAATTCATTAAATGATTTCTTTATAAATAAATTGACTATATCAAGATTACAAAGAGATTTATCTGACAGTACAGTGCTTAGAAATTTAGGTTTGTCATTTGGATATTCAAAACTAGGCTTATCATCTCTAACTAAAGGACTCTCTAAGGTAACTCCAAATAAAGAACTTATTTACCAAGAACTAGATAATAATTGGGAAGTATTAACTGAGGCAGTTCAAACTGTAATGCGATATGAAGGAATCGATAACGCGTATGAACAACTAAAAGATCTATCTAGAGGGCAAAAATTAAATAAAAAAAATTACGTAGATTTTGTTAATAATCTTCAAATATCAACTGAATCTAAAAAGAAGTTAATTGACCTAACTCCTGCAAAATATATTGGCCTAGCAAAAACTCTTTAAAATTAGATATTTTATGTAGTATAACTACAGAATAAATACTTTAAAATAGGTGTTTTATACTATGTTGACTTAATTACTAAATTATTATTTACTTCACTACAAATACGGGGAATTTTATGTCTAAATTAAATAAAACTATTGAAGAAGCTTCTTCAATTAATGAAATGAGTAATTCAAACTGGGATTCTATTAATCCTGAGTACGTTGCAAGAATGAGATTACAAAATCAGTTTAAAACTGGTATTGATATAGCTAAATACACTGCATCTATAATGCGAAGAGATATGGATGAATATGATTCAGATTCATCGTCATACACACAGTCATTGGGTTGTTGGCATGGTTTCATTGGTCAACAAAAATTAATCTCAATAAAAAAACATTTTGGTACTAATAATAAAAAATACTTATATTTATCTGGATGGATGATTGCTGCATTGAGATCTCAGTTTGGTCCTTTACCAGATCAATCAATGCATGAAAAAACTTCAGTTGCCAGTTTAATTAATGAACTTTATACATTTTTGAAACAAGCTGATGCAAGAGAACTTGGGGGTTTATTTAGGGAGCTAGACAAAGCCTCTGATAAAGACAAAAAGATTATACAAAATAAGATAGATAATTTTGAAACACATATTGTACCTATCATTGCTGATATTGATGCTGGATTTGGAAATGAGGAAGCTACATATTTAATGGCTAAACAAATGATTGAAGCTGGAGCATGCGCAATTCAAATTGAGAATCAAGTTTCTGATGAAAAACAATGTGGCCATCAGGATGGTAAAGTTACTGTTCCTCATGCAGAGTTCCTAGCTAAAATTAATGCTGTAAGATATGCATTTTTAGAATTAGGTGTTGATGACGGAGTTATTGTTGCAAGAACTGATTCGCTTGGCGCTGGTTTAACTGCAAGATTAGCAATAACTAATGAAGAAGGAGATTTAGGCGACAAATATAATTCATTTTTAGATGTTGATGAAATTGATGAAAGTAACATGAAACATGGTGATGTCATGATTAATAGAAAGGGAAAAATTGTTAGACCAAAAAGGCTTCCATCTAACTTATATCAATTTAGAAAAGGAACCGGCGAAGAAAGATGTATTTTAGATTCTATTACAAGTCTTCAAAATGGAGCTGATCTTATATGGATAGAAACAGAAAAGCCACATATTGGACAAATAGCTGCAATGATGGATGAAATAAAGAAAGTAGTCCCAAATGCAAAATTAGTCTATAACAATAGTCCTTCTTTTAATTGGACACTAAATTTTAGACAACAAGTCTTTGATGACATGAAAGAATCTGGTGATGATATCTCTTCTTATGATAGAGATGATCTTATGAACGATAAATATGATGACACTGATCTTGGAAAACTTGCTGATGATAAAATTAGAACTTTCCAGGCTGATGCATCAAAAGAAGCTGGCATATTTCATCATTTAATTACCCTTCCCACCTATCATACTGCTGCACTTTCAACAGATAATCTAGCTAAAGAATATTTTGGATCTGAAGGAATGTTAGGATATGTTGCTAATGTTCAAAGAAAAGAAATACGTGAAGGAATAGCATGTGTAAAACATCAAAATATGTCAGGCTCTGATATGGGAGATGATCATAAAGAATATTTCGCAGGTGAAGCAGCGCTTAAGGCTGCAGGTAAAGATAATACAATGAACCAATTCTAGTTAATTGAATCATAAAGTGCTTTTGTTAACATATTTGATGTTTTATATAAATTAGATGACTTTTGTTGTTTGTTACATACAAAGCTATATCCCAATTTATTTTTTCTATCTCCAAATGCAACAGAACCCCCTATTCCAGCGTGACCGAATGTACCTTTATAGAATATTGGTGCAAAATTAACATTAGATTTTTTATTACCTTCTAACATAAAACAATATCCAAAATTTAACTTTACTCCAAACAAAACTGAATCAGGTCCGCTTGAATAGACTCTTGTAGCATCTTCTAGAGTTTTTTCACTCATTAAAGTTAGATTATCTCTATAACATCCTGTAGATAAGATTCCAAATAACTTAGCTAAACTTGATGCAGTCCCATGTCCATTGCCTGCAGGAAGTTCAGCTGTTCTGTAATCAATAGAATTAGGTCCATTATCTGTAAAAGGTTCAGGCATGAATGCTTCTAAGAAATGTTTTGATTGGAATGATTGCTTTAAATTTCTTAATTCCTCATTAAGAAAAAAATTAGGAACATATTTAATAAAATCAATCGGGGGTTTAATTGAATCTAATCTATCAAACGAAGCTATTGATGCGCATCTATTTATTTGCTCAGGGTTTAAGCCTATATGAAAATCAATTTTATAAGGTTCAGCAATTTCATCTTTAAAATATTTACCTATAGTCCTTCCTTCAACTCTTTTAAACAATTCACCAACTAACCATGCAAAAGTAACTGCATGATAGCCTTGTGAACTTCCAGGTACTATATAAGGACTTTGTTTTTCTAGGGCATTTACATATATATCCCAATCATTCCATGAAGCTTTTGGTATACCATTCTTAAAACCAAACATTCCAGCCCTGTGTGTTAAAAAATCTATAACTTTTGTATTTTCTTTTCCATTACATCCATATTCAGGCCAATAATCAGAAACTTTATTATTTACATCTAACAAGCCATCATCAATAATTTTAGATATACAAATACCTGATACTGCCTTAGTTACAGAGAAAACATTAACTAATGTATCTTTTTCCCATTCATGATTTTTATTCTCATCTTTATAACCACCGTATAGATTTACAACTTCTTTTCCATCTAATTCAACAGCTATAGAAGCACCTAATTCATAGTTTGTTATAAGTTGATTTTCTAAGATATTTTTAAGTTCTAGGAATTCTTTGTCACAGTGGCCTTTAATCATAATTAAAGGTTAAACTAATCTTTACAAGATTGTGGATCTGTTCTACCGCATATCTCACATGCTGAACCTTCATCAAGATTTGCCATTCCTCCACAAGAGCCTTTTATTGGTTGATTTTTAAATATAAGGCCTACTGCGAGACCAGTAAAAGCAAATGCTATTATTAAAAAAGATAGTATTAACTCATTCATACAAATAAATCATACCATTTATCAGAAAAAATAATGTCAATTACATCATCGTTTTTATATATAACCATTATTGCGACATTATTTTTATTTGCAATATCTATTGCCTTTATCATACCCATAGCATTGAAAGCTGTTGCATATGCATCAGCATAAGTTGCCGATGATTCATTAATTACTGTAACTGACAAAATATTATTATTTATTGAAGTAAGTGTATTAGGATCGATGGTATGTGTAATTTTATTACCATCTTTATCAAATTTAAAATTTCTATATTCGCCAGATGTAGCTATTGCTAGAAAATTATGTTCAGAATTATTAATAGTAATAGCTGAATTATCAATATCGGACAATGGATTTTGTATGCCTATATTCCAAGGATTGCCATGCTTATTCCCACTTATTATTATCTCACCACCGATATCAATTAAATGATTAATTAAATTATTTGATTCAAGATAATCATGAATTTTTTGAACAGCATAACCTTTTGCTATTGACGATAAATCAAACCAATTATCTGAATATCTAATAAGAGAACTATTCTTTTCATCTAAATCATATGTGGATATATTTTTTTGCAATAACTTCTTACCAAAATCTGGCGAAAATCCTAAATTACTTGATACTTTTCCAAGCATTATGTTGTAAAAATTTTCTGATTCTAATTCAACAACTTTTGCAATTTTTAATATGTTAAAAAGATCAGGTGAAATAAATTGATATTCAGAATAGTTCATATTAATTTTTGAGATTTCAGATTCAGATTTATAGTTTGACGCAACAAAATCTATGTCGTTAATAATATTTTTAATTTTATCTTTATGGTGATCTGCAATATATTCTGGTGATGAAACAGACCAAGAAGTTCCATAAGCTTCACCAGAAATATAATATATTGAATTATTATTATGATTAAATGCTATAAATAATAATATTAGGCCTGCTGTAAGAGCGATTATCTTTGAAATAAGGTATCTAGACACTTTATACTTATTGATTAGCCACCAAAATCATCAAGAGCAATATTTTCTGGTTCAACTCCTAAGTTAATTAGCATATCAATACACGCTTTATTCATCATTGGAGGTCCACACATATAATATTCACAATCTTCTGGTGCTTCATGATTTTTTAAATAATTTTCATATAAAACATTATGGATAAATCCAGTTTCACCATCCCAATCATCCTCGGGCAATGGATCAGATAGCGCAACATGCCACTCAAAATTATCATATTTTTTTGCTAAGTTATCAAAATCATTCACATAAAACATTTCTTTTAAGCTTCTTGCGCCATACCAAAATGTTATTTTTCTATCTGTATTAATTCTTAATAGTTGATCAAATATATGAGATCTCATCGGTGCCATCCCTGCACCTCCACCAACAAATACCATTTCTGCCGGAGTTTCTTTAGCAAAAAACTCACCAAATGGCCCAAATACTTTAACTTTATCACCTGGTTTTAAACCAAATGTCCATGATGACATCAAACCTGGTGGAACATCTTGTCCTGGCGGTGGTGACGCTATTCTTATATTAAATTTTATGATTCCTTTTTCTTCTGGATAATTAGCCATTGAATAAGCTCTAATTACAGGTTCATTTGTAATAGATTTATTATCCCAAATCTTAAATCTATCCCAATCTTCATGATATTCCTTATCAATTTCAAATTGCTTATAATCAATTTCATAAGCAGGTGCTTCAAGTTGAACATAACCACCAGCTCTAAAATCAACATTTTCACCTTCTGGAAGCTTTAGGACTAATTCTTTAATAAAAGTTGCTACATTATCATTAGAAATAACTTCACATTCCCATTCTTTAACACCAAAAACATCCTCAGGTACATTAATTTTTAAATCGTTTTTTACAGGAACTTGGCATGATAACCTCCAACCTTCTTTCTGTTGAGAAGAATTAAAATGAGACTCTTCTGCAGCAAGAATAGAACCACCGCCTTCTAAAACCTGACACTTACATTGACTGCATGTTCCACCACCGCCGCATGCAGAAGCTAAAAATATATTATTTTCTGCAAGTGTTTGAAGTAATTTTGATCCTGCAGGAACAACGATTGGATTAGAGTTATCACCATTAATCTCTATTGAAACATTACCTGTAGAAACAAGCTTTGATCTTGCAAAAATAATCACCATTACAAGCAATAAGATTATTCCACTAAAGGAAACAACGCCAAGAATTAAATCAATACTCATAATTAAAGAGAAATTCCTCCAAATGACATAAAACCAAAACTCATAAGTCCAACTATAATAAACGTAGTTCCGAGACCCTTTAACCCTTCAGGTATATCAGAATATTTCAATTTTTCTCTAATGCCAGCTAAAACTACAATAGCTAACGCCCAACCAAATCCAGCACCAAAACCGTATACTATGCTTTCAGTAAACAATAAGTCTTTTTCAATCATAAATAATGAAGCACCTAAAATTGCACAATTAACGGTAATTAATGGCAAGAATTGTCCTAAAGCATTGTATAAAGCTGGTACATATTTATCTAAGAACATTTCAAGTATCTGTACGCTTGCGGCTATAACTCCTATGTAACTTATAAGCTCAACAAATTCAAGATTAGTACCTTCTATACCAATCCAAGTTAATGCGTCTTCTCTTAATATATAGTTATAAATTAAATTATTTAAAGGTACTGTTATCAAACAAACAACTATTACAGCAATTCCCAAACCAAAAGCTGCATCTATTTTTTTTGAGATAGCAATAAATGTGCACATTCCTAAAAATAAAGATAATGCAATGTTTTCAATAAAAACAGTTGTTATAAAAATATTCAAATAATGTTCAAACATTTAGCTCTCTCTTGGTTAAATCAGGGCTTGTTGAATGATTTGACACAACAAAATCATCTTCTTCAATTTGACTTGGTTTTATTGTCCTAATTAACCATATAAATAAACCTATAATGATAAAGGAACTTGGTGGCAGAAGAAGTAAGTTATTTCCCATATACCAACCTCCATTAGTAACTAATGGAAGTATTTCATATCCAAACAATGTCCCAGCACCAAATAATTCTCTTATTGTTGCAACTCCAATAAGAATTAAACTATAACCCAGTCCATTACCAAGGCCATCTAAAAAACTTAATAATGGTTTTTCTTTCATAGCAAAAGCTTCAGCTCTTCCCATAACAATACAATTTGTAATAATTAAACCTACAAAAACAGAAAGTTTTTTACTTGTTTCATAATCGTAAGCTTTAAGAAGTTCATCAACAACTATCACCAAAGACGCAATTATAGTCATTTGAACAATAATTCTAATACTTGATGGAATATGATTTCTTATAAGCGATATAAATAAATTTGAAAATGAAAGAACGCTTATTACAGCTACACACATTACTAAAGTAACTGCTAAATTATTTGTAACAGCTAAAGCAGAACAAATACCAAGAATTTGAAGCGTAATTGGATTTTCATCTATAAGAGGTTTGATTATAACTTCTTGATATTTTTTAAGATTCATAATCTAACTCTTTTAGTAATTGAGAATAACCAGATTCACCAAACCAATATGAAACCATGTTAGAAACACCCCTACTTGTTATTGTTGCTCCTGAGAGTCCATCGACCTTATAAGCTGCTAGAGAGTCTGTGTTGTCTACCTTCCCTTTTATTACAGACAAAACTACTTCATTATTTTTATATATTTTTTTACCTTTCCAAGAGTTTTTCCAATTTGGATTATCAACTTCTGCACCAAGTCCTGGCGTTTCTTTATGTTCATAGAACTCTATCCCAGAAACAGTATTAAAATCATCTTCAATTGAAATATAACCGTATAAAGTTCCCCACAAACCATATCCTCTTATTGGAAGTATTAGCTTATCCACACTACCTAAATTATTCCTTAATATATAAATTTTTCCTACATTTTCTCTATTTTTTATGATTGCTATATCTTTTGACGTAGGTACTCTAGATGAAAGATTAGGATTTTTTGTAGCAACAACTTGATCATAATCCTCTAATGAGAAATTATTGTATTCATCCATTAACATTCCAGTTTTGAAGTCAATAAATTTAGATTCTAATTGATTGAATTGCTCAGATATTGATTCGTTTGGATTATATATATCTGCAACTTGAAGAACCTTTATTCTTCTATCATTTAATTTATTTTCATTTTGTAAATCTCTTAAACTTACAGCTGCCGATGATACTATTAACGAACATACTAAACACACTGAGAATGCTACTCCTATAGTTTTTAAAATTGAGTCATTCATTGTATAAAGCCTTTCGTTTCTTAATATTAGACATGACGACCATATGATCAATTACAGGCGCTAATAAATTTGCAAATAAAATTGCCAACATCATTCCTTCTGGAAATGCTGGGTTTATAACTCTTATTAGAATTACTGTGACGCCTATTACAAATCCATAAATCCATCTACCTGTATTAGTACCTGAACCAGATACAGGCTCAGTAGCCATAAATACCAAGCCAAATGCAAAACTACCAATTACAAGATGCCAATACCATGGAATATTAAACATGGGATTTGTTTCTGATCCAACAAGATTTAACAATGAAGACATTAAAATCATTCCTATTAATGTACCTAATATAATTCTATATGAAGCAACTTTTGTAGCCAATAAAATAATTAGACCTATAGATATAGCAATTATTGAAGTTTCACCAACTGAACCAGGGATATTTCCAAAAAATGCGTCAAGCCATGTATAGGAGTTTGTTATACCTGCCATTCCACTTTCTGCAGCTACACCAAGAGCTGTTGCACCGCTGTAACCTTCTGGTATTAGGTTATAATCAGAAATTCCTGCAACCCATACTTTGTCACCTGATATTTGAGCTGGATAAGCAAAATATAAAAAAGCTCTACCTGTTAGTGCAGGATTTAAGAAATTTTTACCGGTTCCACCAAAAATTTCTTTACCAATAACTAAACCAAAAGATATACCCATTGCTGCCTGCCATAATGGAATATCTGGAGGACAGCTTAGTGCAAATAAAACAGTTGATACAAAAGCACCTTCATTTATTTCATGCTTCCTTACAATGGCAAATAAAGCTTCCCATGCTATTCCAACAGCAAAAACTACAAAGTAAATTGGTAAAAAATAACATGCACCAAACCATAATTTGCTAATAAAACTATTTGAATCATACCCAACAATTGAAACAAAATAATGATGCCAATCTCCTGTATTTTGCTGATTTATTGATTCCAAATATTCTAGCGAATTGGCTCCTAAGTTATACATTCCAAAAAACATTGCTGGAAATGTGGCCAACCAGACTGTGACCATTACTTTTTGAATGTCTACAGCATCTCTAACATGAATAGGGTTTTTTGTTTTCTTATTATAAGAAAAAAATAAGTTTTCCAATGCATCAAATAATGGAAACCATTTTGAATATTTTCCGTCATCAATAAAATTAGGTTTGATATTGTCAAAATAATTTCTTAAAACTTTCATGATTCTAAATAAAGTTTATTTAAATTATCCATAAGAATTGATGAATAATCATATTTACTAGGGCAAACATAGGAACATAAAGCAAGATCTTCTGGGATTAACTCCAGCATACCTAAATCAATCGCCATCTCCATATCAGATACCACCAAAGCCTTTAAAAGTTGTGTTACTAAAATATCCATTGGAACAACTTCTTCATATGAAGAAATAGGAACAATCGCTCTATCTCCACCACTTATTGAGGTATTAAAAATAAATTCTTTTGGTTTGCGAAAAGATGATAAAAAAACATTAAGTTTTGAATGTAATGATGATCCTGGCATTAACCAATTCATAAATATTTCATTAACCTCATCTGGTAATGCTGAAATTTGAGAATCATAATATCCAAGGTAATTCATAACACCTTCTGATTGATGCCCATGTAAAACGGAACCAGAAATAACTCTAGAATTATCTTGAATTTTACCTGCTACGATTTGGTCAATATTCCCACAATTTCTTACTTTTAATAAGGATGGTTCATAAACAGATGGCCCACCTAGAGATATTATTTTATTAGTTCTTATTTTTTTATTAAGTGTTAAATATCCTAAAGAAATAACATCTTGAAAATTAATAGTCCAAATACTTCTGTTAGGGTTCATAGGATAAATTTTTGATATGTGAGTGCTTGATAAGCCAGCAGGATGAGGTCCTGAAAACTGATTATAATTGATAGACTCATTAGATTTAAGAAAATTATCATTTTGATAAGATATATGAATATCGCATTCTAAGAAATTATTGATTAATTTTAATCCAGCATCAAAATCATTTTGATTGTGTTTAATTATCTCAAATGGATCCATAGATAATGGATTAGTGTCACAACAATTAATAAAAAGTGCATCGGGAGTTTTATCAATTGATGGAGTTCTATTAAATGGTCTAGCTCTAAATGCGTTCCATAATCCAGAATCTACAATAGCTCTTTTAATTTCATCAGATGTATTACCAAAATCGAATACTTCAAAATCTTCATTATTAGAAATATTTATTTCAATAGATAAAAACTTTCGTTTATCTCCTCTATTTATACTCTGAACTTTTCCGCCAGCCGGTGAAGTAAAAAATACACCAGGATTTTTTTTATCTTCAAAAATTTTTTGGCCTGCTTTAACCTCATCACCCTCTTTAACAAACATAGTAGGTTTCATACCAACAAAATCATTAGATAATAATGCTACAGACGAAGAAACTGGTTCGTCACTTAAAGATGCTTTAGGTGCTCCTGATATCGGTAAATCAAGACCTTTTGATATTCTAATCACTATTTGTGTGCCTTAATAATTTAGCTATTAAAAACAATAGAATTATAAGACTAAAGTGACTATGTTTCTATATTTTTAATTAACTGGTTTTGGTAATCTTGGTAGATTAATATTGGCTACTTTTTTAGCTAAACTTATGACCTGCTTAGAGTATCCATATTCATTATCATACCAACAGTATAAAGTTAATTTATTACCGCTCGAAATTGTTGCCTGAGAATCAACTATAGTTGCAAATGGAGATGAATAGAAATCTGTTGAAACAATTTCTGTTGAATTTACAAATCCAATGATTTCTCTATATTTTGAATGAAATGCAATAGATCTTAAATAATCATTTACAACATCGTTCGTTACTTTTTTATCTAATGTTAAAGATAATATAGCCAAACTTACATTTGGTGTTGGAACTCTAATGGCATTACCTGTTAATTTTCCATCAAGCTCCGGCAGGGCTTTAGCAACAGCTTTAACAGCACCAGTAGATGTAATTACCATGTTTAATGGTGCCCCTCTACCCCTTCTATCTTTTTTATGAAAATTATCTATCAGATTTTGATCATTTGTATATGCATGAACTGTTTCGATGTGCCCATCTTTAATTTTAAATTCATCATTTATTACTTTAAGAACAGGAACAATAGCATTTGTAGTACATGATGCAGCAGATATTATGTTGTCATTATCATCAATTATTGAATCGTTGATGCCATATACAATATTTTTTATGTCTCCTTTAGCTGGTGCAGTTAAAATAACTTTAGAACCGCCTGAATTAATATGAGCTGATAACTCATCTTTGTCACGCCATATCCCAGTATTATCTATAATTAAAGGTGCATTAATTCCATAATCATTATAGTTAACCTCTTCAGGGTCTGAAGCGTATATAACTTTTACAGGATTACCATTTATTACAAGACATGAATTATCTTCGTCTACCCTTACCGTTCCATCAAATGGACCATGGACAGAATCTTTTGTTAAAAGACTTGCTCTTTTGAAAATATCATTATCAATAGCCTTCCTAATAACTATAGCTCTAAGCCTAAAGTAATTGCCTGGTCCAGTCGTTTGAGTCATCATTCGAGCAACCAATCTTCCAATTCTTCCAAAACCGTATAAAACGATATTTTTAGGTTCACTTGGTCTACTTGAATCTTTATTAATAACAGATTCAAGTTCAGAATTAATATAATTAGGTATATCAGATATATTATCTTTAATGTCATCAAAAAATGGGCATTTAACTGCTATTTCACCAATATCTATTTCGCAATCTTGTAGATTTAAAGTGCTTATATATTCTAATAAAGGATGTGTCTCAAGCTCGCTTAATTCGTTATTATCAGATTGTCTTGCAAATCTATGAGCTTTCATAATACCTACAGGAGATTCATTAACTAATGACTTACCATAAATTAATATGTTGATGCCATTTCGATATAAGGCACCAATTAATGGGACCATAGATTCAGCTAAGCCCTCTCTCCACTTCCAATCTCCAAATGAATCTTCTGGCAAGATTCGTTTTTGCCTTTTTGTTGACTGTAGATTTATATCTTTGTCGTTATTCATGAGGTGATTATAAGTGTTTTATTGAGATACCTAAATAAAACTAGCTAGAAAAAGTCTTTAAATGGTAATCAGCATTACCAAATAAAGCATCAATAGAGATCATTTTTTTTAGGTAATGTCCTATCATCAATTCTTCACTTACCCCCATGCCTCCATGCAGCTGAACAGCTTCTTTTGCAGACATTTTTCCTGATTTACCAACATAGGATTTTAAAGCTGATACATGTTTATACATTTCATCTGATCTATTATTAACTTCTAGCATTGCTTTAATTAAAAGAGATTTAGCTAATTCAGATTCTATGAACATATCTACCATTCGATGTTGAAGAACTTGAAAGCTAGATATTGGTTGGCCAAATTGCTCTCTTCCTTTCGTATATTCTAAGGTTTTATGATAACAAGATTCCATACATCCGACCGCTTCTGCACAAATACATAAAGAAGCGAGATTAATAGTTTCCTTTAGAAGGTTCAGAGCATCATCTCCAGAAGAAATAATATTAGATTCATCTATTTTAACGTTTTCAAAAGATATTTCAGAACAAGATTGGCCATCAACAGTTGAAAATGAATTCATAGAAACACCAGAAGCTTTTGCATCTAGGATAACAAGATTTAAGATATCATCTTTAATACATGTAACAATTATTTTTTCAGAATTTGCTCCATTCAAAACCAATGTTTTAGTACCATTTAGAATCATTTTAGAGTCTAAATTAGTATTAGGACTTATGTAATCATAACCATTTTCAGCTTCAGCATATGCAAGGGAGATATGAATTTCACCAGAACATATCTTTTCAATAAGTTGATTCTTTTCTGAGTATGTTGATTTATCTAAAAGAGTGCCTGATAAAACTACGGTTGATAAGTATGGTTCGATTACAAGAGCTTTGCCAAATTCTTCAAATAATATTGATAGTTCTATTGGCCCAAAGCCTAAGCCTCCTGATTGCTCTGAAAAAGGCATAGACAACCATCCTTGTTCAGCAAAAAGATTCCAAACATTTGAATCAAAATCATCAGTTGATTTAACTATTTTTTCACGTTTATAAAAATCATATTCCGATTCACAAAACTTCTGAATCTGATCACGAAGCATCGTTTGTTCATCGTTATAGTCTAGGTTCATTTATTTATTAGACACCTAATACAAATTTAGATAATATATTTTTTTGAATTTCGTTACTTCCACCATAAATTGATGTTTTTCGAAGGTTTAGAAATCCTGATAAACCCTCTGCAGCATAATCAGGACCTGCTGGTTTATCATTATTCTCATAACCATGCGGTCCTGGATACATTAATGCATATTCTCCAGATACTTCTACAAATAATTCCGACAATGCTTGCTGCATTTCGGTTCCTTTAATTTTTAATATTGAAGATTCTGCTCCTGGATGACCTCCGTTTTGAAGAGCAGATAGAAGTCTGAGCTCCGTTATTTCTATGGCTGATAAAGCAACTTCAAGTTCGTTAACCTTTTTTTGTAAATCTGAATTTTCTAATTTAGAAATTATTTCTTTTAATCTATTGAGTTGTCTCATAGATGCTCCAACACCTGCAATTCCAAATCTTTCATGAGCAAGTAAGAATTTTGCATATGTCCATCCTTTGCCTTCCTCTCCAATTAAATTTTTTGCTGGGACTTTAACGTCAGTAAAAAATACCGAATTAACTTCATGATCTCCATCTATTGTTATTATTGGTTTAACTTCAATTCCAGGTGATTTCATATCAATAAGTAAAAAGGATATTCCTTCTTGCTTTATACCACTGTTATCTGTTCTAACTAAACAAAATATCCAATCAGCATTTTGAGCTAATGTTGTCCATGTCTTTGAACCATTTACAACATAATAATCTTCATCAAGATCATTTCTAAGAACAGCCTTTGTTTT
>CABYCL010000017.1 GCA_902517505.1 uncultured SAR86 cluster bacterium | reverse complement strand
AGCTGAAGAACTAATGGATGTATATCAAAAACTTTTAAATGACGGGGGCTATGGAAAAATAAGAACTAAACTTGAACCTTTAGATAACTTTTATCTAGCTGAGGATTATCATCAAGATTATTTAAAGAAAAATCCAAACGGATATTGCCCAGACCTTTCAACAGGTATTGTTTTTTTAAAGAAACCTAAAGATTTTTTAGATAACAGCAGTTTGTTAATTGGAAAACAAATCGTAATATTAGATTCACAATCATATTGCCCTTATTGCGAAAAGTTAAAAATAGATGTTACTAATGAATATAAAGGCAGTATTCCTCTATCTTATAGGTCATCAGATCAATTACATGGACTTCAAATTGATTCACCGACATGGGCAACACCCTCAGTTATTTTTTTAGATAATGGCAAAGAAGTCTTCGCCTATCAGGGCTACATAGAACAAAAAGATTTTTATCAAATTCTTGGAAAATTTAAACTTGGCAACACAGAAGCTTATGATGTTGCTTTTAATAAAGGTACCGATGCAAGATTTTGCAAGGAATATGAAATCTTTAAAAATACTCCTGATGGAATATTTATTGATAAATTAAGTGGAGAGGCTTTGTTTGATACAAAAGATAGATTCGTTTCAAGATCGGGTTGGCTATCATTTACAAAACCTGTAGATGGTTCGGTTTATGAATTACCAGATAATAGTTATGGCATGAAAAGGACAGAGATAAGGTCTTCATCATCTGATATTCATTTAGGTCATGTTTTTGATGATGGACCAAATGGAATGCCAAGGTATTGCATCAATGCAACCGTATTAGAGTTTAAATCTCGCGAAGAAATTTCTTAATAACTGATCCCGTATCCAAACTCATAAGAAGGATTTAAAGAGTCATCTGGCATATCTTCTTTTTGATTTAGTACAGAATCCATTGAAGAGGGTATCTCAAATGGTAATTTTCCTGAAGGATTATATTTTCCAAATATACCCTCATAAATAACTTGATCTAGGACTCCAAAAGTTCCAATTAGCCCTGAAGAAAAGGTTTTGATTTCCTCAAGTATAGCCGGCCTATTTAAGTCCACAACCACTATCAATTCATTATGCTTTGAATAATTTTTAATCTTTGATTTTATATCTGTATTGAAATTTAAATCTCCATTTGGAAATAAGGTGCTTAAAAAATTATCAAACAATCTATTTAATCCAGACTCTTGATTTCCATTAAAAACGGTATGAACATACATTATTACAACATCAGCATCAGCGGGGTCTTCAACCAAAATCCCAAATTTTTTACCAACATTTTTATTAAGTCCATCAACAAATATTTTTGTATTTTCTTTAAGTGGTAGCACACCTTTATTTTCTAACAAAACAATTGATTTTCTTTGAGCTTCAAGACCAGCATCAATATATTCTTTAGTATTTACTTTATTTTTTACCTCAGCTTCATCAACATAAGGGGCATCAAATAAACCTAACTCAAATTTATTTATTAATATTCTTTTTACTGACTCATTTATTCTTTTTTCACTTATCTTATTTGACATAACAAGGTTGATTAAATACGAGGTATCATTCTCACCACCATATTGATCAATGCCTGCATAAATAGATTTAGCATATCTTTCTTCAATAGATAGGTTCCCGACACCCCAGTGCCTTCCTGTGATGATGCCCCAATCTGAACAAATAACACCATTAAAGCCTAATTCCTTTCTTAATAAGTCTGTAAGAATATATCTATTAAATGCCATTGCGACATCTTCATCTGTTTGTCCAATAGGTATTCCGTAGTAGGGCATAATCACTCTTAAGTTGTTTTTAATAGCCTTTTTAAAAGGTTCTAAATGGTAATCGAAGTTATTTCCAGGATATGTTTGATTTCTTCCACTAAACAAGTGGGGATCATAACCATTTTCCTGTGGACCTCCTCCTGGAAAATGCTTAACCATAGTTAATACGCTGTTTTCATTAATAGCATCACCTTGAAATCCATCCATGTATGAAATTGTCATTTTGCTTGATAGATTGACATTAGAACCGAAGGTACCAAAATTTCTGGCCCACCTTGGTTCAGTTGCTAAGTCAGACATTGGATGAAGAGCAGTCCTAATCCCCACAGCTAAGTATTCACTTTTAACAATTTCGGCAAATTCTTTAATAATTTTAGGATCATTAGTTGCAGCGAATCCTAGTTGAGATGGCCATTTTGAGAAACCATCAACTGAGAAAGAAGCAACACCACCGCCTTTTGGAACCTCATGTATTGGGTCTGAACTAATAGTTATCGGAATCCCGAGTCTTGTTTTTGAAGCAATTCTCTGAAAATGATTTATTTTTTTAGCTAACTCTTTCGGTGCGGGATTCCCATATAAGTTAAAGTGAGAAATATGATCAACAAGAATCTGCGTTTCTGGTAATTTATTTCCTCTAATAGCAATTTCATAGAGTAACATCCAAAAATCTGGTTTTATAGTGAAGGGTGGATGGAACATCTGACCTATTTTTTCTTCAAGATTCATCTGACTTAAAAGATCATCACTTCTTGTTTCAGCATCTAGCCTATAGTCTTCATAGCTATCTAAGATATTATTTTTGTTTAAGTCTCTAAATAACATTCCATCAATACTTATTGATTGAATATCTTCATATAAAAGATTATTTATCTTGATCTTCTCTAAGGGTTTAAAGTGGTTTAGTAAAACATAGATCACTAAAACTATTATTAAAAAAATAAAAAGTAAAAATAGTTTTTTAAGTATATTTTGAATATTAATCAGAGAAGAATCCATTAATTCTTTCATATGAATCTATAAATTCCTCTTTAAATTTTTGTACTGTTTGTCCAGCACTAATAGTTTCATTTACTAATCCGATGCCTTGACCTACCCAGTATGTCTCAAGTTGTTTTGCACCCTCATGTCCAATAGCTGCCTGATCTGCAACTTTTTTTAATGCCGGTTCACTAACCATAGTTTGGAGTGGCATTGGTAAGGGCTCAGGTGCATCTTTGTTTTCCCATGCTTCCACCCAAGGTGATGTTAATTGTCTTGAGTGTTTACCTGTTCTACTTTTTGATCGAACTGTATGACTAGATGAGGCTGCAACCATTTTTTCTTTGATATTATCTGAAGTTTCAGAATCAGAAGTTGGTAAAAATACTGAGGCACACCAAATACCATCTGCACCCATTGCCATTATTCCAGCCATTTGTTCACCAGTACATATTCCACCAGCAGCAAGTATAGGCACATTACCATAAGGTTTTAAAGCTCTTCTTATTTCAGGAACAAGCACCATAGTTGAAACGCTTCCACAATGACCGCCCCCTTCAGTACCTGAGGCAACAATAATATCTACTCCAGCTTCAGCTTGTTTTACAGCATGTTGTTTTGCTCCTACAAGTGCGGCAACAGGTACATTGTGTTGTTTCCCCATTTCTAGCATCCATTTTGGAGGCACTCCTAAGGCATTTGCAACTAAACCAATTGGATGTGAAAACGCTACTTCAAGAACCTCTTGAGCTCTTTCAAGGCCAGCACCTAGACTTTCATTAGTCTTTTGTTCGAGTTCTTTTGACTCATCACCACTTCTTAGGTCAGATGCATTAATATCATGTTGTTCTAAGAGATCAGCTCTAAAATCTCTATGTTCTTGAGGAATCATTGTTCTCAAATCATCAGTTGAAAGATTTTCTCCTTTACCAACATATGAATTTGGAATAAGAACATCGACTCCATATGGCTTTCCATCAACATGTTCATCAATCCACTTTAATTCTATTTCTAATTTTTCAGGAGATAATCCAACAGCCCCAAGAACACCCATACCACCAGCTTTTGAAACTGCAGCCACAACATCTCTGCAATGACTAAATGCTACCATTGGGAATTCAATCCCTAGTAAGTCACATATTTGTGATTTCATTTTTTCTCCCTATAATTTCGTTATATTAGTTTATATTACTTACTTTAAATTTAGAATAAATTAAAATAATTTCAAATGAAAAATTTTACAGTACCAGATATTTGCGATACTCATGAAGATATTCAAATTGGAGACGTTTTTTTAAACTCATATGGAGGTATAGATAAATTTTGTGGGGAGATTCAAACTGCAAAATGTGAGCATTCAAATAGTGTTGTGAAACAATTAGTTCAAGAAGATGGAAATGAAAAAGTTCTTTTTATCAATCATACTGGTTCTGAATTTTGTTCAATGGTAGGAGATCAAATAGTACAAAAAGCTTTTGATAATAATTGGAACGGGATAATTACTAACGGTTATATAAGAGATATTGAAGTAATAAAAGATATTCCAATTGGAGTTTATGCTAAGAATTCATACCCAAAGAAAACTAATAAATCTATCGGGGTAGGTGAAATAAATGCACCAATAAAGATTAACAATATATCTATAAATCCTGGTGATTGGATTTATGTTGATTCAAACGGTTGGGTTATATCTAAATCAGAATTAGAATTTTAATTCTTCTATCTTCTTATCCTTTTCTACCCATATGCTTTCAATCCAATTTTTGAATTCATTTCTATAATCATGATCTTTAGCATAATTTCTATTTTTTAAATGTTCAGGAATTTTATACTTTGTGACGAGCACTTTTGCGTGTTTCATATCTCCTTTAGCAAATGACCAAACGTCTCTTTTTTTACTTTTATAAACTAAGGTGTAATCCACCAACGTGCTTATGTTCGGCATTGCAGATAAAGCAGTAGCCATACCACCAATTTTTGGATTTAAAAGATTATTATATTTTTGTCCTTGTTTGATATGTTTTTCATTAGTAAATCTAGTTCCTTCAGCATAACTAAAGATTGTTGAAGGGGTTCTTAAGAATCTTTTACAAGACTTAAGAGTATTTTCATAATCCTGATTTCTCAATGAAGGATTTTGTTCAATTTCTTTTGTCGTATGCCTATTTACAAAAGGCATATTAAGTGTCTTGTTCGCTAAAAAAACAAAAGGAATCCACCACAACTCCTTTTTCATAAAAAATTTTAATAACGGAAGCTTATAATTTGCTGATGTTAATAAAATAAAAATATCTGCCCAAGACTGATGATTGGACATTGCCATATACCAATCATTTTTATCAAATTCTTCATCATTGATTATAGATATATTATTTCCATGCATTAAAAGCATTATCAGTTTTAATCCATAAACAGTTAAATCACCAATAACATTTGATACCTTTGCTAAAAATATCTTAAATACTTTAAAGGGAATGATACCCCTTGGAATATTAATAATTGCAAGAGTTCCAAATCCAATTATCAGTTCTAAGAGAATTAGTATAAAAGTTAACAGGCCTATAAAGCCTGATACTATATTTTTCATTTTGTTTCTATTTTTCTTTTAAAATCCACTTATGTTCGCGTATCTTTCAGTATGAAACTTTGCGCTACCAAAAATTTGTTCGGCAACTCTAGCTCTTTTTAAGAAAAATCCTATATCATATTCATCTGTAACTCCAATTCCACCATGCATTTGTACAGCCTCATTAGATACTAGATAAAGTGTTTCTCCGGCCATAGTTTTTGAAAGACTAGAAAGTCTTTGTAACTCATTTGAACCTTCATCTGCTGCCTTCATTGCTGCCATAACTGATGACTTAGTCAGCTCTAGTTCACAAAACATCTCTGCAGCTCTATGTTGTAAAGCTTGGAACGAACCAATTAAAACCCCAAATTGTTTTCTTTGTTTTAAATAATCAAGAGTTGTTTCAAAAGCTGCTTCAGCATTACCGAGCATTTCAGATGCAATCGCAATCCTTCCAATGTCTAATATATTTTCAATAGTTTCACCGCCTGTTTCTTCATCACCTAAAATATTTTTAGCACTTACTTCAACATTATTAAAATTAATATTTGCATAGTTTCTTGAATCCGCCATATCTAATTTAATCTTTTCGATGCCAGTATCATTTGAGTCAATTAAAAATAAAGTTAGGCCACTAGACTCACCTTTATTTCCAGACGTTCTTGCTAAAACAATTAATAAATCAGCGCTAGCTCCGTCTATAACGAAGGTTTTTTTACCATTTAAAATAAACTTTTTACCTTCTTTTTTTGCAACCATTTCAGTATCAGCTGGATTGTGATGACTCGATTCATCAACTGCTAATCCTGTTGTCAAATCACCGCTACTAATTTTAGGTAAATAGTCCTGTTTTTGATCATCATTACCAAAATTGGTTATTGAAAATGCACCAAGAACTCCTGTTGCAAACAAAGGAGAGGGCGTAAGTGTTTTTGCGCATTCCTCCAAAATAACGCTAATACCTGTAATACCAAAGTTAGATCCACCATACTCTTCTGGTATTAGAATTCCAGGCCACCCTAATGAAGTCATTTCTTTCCAAATGTCTTTATCCCATAAATTAGGATCATTATTATCTCTAAGGGATCTAAAGTGAGAAATAGGACACCTTTCTTCTGCAAAATTCTTTGCTGTATCTTTAAGGAATTGCTCTTCTTCGGTTAATACTAATTTCATTTAAAAGTTATTGACTAGGTAGGTTTAAAACTCTTTTAGATATTACATTTAATTGAACTTCTGATGTTCCACCTTCTATTGAGTTACCTTTAGTTCTAAGCCAGGCTCTTGTTAAATTTTTATCATTTTGGTCAAATTCATCTCCATCCCAAGCAACTCCATCAACTCCAGAAGCTCCAACCATAAGTTCATGTCTTTTTTTATTATGTTCTGTTCCATATAGCTTAAACATTGAAGCAGTAGCACTTGCTTTTCCACCTTCATCTCCAGCTCGCTTAAGAGTTAATCCAAAAGCGTGTTCTTTTATTTTATGTGACGCAATTTCGGTTCTATAAAATGAATTTTTTATTTTTCCATTTTCTTCTCCTAGATGTTTTTTTGCGATCGAAACAACATCTCTTCCACTTCCAGCTCCCGCAACAGCTCCAGCTAGACCAAAATTGGAAATAAACGCTCTTTCATGCTGAAGTAATTTTTTAGCAATAGTCCAACCAGCATTTAATTCACCTATTAAGTTTTTCTTAGGAACCTCTACATTATCAAAAAATGTTTCGCAAAATGGAGATTTTCCTGATATTAAAGTAATTGGTTTGGTACTAACACCTTTTGTATCCATATCAATAAGCAAAAAACTAATTCCATCATGTTTTGGTTCTTTAGCTCCTGTTCTTACTAGAGCAAATATCCAATCTGCTTTATCTGCATATGATGTCCAAACTTTTTGACCATTAACCAAAAATTTATCACCAATATCCTCTGCTTTTGTTGATAAGCTAGCTAAGTCAGAACCAGACCCAGGCTCAGAATATCCCTGACACCACCTTATTTCTCCTTTAAGTATTTTAGGTAAATGTTCCTTCTTTTGTTCCTCTGTACCATATTCCAATAAAACAGGAGCTAACATCCAAATACCAAAGCTAAGAAGTGGTTGTTTGGCACCTATAAGAAATAGTTCTTCATTAAGAACTTTTATCTCTTCTTTAGTAAGTCCTCCTCCGCCATATTCTTTTGGAACAGTTGGCATAGTCCATCCTTTTGCACCCATTCTATCTAACCATAATTTTGACTCTGGATTTTTATACTCAGCGTTTCTTCCGCCCCAGACTTCATCTATTGGAATATCTGGATCAGCTCCACTTCTCATTGATGGAGGGCAGTTTTTATCAAGCCAATTTTTTGTTTCTTTTCTAAATTTTTCTAAATTATTCATTTTCGTACATAAGTTTTGGTTTATTTCAACAATATTATATGCACATATTTAAATTTTTCGAGTATTGAAAGCATAAAACTTATTAATACTTATTTTTAATAAGAGTATAATTCGCCACATGTTTAAAGAAATTGGAATTTTTGTAAAGGAAAATACATCTCAAGGAATTGATAGCAATGCCTTAGATTTAATGATTGATTTTATATCCTCCAAGGATACAAATTTATATTTCGATGAGTCTTCAAGTTATAAAAACGAAAAAGCAATAAATCTTAAACATGAAGAATTTGTTAAAAAAGTTGATTTAATAATAGTATTCGGCGGAGACGGAACTTTATTAAATTCTGCAAGAAAATATTTAGAAGATCAAATTCCAATTCTTGGAGTTAATATGGGAAATGTAGGGTTTCTTACTGACATAAGTGTTGATAATTTTGAAATGGCAATGGAAGAAATACTTGATGGCAAATTTAAAATAGAAGAAAGAAATTTAGTTTCAGCAAAATTTAATGAAAATCATTTATATGGATTAAATGAAGTAGCTATTCATTCTGGAGCATATGCACAGCTAATGAGGTATAGACTCAATGTAAATAATAAAGTTGTATATGAACAAAGGTCAGATGGCTTAATTGTCGCTACCCCAACTGGTTCTACAGCATATTCTTTATCTGCTGGAGGTCCTATAATTCATCCAAGCCTTGATGTATGGACTATTTTGCCAATGTTACCTCAAAGCTTGTCTTCAAGACCCTTTGTAATTTCCTCTGATGAAAAAGTTGAAGTTGAATTATTTGATGGCCCTAGTGATACTGCAAAAATATGTGTTGATGGTCAAGATGACATAGATGTTCCTTATGGAGCTAAAATTTCTATTTCTAAAATGGAAAAAACACTAAAACTTGTACATCCTGAAGATAATGATTTTTTTGAAGCTTGCAGAGAAAAGCTAGGATGGAGTTTAAATATTTCAAATAATTAAATTGAATATTTTTAAAAATTTATATTTTCCTTTAATTATTTTTTCTGTCTTAATTGCACTAGTGTCAAATTTTGGATCAATCATTGCAATTATTGAACCATTCACTTTTACAAAGGTCATTATTTCTAATCAAGGCTTTATTTCAATATCTAGTTTTGATCAAACTTTTTACCAAGATAATCATTGGTGGAGATTAATTACACCAATGTTTATTCATTTTTCATTTGCTCATTTGGCTTTCAATTGTTTGTGGCTATATATTCTCGGTGAAAAGATTGAAAAAGTAGATGGGTCTTTTATCTTTTTTTTATTAGTAGTTACTTCATCTTTTTTAAGCAATTTCCTTCAATATTATTGGACAGACTCAAGTTTATTCGGAGGTCTTTCAGGAGTTATATATGGATTGATTGGATATTGCATGATTTTAGAAATGGATTCTCAATATGATAGGTATAAGCTACCCCCAGCCTTATATTTATTTATGATTATTTGGTTAATACTAGGATTTATTGGTTTATTAGATTTGTTTGGATTTGGTTCTGTTGCAAATTTTGCACACCTTGGCGGTCTAGTTTCAGGAGTAATATTTGCTATAATATACAGCACAATTCTTAAGGGAACATGAAGTGATTACAAAAGCTGTTTTGCCTGTTGCTGGATTTGGAACCAGATTTTTGCCTGCTTCGAAAGCAATCCCCAAGGAGATGCTCCCAATTATTGACAAACCAATAGTTCAATATGCTGTCGAGGAAGCCATCGAAGCTGGAATTAAAGAGATTATTTTTATAACAAGCCCAGAAAAATATTCAATTGAAAAACACTTTACAAAGAACAAAGAATTATCAAAAAAACTATTGGAATCAAACAAAATAGAGTACTTAGATAAATTAAACCCGAAAATTTTCAACGATATTAAATTCCACTATGTTGATCAAAAAAAACAAAGTGGATTAGGAGATGCAATTTCACATGCAAAAAATATAGTTGATAATCAGCCTTTTGCTGTATTACTTCCAGATGAGATATATATATCCAAGATTTCATGTATGAAACAATTACTTGATGTCTATAAAAAAACGAAATCCACTGTAATTGCCGTTAAAGAAGTAGATCAAGATAATATCCATAAATATGGAGTAATTGCACCTGAAGAAATTATAAATAATTTTTCAAAAATTTCTCATATTGTCGAAAAACCTAATAAAAAAAATGCACCCTCAAAATATGCTGTTTGTGGCAGATATATACTAACCCCTAATATTTTTTCTCACTTACAATCTGTAGATGCAGACATTAATGGTGAAATTCAACTTACTGATGGAATAAGATCTCTTTTAAAAGATGAAGATACTTATGCTTGTTTTTATGAAGGTAAAAAATATGATTGTGGAAGCAAAGAGGGTTTTGTTGAAGCTACCATAACTTTTGCAATAAAAAATAAATTAATTAGTAAAGATCTTTTAAAAACAATAAAGGAGTCTGATTGAATTTAATATTAAAGATATTTAAATTATTCCCTCCTGAATTTGCACATTTTTTATCACTTTCATCTTTAAACATTTTATATAGGTTAAATTTAATAAATCTAATTTTTGGAAAAACAATTGAAACAAATGACTGCTCAATAGCAGGATTAAATTTTAAAAATAGATTAGGTACTGCTGCTGGCATAGATAAAAATGGAGATTATATAGATGCATTAGGCGCTTTAGGATTTGGTTTCTTAGAAGTTGGAACTGTTACACCAAAACCTCAAAATGGAAATTCAAAACCAAGAGTGTTTAGAGTATATGAAGATAAAGCAATCATTAATCGGCTTGGCTTTAATAATAAAGGGGTTGATTATTTAGTGGAAAATTTAAAAAAAAGAAAATACAAAGGTATTATTGGAGTAAATATTGGTGCAAATAAATCCTCAAAAGGTTCAGAAAGGGTTAATGATTATTTAATATGTTTAGAGAAAGTTAATAAATATGCAGATTACATAACTATAAATATTTCTTCTCCTAATACTCCTAACTTAAGAGATTTACACGACAAAGATCATCTGAATGGCTTGATTATTTCTATTGATAATAAGGCCAACGAAATTAATTCAAAAATACCTATATTTTTAAAAATATCTCCTGATGAGTCTAATGAGGTTATAGATAATATTATTGAATTAATTAAACATTCATCGTTTTCAGGAATCATCGCAACAAATACAACCATAGATAAAAATGATATAAGAAATAAAAAATTAAGAGATATTCAAGGCGGGCTATCTGGAAAACCACTAATGGAAAAGTCCACTTCTAAAATTTCATATATTAAATCAAAAAATAAAGATTTAAATGTTATAGGTGTGGGAGGGGTAATGAATAAGCAGGATTATCAAGCAAAAATTAATTCAGGCGCAAGTTTAGTTCAAATATATACAGGATTTATTATTAATGGACCTGAAGTAGTTCACAATATCTTGCAAAAATAGAGCTATGGAATATCTTGTTGTATTGGTGGCTGTTCTGGTTTTAGCTGGATCAATATCAATTGCAATCCCTTCAAAAGCATCTAGGAAAATTTCCAAATTAAGAATGGAAGCAAAAATATTAGGATGCAAGATTTTATCAACTCTTTATGGTAAAAATAAATTCAAAAATAATAATTCCAATTCTGTTATTTATCAGATTAAAAATTTAACAGGTATAAAAGAAGCTCATTTTATTAGAGACAATGATCAATTAATCTTGTATTCTCCTGTCAAATTAAAGTTCTCAGATAATTTTGAGCTTTTTAATAAAGAAATAAATGAAGTATCAGATAGCATTGAAGAAATTATTTTTAGTAACGCTTCAATCTCTTTTTTATGGAAAGAATTAAAGGGCTTGGAGGAACTTGAAATGATTTTAAAAAAATTAGGCAAATTAAAAAATTTATAAAATATACTTGCCAAAAAGATACATTTAATGATATTCATAAAAAAGGAAACCAATAAAATATGTCAAAATCATTAGTAATAGTTGAATCACCAGCAAAAGCCAAGACTATTTCAAAGTATCTTGGATCTGAATATATTGTTGAATCAAGTGTGGGTCATATAAGAGATCTTCCAAAAAAAGCATCACCAAATTCTAAAAGAGCATCAATACCGAAGGATGTATCCCCAGAGGAGAAATTAAGACTTAAATCTATAAACGATAGAAATAGATTAATTAGAAGAATGGGTATTGATCCAGATAATGGATGGAAAGCAGACTGGCAAATAATTCCAGAAAAAGAAAAAGTAATAAAATCTTTAAAGAAAGCTGCAAAGGGAGTTGACCATATCTATCTTGCAACTGACCTTGATCGAGAAGGTGAGGCTATAGCATGGCATCTAAAAGAAGCGCTAGGACCTGAAAAATATGAATATTCAAGAGTAAGGTTTAATCAAATTACAAAGTCAGCGATTATAGATTCTTTTGATGATCCAAAAGAAATAGATTTAGATTTAGTTAAAGCTTATAGAGCAAGAAGATTTTTAGATAAAGTTATTGGGTTTGAGCTTTCACCTTTATTGTGGAAGAAAATTGCAAGAGGTCTTTCGGCAGGAAGAGTCCAGTCTGTAGCCTTAAGACTTTTAGATGAAAGAGAGAGGCTTATACAAGAGTTTATACCAGAAGAGTTCTGGGAAGTTTCTATGACTCTTTATAAAAACGACCTAACTATTTCTTTTAATCTCAATAGAAAAAAATCTGAACCCTTATTAAAGAATGAAGAAGCAAAAAAGATTTTTGAACTAATACAAAACTCAGATTTATTAATTAATCAAATAATAAAAAAACCAGTTAAAACAAAGCCAAGAGCTCCTTTTATTACTTCCACACTTCAACAGGCTGCAAGCACTAAATTGAGCTTTACAGTTAAAAGAACAATGCGAGTTGCTCAGAAGCTCTATGAAGCAGGACACATAACATATATGAGAACAGATGCTCCAAGTTTGAGCAAAGAATCCATTCAAGATGCAAGAAATTACATTGGTGAGAGGGTTGGTGAAAAATACTTAACTAACGCTCCAAGGATATACTCAAGTACTGAAAATGCACAAGAAGCTCATGAAGCAATAAGGCCAACAAATGCTTATCTCACTGCAGATGATCTAATGAATCATACTGAAGAAGAGAAAAGACTTTATCTTTTAATTTGGCAACAATATATAGCATCACAAATGCCTGACGCTGAGTATTTATCGACATCCGCAAAAATTAATATTGGTGAATATACCTTTTCTGCAAAAGGCAGAGAAATTGTTTTTGATGGATATACAAAAATATCACAACCAAGTAAATCAGATGACGAAGATATTTTGCCGCCTCTTAGGGAGGGGGAAGAACTTAAACTCAATGAAGTACATCTTGATCAGAAATTTACAAAACCACCTGCGAGATATTCTGAAGCTGCTCTAGTAAAAGAGCTTGAAAAGAAAGGTATTGGAAGACCTTCTACTTATGCAAATATAATTTCTACTATCCAAGATAGAGGTTATGTTGAAATTCAGAATAGAAGATTTTTTGTTAAAAAAATCGGTCATATTGTTGCAGAAAGACTAATTGAAAGTTTTGATGACATCATGGACTATGAATTTACTGCCAATCTTGAAAACAATCTTGATAGTGTTGCTAGAGGTGAGCTTGATTGGAGAAATGTTTTAGATGATTTCTATAACGCTTTTCAAAAAGATCTAGTTTCTGCTTCAGATGAAAATGGAATGAGGGGTAATCAACCTACCTCTACAGACATTACTTGTCCTTGTGGAAAACCAAATATGGTTATTAGAAATTCTTCAAATGGAGTTTTTCTGGGTTGTATGGGATATCAAAATGTTGGAGATGCTAAATGTAAAGAAACTCTTAATTTAGTATCTGGTGATGAAGCTATCAGTGTAGATGATAACGAAGAGGCAACGAACCTTTTAATTAAGAAAAGATGTCCAAAATGTGGCACAAGCATGGATAATTACCTTATAGATGAAAATCGTAAGCTTCATGTATGCGGAAAAAACCCTGATTGCGATGGTTTTTTAATTGAAGATGGGCAATTTAAAATTAAAGGATATGATGGCCCAACTCTTGAATGTCATAAATGTGGTTCTGATATGCAGCTTAAGACAGGTAGATTTGGAAAATATTTTGGATGTTTAAATGATAACTGTGGAGCTACAAGAGCATTACAAAGAAATGGAGAACCTAAACCATTAACAATGGAACCAATAGAGCTGCCTGACTTAAAATGTATAAAGTGTGAAGATCATTACTTGCTTAGAGATAGCATGAAGGGTTTGTTTTTAGCTGCAAGCCAATACCCTAAAAACAGAGAAACTAGAGCACCAAAAGTGCATGAAATTAAAGATTTAAAAGATCAATTTACAAATGCATGCAGGTTTTTACCGGAGCAAGATAAGCACATATACTTGCTAAGTGCACCCGAACAAGATAAAGATGGAAACCCATATGTCATTAGGTATAACCGAACTGATGATATTCATTACGTTGCGTCTGAAAAAGATGGTAAGAAAACAAAATGGACAGCAACATATTCAAATGGTGAATGGAATCAAAATTTAAAAAGTTAGTGGAATTCAAGGAGCTATCAAATCTTTATATCGATTTATCTGAAGATATTTTAAAAAATTTAATTTTTGATTCATCAGTTAAAGATAAACAAAACCAACTACTTTTTATAAACTGTATTGAAAATAGTATTTCTTATCTAGCTGATCATATTTATGACTCCTTCAGTAATCAGATGGAATCAATTAATCATTTAAATTTTAAAAATAAATGGATTAAATTAAGCAAATTAGAAACCATAAAGAATGTTATCCAAAAAGAATTAGATCATGATGGCATGATCGACATGATTGAAGACTCAAAAATGAGAATACTATCAATCAATATTGATAATCTTATTTCAACTAATAAAGAAAATGACTTGAAAAAATTCTCTTTGATATTAAATAAATATAAAACATTCAGTGAGTTACTTCGCAAAATACTTGATGAATGTTAAGCTTTAGCATTAAGGAAAAAAATGGCAAATTATTTAGAGCTCGCACAATTACCAGATGGAACAATTGTTCTTAGAAGATCAGACGATCATGATAATCCAATAGTTAAAATTGAATTTTCAAACGAGTCGAAAGACTTTCTTCAAGGACAAGAGCTTTCTGTTGCAAAAGAAATGATTAGAGCAGGAATTGAAAGTGTGAGCGGTAATGTAAGTGATTTAGACGAATTCTTTGAAAAACAAAGAGAAATATTTTCAAAGAAACAAAATATTATTCATTAATTTTTTCTTAATAATCCAACACTCTTACCTTCAATATGAAGTTCATCCTGTTCAAGGTTTATAAAAATATTTTCAAAATCATCATTTGCAGCCTCTAATTCAACAAGTTTTGGAGATTTTCTATTGAAGAATTTAATAGTAACTTCGTTATCTAATCTGGCAATAACAATGTCTCCATTTTTGACATCTGACGTTTTCTTAACTGCTATTAAATCATCTTCCATTATTCCAGCATCTTTCATACTCAATCCTTTTACTTTTAAGAAATAATCAAAACTTGAATTAAAAAATGAATCTGGACAATTTATAGTTTTTTCAACATTCTCTTGAGCTAAAGTGGGAGAACCTGCGGCTACAAGACCAATTACTGGATATTCTTGAGCATTTTTAGTAATTTGTTCACCATTTATAATTGAAATTCCTCTTGATGTTCCACTTTCTATTGAAATAAAACCCTTCTTCTCTAGTGCACGAAGATGTGTTTCAGCTGAATTGGGGGACTTAAATCCAAGTTCTCTGCATATATCCGCCCTTGTTGGAGGAAACCCTGTTTTCTTTAGGTAAATTTGAATACAATCTAATACTCTTTGTTGTTGTGAGGTTATTTCTTTCATAATAATAAAAATACTGAATATATGTACAGTATAATACATAAAAAACTAAATTTACAATATTTATGAGCAGCAGAGAATCAAAGCTAATAATTGGGATATCATCAAGAGCATTATTTGATCTTGATGAAAGTCACAAGATTTATGAAAAAGAAGGATTAAAATCTTACCAAGATTATCAAATTGAGAATGAAGACAATACTCTTAATCCCGGAGAAGCTTTTAGCCTAGTTAAAAAAATCCTGAGAATAAATGACCTATATGAAAAATCAGATCGTGTAGAAGTTATTCTACTATCTAGAAATACTTCTGATACTGGATTGCGAATCAGAAATTCTATTGAAGATCACAATTTAAACATTTCAAGAGCAGCATTTTGTGGAGGAGAAAGCCCACATAGATATGTTAAGGATTTTGGCGTACATCTATTTTTATCAAGCAGTATTGAGGATGTAAAACTTGCCATTGAAAGCAACGTTGCGGCAGCAACGATCGTTTCTAGATCTTCTGAAAATCAAAAAAAATCGAAGACAGATTTATTGAAAATAGCATTTGATGGAGACGCAGTTATATTTTCTGATGATTCTGAAAAAATTTTTCAAGAACAAGGCTTAGATGCCTTCATAGAAAATGAAAAAAATGCGGAGACAAATTTGAAAGAGGGACCATTTAAATCATTTTTAGTTGAACTAAATAAAATACAAAATGATTTCAAAATTAATGAATGTCCAATTAGAACAGCATTAGTAACTGCAAGATCTGCACCGTCAGATAGAAGAGTTATCAAGACTTTGAGAGAATGGGGAGTAAGAATAGATGAGTCTTTATTTTTAGGTGGAATGTCAAAAAGTAATTTTCTAGAATCTTTTGATGCTGATATCTTTTTCGATGATCAAAAAAAGCATATTATGGGTGCAAGCGAAAATACAACTTCAGGTCATGTTCCTTATGGAATTAAAAATGAGTAATTTATGGAAATAGTATGTTTAGATATGGAAGGAACTCTTACTCCTGAAATTTGGGAAAGGGTTGCATTAAATACTGGTATAGAGGAGCTAGGTAAGACTACAAGAGATATTCCTAGCTATGAAGAGTTAATGGATATGAGACTGCAAATTATGTCTGAGAAAGGAATAAAACTATCTGATGTTCAAAAAGCAGCTGATTCTCTTGATCTTCTTCCTGGGGCATATGATTTTGTATCAAAATTAAGAAAAGATTTTCAAGTTGTAATTCTTTCTGATACTTTTCATGACATTGCAAAACCTTTAATGGAAAAACTAGGATTTCCCTTTTTGCTTTGTCATAATTTAGAAATTAAAAATGATGAGATAATTTCATATAAATTAAGACACCCTAAAGCAAAAAAACAAGCAATCTTATCTTTTCAAGAAATGGGCTACCGATGTTTTGCTGCTGGCGATTCTCATAACGATATTCAAATGTTTGATGTTGCAGAAAAAGGATTTTTTATGAATGCACCAGATAAAATTTCATCTCAATATCCTGAGATTCTATCCTTTAATGATTACGAAAAATTAAGAAATGCTATCTCAGATAATTCTATATTTGTAAAATGAGTGAAAAATTAAAGCTAGAAAATTATATTAGGCCTAAATTAGAACTGCCTCATAATGAAAAAGAACTTTTACTTCATAGCTGTTGTGCTCCATGTTCTGGAGAGATAATCGAAGCTTTAGCAGCATCAAATATAAAAACAACAGTTTATTTTTACAATCCCAATATTCATCCAGTAGAAGAATATGAAATAAGAAAAGATGAAAACAGAAGATTTTGTGAAAAAGTTGGTTTTGAATGTATTGATGGTGATTATGATAAAGAGAATTGGTTTGAGAGAATTAAAGGTTTAGAGGATGAACCAGAAAGAGGAGAAAGATGCACCAAATGTTTTGATATGAGGTTTGAGAGATCGGCATTATTTGCTCATGAAAACAATTTTAATATTTTTGCTACTACTCTAGGAATTTCAAGATGGAAAGATATGAATCAAATAAATGAATCTGGTAAAAGATCTGCATCTAGATATAAAAATGTTTCTTATTGGGATTTTAATTGGAGAAAGCAGGGTGGATCTTCAAGAATGATAGAAATTTCAAAGAGAGAGCATTTTTACCAACAAGAATATTGTGGATGTGTATATAGCCTTAGAGATACTAATAAATGGAGAAGAAAAAATAATAAAGATAGAATTATTAGAGGAGTCAAATTTTATTAAGGATGATTTCAGCAGGTAAAAAATTTAGAGAAGCATTAAAAAATAATAAGCCACTTATTATTCCCGGCGCTGTAAATGCATACTCGGCTAAATTAGCACAAAAAGCAGGCCATAAAGCTCTTTATTTATCTGGAAGCGGAGTTGCCGCAGCTTCGTATGGTTTGCCAGATCTTGGTGTGACATCGATGGAAGACGTTCTTATAGATGCTAAAAGAATAACTAGTGCTACGTCTCTGCCTTTGTTGGTGGATATTGATACTGGTTGGGGAGACTCGAAAAGTATTTGTAAAGCTATAACAGAATTCTCTAAAGCAGGCTGTGCTGCTGTTCACATAGAGGATCAGGTTTTTGATAAAAGATGTGGCCATAGGCCAAATAAGCAAATTGTGTCTATTTCAGAAATGAGAGATAGGTTAAAAGTTGCATTAGATTCTAAGATAGATAATTCTTTTTTTATTATGGCAAGAACAGATGCACTTGCATCTGAAGGGATGAATGGAGCTATCGAAAGATGCGGTGAGTATTTAGATGAGGGTGCGGATGGAATATTTTTAGAAGCAGTTACTTCTATAGACCAATACCAAGAATTTAAGAAAAATTTTTCAGTACCACTTTTAGCAAATATTACAGAGTTTGGTAAAACACCTTTATTTACTCAAGCTGAACTTAATGCAGTAGGAGTTGATATGGTTTTATATCCCTTAACTGCATTTAGAGCAATGAGCCAATCAGCTGAAAATGTATACAATTCAGTAATCAAAGACGGGACACAAGAGTCTCTGTTAGATATAATGCA
>CABYCL010000016.1 GCA_902517505.1 uncultured SAR86 cluster bacterium | reverse complement strand
TAATCCCACAAGCCATAAGATTCAGCCTCTAGGTATGAACCCCAGAATGTGTCTGGATTAAACAAATTGTAACCATATGGAGTTTCGCCACAATATGATGAATATGCTGAATTTATAGCACCACCACATGACCATGCTTGAAGACCTGCTTCTGTTACTTCTTCACCACCACGTGTAAAGTTGTATTCATCATTTACAGCTGCAAGCTCCCACTCCCAAATTGATTCTCTGAAGTCAAAACTACCTGATGCAGCAACGGTATATGAAAGAGTATCTTCATCATAAATACCCTGCCAATCTTTTTCAGGGAAAAATCTTTGTCCTTGAACATAAACTCCGCCATATCTAAACATAGCTGGTGAAAATGATCTATCAGAACCTTCATAGTATATGTTACCAGAACCGTCAGCTAATAAATTACCCTCATTATCAACAGAAACGCCAGAGTAAAAATTTTGTATTACAAAATAAGGTCTGCTAACACTGTCAACTTCTGTTTGCCAATAATGGATATCTGCTGTTAATTCAATTCCATTATCAAAATTATAAGTTCCTGCAACATACAACGAAGCATTCTCAGAACCATTTCTTATTGTTGAATACTTACCATTATCAATATTACAGTAATTAAAATTTTGGCCATAACTTGTTCCTCTTCCAGGCCATGTTTTGCCAGTATTTGGATCTGTGTAGTCTGCAGTAGACCAACCGTAATTATACATACTATCAGTACGCATACTTAAATCTTCACAAGTGTTAAGAGAACCAGAATCCTCAGGAAGCATAGCATAACCACCATAACCTCTTGAACCAAGATAACCAGCCCATGTTCCATAATGGTAATAGCCAACAGGCTCATCATAAATATCATCTAATTGAGTTCTATCTGTTCCACGAAGTGGATTAACAGTAGAGACATCTAAACCAAAAACAACACTTCCGCTATCAAAATATTTACCACCACTAAATTCAATATTTACAGATTCACCTGATGAATCATTGAACGGATGATGTTCACCAACTCTTAACTGAACTGAAAAATCTTCCATACCATCAACTAAAATAACATTAATAACACCAGCAACAGCGTCTGCACCATATACTGCAGAAGCACCTGAAGTTAGAATTTCAATTCTTTCAACTATACCAATAGGTATTCTGTTCCAGTTAAATGAAGCATCACCATCACCCTGGGGATATGGATAATTAGCTCTTCTTTTACCATTAACTAAAACTAAAGTCCTTCCGGGGCCAAAGTCTCTTAAATTAATTTGATTGTTAGAAGCATTATTATTACCACCGCCTAAACCATCCATTACGGTTTGACCAGTATTTTGCGCTACCGAAGCAACAGCTTCATAAACAGATAAAAACCCACCTTGATCAATATCATCACTTGTAATAACTACAAGAGGTTGTGGACCTTCAATGTCAGTTCTTTTGATTCTTGAACCAGTAACACTTATCTTTGATAACTCTACCTCATCTCCACTTGCCTCAGATGAACTTACATCAGAAGATTCTGTTGATTCAGAAGCTGATTCAGATTCAATTTCAGTAACAACTTCTTCTGCAACATCATCTGCTTGTGAAACTACCTCACCTGGATTATCAGCATATAAACTTGATACAAACATAAAGTTTGCAGCAAGAAAAGCTGAGAAAAATAAGTTTTTATAATTAAACATAATAATATCCCCATAAAAATACGTTATAACTTAGCATTATCAGTTAATTAGAATAAATGTGCAAATATTTAATGTATTAAACATATGCTTAATTAGCCTTTTTTTAGCTTATTCTAATTAAAGTATGCAATAATCTACATCAGTAAAGTAAACATTGTTTATAGGCCTTACTTTAATAATAAATTCAAGGAAATATTAAAATGAAAAAATTATTGTTCTTACCAATCTTAATAATATTGTCAGGTTTTAGCTTAAACACGCTATCAAATGAAAATATACCTGTTCAGCACTTTTTCTGTGATTCTGCTATGACAAGCGGTACTTTATCTCCGAATGGAAAGTATTTTGCAGCAATGGTTCCAGCTTCTGGAGCAAAATGTGCTATTGAAGAAGATGATGACCCTCAAGCTGCTAGAGTATTACTAGTTATTGACCTAGAGACAAATACACCAAATGTTTTAAGTGGAACTAAAAGTAAAGCTAGGCTTGTAGGTTTTGAATGGTTAAACAGTGAAAGAATCGCTTTTTATAGACAACCTACACGAGGGACAGATACTTACAGCTTGTGGGCCATTAATATAGATGGTACGAAACCAAAGTTATTAGTTCCTGGTGAAGTTGAGGATGGGTATTTTACATATGCTTCTCCTGTTAATCTTTTAGAAGAAGATGATGAACATATTTTAATTTCCTATAACGAAAGAAGACCAAAATATAGAGATATTCATAAGTTAAATATTTACACAGGAAGAACTAAGATTGTTGCTAAAGATCCTGTTATTGATGGACAAACAAGTCTTGGATGGGCAATTGATCAACAAGGAGTTGTTAGGGGTTATTTTGCTGTTAAAGGTTTGTATTACTATTTATACCATCGAAATGATGAAAATGCTGATTTTGAATTACTCAGAAAATTCAAATTCCAAGAACCAAGCTTCTCACCATCGACATATTCCTATGATCCCAGATATGTATACATGAGAGGTCAAGCTGTTGCCAAAGATGGGACGGTTATAGATGACTCAGATACTGATGCATTGTGGTTATATGACGCTTATGAAGATAAATTCGTAGAAAAAATTTATGAAAATCCAGATTACGATGTAGGTGGAATAGCTATTTCAGAAAAAACAAAAGAACCTTTATATGTATCTTATTATGGAGAAAAACCTGAAAAAGTTTGGATAGATGATGATTTAAAACAGGTGTATAACTCTATAGAAGCTAGCTTCCCAAACGATAAAGTTTCAATTGGAAGTTGGACTAAAAATGAAGATAAAGCAATTATAAGAACATGGAGTGATACCAATCCAGGTGAGATGTATTTTTATGACAGAAATAAAGGAAGTATATCTTTCATTGCTAAATCAAGACCGTGGATAGATAAAAATCAGATGTCTCCAATGCTTCCAATTTCATTTGAAGCAAGAGATGGATTAGTTGTAAATGGATATATAACTATTCCAAAAAATTCTGATGGTAAAAATCTTCCTTTAATTGTAAATCCACACGGAGGACCAAACGCCAGAGATTACTGGGGATATAATCCAGAACATCAGTTCTTAGCGTCAAGAGGCTATGCAGTTTTAAGTATGAACTTCAGGGGATCTACTGGATACGGAAGAAAGCACGTAAAAGAAGCAAATAGACAGTGGGGACGAAAAATGCAAGATGATGTTACTGATTCAGTTATGTGGGCTGTTGAACAAGGAATAGCTGATCCAGATAATATTTGCATATACGGAGCAAGTTATGGTGGTTACGCAGTTATGGCTGGTATTACCAAAACACCTGATATGTACAAATGTGCTGTTAACTATGTTGGGGTAACTGATATGGGACTCTTATTCTCAGAAAGACCAAAGATTTGGGAAATTTGGGATGAACAGCAAAAAATAGAAATTGGTGATTATGAAAATGAAAAAGAATATCTTGATGCTGTCTCGCCAATTGAACTTGTAGACAGAATTACTACGCCACTCTATATCGTTCATGGTGTTAGAGACTGGAGAGTTGATATAAAACATGCGCAACTTTTAAGAAGAGAACTAGAAAGAACCGGTAAGGAAGAAGGTAAAGATTTCTGGTGGTTAGTAAAATCTGACGAAGGTCATGGTTTTGTGGGCGAAGCTAATAAACTAGAACTTTATACAGAATTAGAAGAGTTTTTTGGTAGGTATTTAGAACAGAGTAGTTAATTTAAAAAGATTCTATACCTGTTAAATTTTTTCCAAGTATTAGGCTGTGAATATCACTAGTACCTTCATAGGTATTTACAGCCTCCAAGTTCATACAATGTCTTATAACATGATATTCGTCACTAACTCCGTTACCTCCATGAATATCCCTAGACATTCTTGCGATATCTAAACCCTTTTGACAATTATTCCTTTTAACGAGAGAAATCATCTCAGGTTTATAATTACCTGAATCAATTAGCCTCCCTACCCTTAAGCTCCCTTGAAGGCCTAATACAATATCAGTTTGCATATCAACTAATTTTTTTTGAACTAGTTGTTTTGAAGCAAGAGGAGCATTAAATTGTTCTCTATTTAGAGAATAGTTTAAAGCTGAATCTAAACAAAACTCTGCGGCACCCATAGCACCCCATGAAATTCCATATCTAGCCATATTAAGACAAGAAAAAGGTCCTTTAAAACTTGATACATCTGGTAATATTTTGTCAGCAGGAACGAATACATCATCCATAAAAATCTGACCAGTTACTGAAGCTCTTAAAGAAAATTTTCCTTCAAGCTTTGGTGTTTCAATACCTTTAGAATCTTTTTCAACTATAAAACCCCTTAAAATTCCTTGTTCATCTTTCGCCCATATAATCATTAAATCTGCTATGGGTGAGTTTGTTATCCATGTTTTTGAACCATTCAAAATATAACCGCCATCAACTTCCTTAGAATTAGTCTTCATTGAAGCTGGATCTGATCCAGCATCTGGCTCTGTTAATCCAAAACAACCTATAAGGTTACCTTTTGCCATTTCTGGTAAATAAAACTCTTTTTGTTCTTCAGAACCGAACTCATAGATTGCATGCATTGCTAAAGAAGTTTGAACACTAAAAGCAGATCTATAGCTTGAATCAACTTTCTCAATTTCTCTAGCAATCAGCCCATAAGATACATAATTAACGCCTGCACAACCATAACCCTTTATAGGTGCTCCAAGAAAACCTAAATTACCCATTTCTTTATAAATAGATTTATCGAAAGTTTCATTTCGATTGGCTTCCATTATTCGCGGCATTAATTCAGATTGACAATACTCATTTGCAGATTTCTGAATTATTAATTCTTCATCTGAAAGTTGTTCATCAAAAAGTAGGATATCTGTATTGCTCATAATTTTTCGACTCTAATAATACCAAATCTTGGCTTAGAGAACATAACTGAATTAGAATTTAATGAATTTTCAGCTAACTCAATCATTTTATTAGAATTACCACAAATTATTATTAAAGGAATCATATCTTGATATTGATAAACAAAATCTATAACTTCACTAATAACATTAGAATGTTTTATACCATGCAGGTCTAAATGAGTAATTCCTTTCTCTTCAAAAACATTCATAAACAAGAATTCTAATTTAAGTTATATAATTATTATATGGCAAAACTTCATTTCTTTTATTCAACAATGAACGCTGGTAAATCTACTGCCCTACTTCAATCAAATCATAATTATTTAGAAAGTAATTTAAAAACTATTCTTTTTATTCCTAAAGAGATAGCTGATAAAACCGAAGGAAAAATTATTTCTAGAATCGGTTTAGAGGCCGATGCAATCATCACAGATAAGAATTATAAGTTTTTTGATGAAGTAGAAAAAAAAGACTATAAAAATGTCAGCTGTATATTTGTAGATGAAGTTCAGTTTTTAACAAATAATCAAATTCGAGATTTATCAAAAATAGCTGATGAATTAAATATTCCAGTTATGTGTTATGGCATCAGAACAGATTTCCAAGGGAAACTATTTGATGGAAGTATGGAATTATTAGCAATTGCTGATAACTTAAAAGAACTAAAGACTATATGCAGTGAATGTGATAAAAAAGCAACTATGGTCGTAAGATTAAATGACAATGGAGAAGTTTTGCTTGAAGGAGAAAAAATAGTTATTGGTGGTAATGAAATATATAAGACGCTTTGTAGAAAACACTTTAGAAAATTAACAAATTTAATTTAGCAGGTATAACAATGGAATATTTAAACAAACAATTTTTATTAAACAAAAGGCCAACCGGAATGCCAAAAGATGATTGTTGGAAATTAAGTGAAGAAAAAATAACATCTCTTAAAAAAAATGAAATAATTATAGAAGTTAAGTACTTATCTATTGATCCTTACATGAGAGGCAGAATGAATGATTCAAAATCATATGCAGCCCCTGCCAAAATCGGGGAACCTATGACTGGTGAGACTGCAGGTATCGTTATTGAAAGTAATTCTGATCTTTTTAACGTTGGTGACAAGGTATGCGCCCATAAAGGATGGCAAACCTATATAAAAGTAAAAGATACTGACGCTGCTCTTCTTAAAGTTCCAGAAACTAATATTGGATTATCATCATTCTTAGGAACTCTTGGTATGCCAGGTAGAACTGCTTATTTCGGATTAAACAGAGTTGGAAAACCTAAGTCAGGAGAAACACTTGTTGTTTCAGCAGCATCTGGTGCTGTCGGAACGGTTGTAGGTCAGCTTGGAAAAATTTATGGTTGTAGAGTTATTGGTATTGCTGGAGGTAAAGAAAAGTGTACTTATGTAAAAGATGTTTTGGAATTTGATGATTGCATTGATTATAAGGCTGGCAACCTAGAACAAGATTTGAAAGATGCTTGTCAAGACGGGATAGATATATATTTTGAAAATGTTGGTGGACCAGTTACTAGAGCTATAGCGCCATTATTAAATGAAGGTTCAAGAGTACCTATTTGTGGATTTATTTCTCAATACAACGAAGGAGATATGCTTAAAGTAGAAACCCCTTTTCATGTCTTGGGTGCTCTAGAGATAAAACCTAAACACAGATTTTTTGTTGTAACTGAATGGGCTAATGAATGGGAAGCTGCAACTCAAGAAATATTAGAATTAGTGTCACAAGATAAAATGCGTTATAGAGAGACTATTACAAAAGGTTTTGAGAATGCTCCACAAGCACTTAGAGATGTTTTAACAGGAAAGAATTTTGGGAAACAAATTATTGAAATTTAGTCTATCTCAATAAGTCCTTTCATATATAAAACTGCATTTCCCCCTATAAGTACTCGATTTTCAAGATTTTGACAATATAGTTCACCACCTCTTTTAGATACTTGTTTTGCAGTTAATGACGATTTATTTAATTTATCCGCCCAATATGGAATTAGTGTAGTGTGTGCTGATCCTGTAACAGGGTCTTCATTGATTCCATATTTTGGACAAAAATATCTTGAAACAAAATCATACTGATTGCTTTTTGCTGAAATTATTAACCCTTGTCCATCAAGACCTAGTACAGCTTCAAAATCTGGTTCAATATTAATAATGGTTTCTTCATTATCAAAAACCGCATATAAATTAATATCTCCTATATATGTTTCAGTAGGCTTTTCTCCAATAGCTTTTGCAACTATATCAATCATGTCTACTTGTTTGAAGTTGTCTTTAGGAAAATCAAGCTGTAAATAATCATCTTTTTTATTCACCTTTAATTCACCTCCAGCAGAACTTAGAGAAATTGAAGTGTCGTTATTATTTATAAAATTAAAGTAAATAAATGCTGATGCCAAGGTGGCATGGCCGCATAGGTTTACCTCGCATGTTGGTGAGAACCATCTAATTGTATTGTTACTTAAATTAACAAAGGCTGTCTCAGATAAATTGTTTTCAGCTGCAATATTTTGCATAAGGACATCGTCATTAATTTCTGAAAATATTACTGCAGCAGGATTTCCAGAAAACATTTGGCTGGTAAAAGCATCGACGTAATAAACTTCAAATTTCATTTTATATTTCGAACTTATAGCTTAATGTCATAAAAATCTTCAACAGTTTCGTGAGCAATTTGTTGAAGAAATTCTTTATCTGAGTCTTTGATTTCATCGTAATAAGAATATTTAACTTTTTTAGGGGATATTTGAGTAATACTAGCAAAAACAACACAAGCAGCTAAATAAGTTCCTAAGATACTTGGGTGAGTGCCATCATAATGTTTATGAAGTTTAATATTAGGTTTTTGTGAATAGCCATTCTCGAAAGCTATCCCAACTGGAATTACAAGGGCATTATTTTCATTGCCTGCATCAATATACATTTTTTTTATATCTTTTATCATTTGTGGATTTGTATCTTCATGTGGCTCGACATAAGCATGAATCATATATAAAGCAGCCTCAGCTCCAGAGTTATGGATTTTATTAACAATTTTTTTAACTTCTTTTCCAAAAGTTTTCCTTTCTTCATTTGTATTTGTTTCTCCACTACCACCTTGAAAAATAACTAATTGAAAAGGTTTTTCTACTCCAAGATTTTTATAATCAAGAGGATGGTCTATATTATGATGCAGTGATCTTGAACCACTAATAGTTACAGATTTATAATTAGTTCTATCAATTTCATTTGGATAAAATTCATCAAGCATTCGTCTTACATGATTATGAATACTATCGTTATAATACAAATAACTGTTACCAATATACAAAATTCTCTCAGGAGATTTATTTTTTAATTCAGTAACAGCTACATTAGTTGAAAATATAGTATTAGAATGAATTAATATAAACAGTAGGATTAATTTCATAGATGAATTCTAACAAAATTATAAAATTTATAGGAAATTAAAATTAACACAGAGAGTATACACAAAGACGTCATTGTTATAGGAGCTGGTATATCTGGAATTGCTGCTGGATATAATCTTAAGAAAAGCTGTCCAAATAAATCATTTTCAATTTTAGAAGGTAGAAATGATATTGGAGGAACCTGGGATCTCTTTAGGTATCCTGGAATTAGATCAGATTCTGATATGCATACTTTAGGTTTCAGATTCAAACCTTGGATACACGATAAATCTATTGCTGATGGACCATCTATTCTTGAATACTTAAATGAAACAATTGATGAAAATGATCTACGAAATAATATTTTACTAAATCATAGTGTTAATTCAGCAAATTGGAATTCAGATAAATCAATTTGGGAACTAGAAATCAAAGAAAAAGATTTACTAAAAAATATGACATGTAACTTTTTATTTTTATGCGGAGGATACTTTAGCTATTCGAAGCCACATATGCCCTCTTTTAAAAATCAAGAAAAATTTGAAGGCCAAATAATACATCCACAATTTTGGAATAATCAAATTGACTATAGTGATAAAAAAATTATAGTCATTGGTAGCGGCGCCACTGCAATAACTCTAGTGCCTGCTATTTCTGAAAGAGCCAATCATGTAATAATGCTGCAAAGGTCTCCAAGTTATGTTGTTTCAAGACCCAGTGAAGATTCTATCAATAAATTCTTACGCAAGTTTCTTCCAATCAAAGTGACATATTTCTTGATTAGATGGAAAAATATACTTTGGCAAAGTTATACATTCTTTTTAGCACGAAAATTTCCACAAAAAATAAAAGAAGGTATTCTTGAATTATTGAAAGATGAGTTAGGGCCTGAATACAATATCCAAAAACATTTTACGCCTTCATATAAACCATGGGATCAAAGGATGTGTCTTATTCCTGATAGTGATTTGTTTAAAGCGATTAATAGAAATAAAGCGTCTGTGGTTACTGATAAAGTAAAACAATTTGAATCAGATGGGATATTGCTTGAATCAGGAGAAAAAATTACAGCCGATATTATTATCACTGCTACTGGTATTGAGCTTAATTCGTTAAATGATATCGACGTTACTCTTGATAATATTAAGATTAACGCGCATGAAAGACTTACATATAAAGGAATGATGTTAAGTGGTGTTCCTAACTTTGCTCTTACATTTGGTTATGTAAATGCATCATGGACATTAAGAGCAGATTTAACATGTGAATATGTTTGTAGATTAATTAACTTAATGGATAAAAAAGGTGTTAATTGTTGTGCGCCAATAGATGATGAAAATGCTTATGGTGACGATGATCTAATTGATTTCACATCAGGTTATGTCCAAAGAGGCCTTCATCATATGCCTAAACAAGGTAACAAAGCTCCTTGGAAAAACTATCAAAATTATCTAAAAGATATCTTTGCTGTTAGATTGTTCTCAATTAAAGATTCAAACTTAAATTTTTATAGTCAAAAAAAATAAATATTATTTTTTTAATATGTCAATTTTAAAAACATAAAATTGGCATATGAATTGCATATTTAATAGTATATTAACCTTATAAGGAATTAAAAATGAAAAATATATTTTTATCAATCTTGCCTATACTGTCTATTCTTGCTTTCGCTGATGAGTATGAAATTAAAGAAGGTTATGCAGTTAGTGGAAAGATATCTTCTGTTAAAACATCTAGCAAATATGCTTCGGTAGAAAAGTGTATGAGTTTTGCTACTAAGAGAGAAGGAATAGTTGCTTTTACATTTGATTCTAAAAAAGATAAATGCACTATTTACAAAACAATTAGAAGTATTAAAGAAGATGCTAGTTCAACTTCTGGGATGATAGAAGAAAGTTAATAAATAAGAATATTATTTAAAGTTTCTATAACTTCCAATGCACATCAAAAAAAGATGTAAAGTTGCTAGTGTTATTAATAAAAATTCATTCATAATTATTTTAGTAAATCCAAATTAGTACCAAATTGGTGGAGCTATTGGTTCAAAACTGGAACCAAATAGTCCCCTACTTCATGAGATTAGACTATGCCTTGAAGAATAATCAATTTACTGTGTGACTATATTTTTAGTAGTACTCATAAATATAATATAAGACGCTTTAAGTCTTCAGATAATTCCTTGTATTATTCAATTGTTTATTATCATCCAATTTTTACTCTTAGCAATATTTTTTAGATTTTTATCAGGATTGACTGCTATTGGCATATTTACAGCCTCCAGAAGAGGTAAATCATTTTTAGAATCAGAATAAAAACAAGCATTGTTTAAGCTAAAATTGGAATCCCTACAATATTCTTTCACTAGCTCTAATTTTCCCTCACCTAAAGCATGAGGTTGTTTTACCTTTCCTGTGCATCTTCCACTTTTAAAAATTACTTTAGATGATATAAAATCTTTAAAACCAAGTTTACCTGCAATATAAAAAACAATCAGACTATTAGTTGCACTTGCAAGTAAAATTTCTTGATTTGCTTTTTTATGTTTATAAATTATTTTAATTAAATTTAAATTGTAAGCAGGCTCTATAATTTTGTAATAAAAATCATCTAAAATAAAATTTATATCATCTTGCTTCATTCCAACAAATGGCTTTAACGAGAACTCTGAAAAATTATTTATATTTATAGATCCATCTTCATACGAATTAAAATAATTTTCATTTATGTTTCTATATTTTTCTAAAATAAGACTTTTATCAATAAGGTAATTGACCATCTCATAATCTGAATCTATCTTTAAAATTGTATTATCTAAATCAAAAATTGCTAATTTAATTTTATTCTTATTGTATTGTGTTAACACAGTGTAACAAGTATAATCGAATTATGAATTTATATAAAGCTATAGAAAAATTAAAAACTCACCAACAAGCAAGAGATTTTTTAACTGATTTGTGTACTCCAAAAGAAATTGAGAGTTTGAATGAAAGGTGGGAAGTTGCAAAATTGCTGTCAACTGGAAAATATACATACAGAGAGATTGCAACAAAATTAGGTGCATCAACAACTACTGTTACAAGAGTCGCAAGATTTCTCTTTAGTGAAAATAATAATGGATATAAAAGTATTTTAAATAATAATGAAAAATAGACTAAAAATTGCAATTCAAAAAAATGGAAGACTGTCTACTGAATCGTTATCAATTTTAAAAAAATGTGGCATTGAGTTTAGTGATTCTAGTAATAAGCTCTTTATTAAATCAACTAATATGCTTATAGATCTCCTTATGGTTAGAGATGATGATATTCCAAGGCTTGTAAGTCAAAATATTGCTGACTTAGGTATAGTTGGTGAAAATGTAGTATTTGAAAAACAACTATCTGATACATCTTTAAAATTAAAAACTACACTTAAGCTTGGATTCTCAAGATGTAGGCTATCTTTTGCAAAACCAAAAAAAATGAATCTTGACAATATTAATAACAAAAAAATTGCTACTTCCTACCCTAGTATAGTAAAAGATTATTTAGAAAAAAAAGATATTAATGCTGAAATAATTGAAATACATGGATCGGTAGAATTAACTCCATTTGTTGAAATATCAGATATTATTGCTGATCTTGTATCAACCGGATCAACTTTAGAATCAAATAATCTGACCGAGTTAGACTCTATAATGGATTCACAAGCAATATTAGTTCAGTCAAGTTCAATTCCATCACAAAAATTGCCCTTAATTGAGAAAATTGTTGCGAGAATTAATTCTGTTATCAAAGCTAAAGATAGTAAATATATTATGTTCAATGCTGATACAGATAATACTGATGAACTTATCAAATTACTACCTTCGGCAGAATCACCTACTATTATTCCACTTGCTGATCGGTCAAAGGTCGCAATACACACTGTATGTAAAGAAGATGTTTTTTGGGAAACTATTGAATCACTTAAATTAAGAGGTGCTAGCTCAATATTAGTTCTTCCTATTGAAAAACTCTCATACTAAATGAAAATTATTGATTCAAATCAAAATATTGAATGGAGAAAATTACTCTCAGGAAAAGATGAATTAAAAACTATTATTAAATTTGATAATCTCTTGAAAAAGCAATCCTTTAAAGGTTTACAAAAAATCAATAAGATACTTGACCAAAAAAATATAGAAAAATTAAAAGTTACTAAAAAAGAAATAACTAATGCTGGAAAGCTAGTTACTGATGATGAAAAATTTGCTTTATATGAAGCAATCAAAAACATATCATTTGTTTCAAAATCTCAACTTAAAGATATTAGTAATACGATCGAACCTATAAATGGTTTAGCTATTTGGGATAAATTTGTTCCAATTAGTAGCGTCGGTTTATATGTTCCAGGTGGTACAGCGCCTCTTGTTTCATCTTTCTTGATGCAAGTAATACCTGCGATTTCAGCTGGATGCAAAGATATTATTATTTGCACTCCTCCTGATAAGAATGGAAAAGTTTATCCAGCAATATTATGGCTAGCTGAACAGTTAAAAGTTTCAAATATTTATAAAATTGGTGGAGCTCAAGCTATATTGTCAATGGCTAACGGCTATCTTGGAATACCAAAAGTAAACAAGATATTTGGTCCTGGTAATTCTTATGTTGCAGAAGCAAAAAAATATGTAAGTAATAAAGTTGCAATAGATTTATATGCTGGTCCAAGTGAAGTAATGGTAGTGACTAATAATAGAGAAAATATATCATTGGCTTCAATTGATGCTCTGTCTCAATTAGAGCATGGAAAAGACTCTATTGCATTTATCTTATCGAAATCTAAATCAATATTAGATGGCATCAAAAAAGAAATAAGATCTTTATCAAAAGATTTAAGCAGATCAAATTTGATAGATTGTTCTATAAAAAATATTTTGTTAATTAAATGTAAATCTGACAAAGATATTGTAAATATGATCAATGATTGTGCGCCAGAACATCTTGTTCTATTGGATGATAATTTTCCAAGGTATATAGATTCAATAGAAAATGCAGGTTCTGTATTTTGTGGTAAAAAATCACCAGTTGCTTTTGGCGATTATGCTTCTGGGACAAACCATGTCTTACCAACAAGTGGCTGGGCAAAAACAAAATCAGGGTTATCTGTTAATGACTTCGTAAAAAAAGTTTCTTTTCAACAAACAAACCAAAATGCTTTTAACTATCTCTCGGATAAGGTAATTAAATTAAGTGAGATTGAGAATCTTGATGCTCATGGTCTTTCAGTGGAGATGAGAAAGAATAAAGATGTTAATAAGCCAAGAACCTCTTTCATAATGCGACAAACAAAAGAAACATCAATATATGCATCTATTGATTTAGATGGCCAAGGACTATATCAAATAGATACAGGAATAAATTTTTTAGATCATATGCTTGAGCAATTTTGTAAGAATTCTGGTCTAAATATCTTTTTGAGAGCTGTTGGAGACATTCAGATTGATTTACATCATACCATCGAGGATACAGCCATTGTTTTAGGTGAAGTTATATCAAAGAGCTTATCTTCTAGAGAAAATATTAATAGATACGCATCTAAAACAATTATTATGGATGAATCAAGTGCGAAAATTGATATAGATTTATGCTCTAGAACAAACTTAAATCTAAGCATTCCAATATTAAATAATTTTGTTGGTGATTTTCCTACTGAAATGTTAAGTCATTTCTTAGAATCTTTTGTCAAAAATTTAAAATTTACCTGCCATATTGAAGTTAAGGGATCTAATAGTCATCATATAATTGAGGTTTTATTTAAATGTCTTGGTAAGGCTTTTAAAGAGAGCATTCAATTAAATAAAGAAGAAATTACATCTACAAAGGGTCTATTGTGATAGCTGTAATTGATTGTGGAGGAGCAAATCTTCGTTCAGTGTCTTATGCGCTTGAATATCTAAATATTAAATATCAAATCTGTATAAATAAAGAACAAATAAAAAATTCAAATGGAATAATTATTCCTGGTGTGGGTGCAGCCAAAAATGTCATGAATAATTTAAAAAAATACGATTTTATTAATACTATTAAAGAATATAAAAAACCTGTTCTTGGTATATGTGTAGGTATGCAAATTTTTTACGAGTTCTCAGAAGAGGAAAATGAAAAATGCTTAGGATTGATACCAGGAAAAATAAAAAAATTTAGCAATAATAATTTAACAATTCCTCATATGGGATGGAATAAAGTAATTTTTAATGATGATTCATTTGATGAATGTAATGGCTATTATTATTTTGCAAATAGTTACTATGCTGATGTAAATAAATATACTTTTGGAAAATGTACATACGGCAGCACTTTTAGTGCGTTTGTTAGAAAAGATAACTTCTTTGGTGTTCAATTTCATCCAGAAAAATCTTCTAAAAACGGTTCAAAATTTTTAATGCAATTCTTAAAACAACTATGATTATTCTCCCTGCAATAGATATTAAAAATGGAAGTTGTGTAAGACTTAAAAAAGGAAATTTTAACAAAATTAAAATATACAATACCTCTCCATTAGATCAAGCAAAACTATTTAAGGATCATGGTTTTGATTTCATACACATTGTTGACTTGGATGGCGCTCTCAGAGGTAAGCGAGAAAATAATAAAACTATTAATAAAATAATAAACCTTGATATAAAAGTTCAACTAGGAGGAGGTATTAGATTGCTTTCTGATGTGGAGGAATTGATAGATATTGGTGTAGAGAGAGTAATTTTAAGTACAGCTGCTGTAGAAAATGAATCTTTTGTTAATGATGTGTTATCAAAATTTGATCAAAAATATATTACTCTTGCTTTAGATTTTAGAATTTATGATGAAATACCATATATAGCAACTAAAGGTTGGATGAATCAAACAAAAATTAATTTATATGATTTCATTCAAAAAAATGAAATCAAAAATGTTCTCGCAACTGATATAAATAAAGATGGTTTATTAATTGGTCCAAATTTAAAAATATATAAAAAAATTAAAGAATTAAATCCTGATAAAAATCTTATAGGATCAGGTGGAATATCAAAAATTAGTGACTTAAATGACTTAGCAGAAATTAATATTAATGAATGTATTGTTGGTAAGGCTATTTATGAAAATAAAATATCAATGAAGGAGTTAGCAAATGTTAACTAAAAGAATAATCCCCTGCCTGGATGTTAAAAATGGAAAAGTTGTCAAAGGAGTTCAATTTAAAAATCACAGAATAATCGGAGATCCTATTAAGTTAGCTGCAAAATACTCAGAAGAAAATGCTGATGAACTGGTTTTTTATGATATCTATTCTAGTGTAGAGTCTAAATCAGTTTCTCTTAGTTGGATCAATGAAATTGCTCAGAATATTAATATACCCTTTTGTGTTGCTGGTGGTATTAAGAACATTAAAAAAGCAAAAGAAGTGTTATACATGGGTGCCGATAAAGTTTCAATCAACACACCCGCAGTTGAGAACCCAAAATTAATTAGTGAATTGGCAAAAACTTTTGGTTCTCAATGCGTTGTAATAGGTATCGATAGTTATTTTGATCAAACAAATTACATAGTACATGCAAAAACTGGATCAACTAAATCAAGATATGAAATTGGTAAAAATACATTAGATTGGGTTAGAGAAGTTCAGGATAGAGGAGCTGGAGAGATAGTATTAAATTGCATGAATAGAGATGGCATCAAAGAAGGTTATGATATCGATCAACTTGCTATGATAAGAGAAGTTTGCAAGGTCCCCTTAATAGCATCTGGTGGTGCTGGTAAGAAAGAACACTTTAAAAAAGTTTTTGAAAATTCTAATGTGGATGGGGCTCTTGCGGCTTCAGTTTTTCATGACAATAAGATATCAATTTCAGAGCTTAAAAGTTATCTAATAGATCAAAAAATTGAGGTGAGGAAATGAATACTGACGATGTATGGAAGGATGATCAAGTGTTGATACCAGCAATTATTCAAGATTCTAATACTAAATCAGTATTGATGCTTGGTTATATGAACAAGGAGTCATACCAAAAAACAATTGATATAAAGAAAGTTACATTCTATAGCAGGTCAAGGAGGTGCTTATGGACCAAAGGTGAAACATCAGGAAATTTTTTAAATTATATTTCCTGCGAGATAGATTGTGACAAAGATACATTATTGGTTCAGGCTACAAATGACGGTCCGACCTGTCATTTAGAAAAATACTCCTGTTTTGGAGATGAGGAATTTAGTTTTCAAAAACTTGAATCAATAATTAAGGATAGGAAGAAAAATCATAAAAGTGGTTCATACACAAATATCCTTTTTGATAAAGGTAATAAAGAGATTGTAAAAAAAATTGCAGAGGAAGCAAATGAATTAGCTATATCTACAATTTCTAACGACGGAAGAATATTAGAGGAAGCAGCAGATCTCATATATCATCTACAAGTTTTGTTGATAGAAAACAATCTTTCACTAAAAGAGCTAGAAAATATATTAAAAATGCGAAATAAATAAAATGGAATTCTTGAAATATATCAATCCTGGAATTGATTCAATTAAACCCTATGAGCCTGGAAAGTCTTCTGATGATGTAATGGAAAAATATAATCTTAACAAGATTGTAAAACTTGCAAGTAATGAAAATAGTCTTGGTCCTTCCCCCAAAGTTAAAAGTGCGATAAATGAATTCAAAGATGTTCATTTATACCCAGACGGTGATGGAAAGCAATTGAAATCAAAAATTTCTGAAGTTGAACTGTTATCAGATAAAAATATTATCCTAGGAAATGGTTCAAATGAAATTTTAGAGATAGTTTCGCAAACTTTCTTATCTGAAAGATCTGAATGCATCTTTTCAAAACATGCTTTTGTTGTATATAAACTTGCTGCTAAAGTTCGCGGATGTAATTTTCATGAAGTAGAAGCAAAATCATGGGGACATGATTTAAATAAATTCATAGAGCATATAAATGAAAAAACAAGAATAATCTTTATTGCAAATCCAAATAATCCTACAGGCACATATCTAACTCATTATGAAATAGATAAATTTTTGCAGAAAGTTTCAAGTGACATCATTGTTGTTATTGATCTAGCTTATTATGAATATGTAACAGCAGATGATTATATTAATACACATGAAATTCTTAATAACTATAAAAATGTATTAATTACAAAATCATTTTCTAAAATACGTGGTCTTTCTGCTCTGCGAGTTGGATACGGAATGGGTAATAAAAAACTCATAGAAATAATGAATCGTGTAAGGCAACCTTTTAATGTGAACTCCATTGCTCAAAAAGCTGCCATTGCTTCACTTGATGATACTAATTATTTACAAAAAAGTATCAAACATAATACAAATGAAAGAGAGTTCTTATATAAGTGCTTAAAAGAAATGTCTATAAATTTTATTCCATCTCAAGGAAACTTTATTTGTATTGATGTAAACCAAAGTGGCAGAAAAGTATTTGAATTATTACTAAAAAAAGGTGTTATTGTAAGACCAATTGAGTTATATGAAATGCCAAATTTTATAAGGGTTACGATTGGGCAAAGATTAGAAAATGAATTCTTTATTCAAAAACTAAAAGAATGTCTATAATACATTTATATAAAAATTAACGTATTCCAAAAAGATTGGTGGAGCTACGCGGGATCGAACCGCGGACCTCTTGAATGCCATTCAAGCGCTCTCCCAGCTGAGCTATAGCCCCAAAGAAACATCATCTTATCTAATAATATTTTTTAAGTAAATTTAATTCTATTGAAGATAGACTACTTCTCCAGGTTTGAGTGTTTTAAAGTTATCTAGCTTGTCATCTTTAAGTGCTTCTTTTAATCTTTGAGGTGGTTCTAAAGTGTCTTCAGCAGTTAATGTGAAAGTACCCCAATGCATTCCAAAACTAAATTCTGCTCCTAAGTCATTCATAATTCTAATTGAATCTTCAGGATTTACATGGCTAGCTGCCATGAACCACTCAGGATCATAAGCACCAATAGGTAAAAAAGCATACTTTGGGGACCCTAATCTTTTTTGAGTTTCTATAAAATCGGTTGAGTATCCTGTGTCGCCAGCATGATATAAAGAATAATCATTAGAATTTATAAACCACCCTCCCCATAAACTTTTATTTCTATCAAAAAGTCCTCTTGCTGACCAATGTTGGACTGGTGTAAAAGTAAATATAAAGTCAGCAATTGAGATTTCTTCCCACCACATAAATTCTTTTACATTATCAATATTTTTTCTATTAAAAATATCTATATCACCTTTTGGAATTAAAAAAATTAAGTTTGGATTTAATTTTGATAATTTTTTTAAAGATCTTATGTCTAGATGATCATAATGATTGTGACTAATAGTAACGACATCAATTTTTGGAAGTTCATTTAATGAAATTGCAGGAGGTATTAACCTTTTGGGACCAAATTTTTTAAAGGGCGATGCTCTTTCTGAAAAAACAGGATCTGTAAGAATTACTAAATTATTTTTTTTAATCAAAAAAGTAGAATGGCCAATCCAAATCATAAAATTATTAGATTTTTCAAAATCAACTAATTTCCATTCATCGGATAAATCAATCGATGACAGAATTGGTTTTT
>CABYCL010000015.1 GCA_902517505.1 uncultured SAR86 cluster bacterium | reverse complement strand
AACTGTATAAGTAAAGAAAGCATTAAGTCCCATACCAGGAGCTAATCCAACAGGCCAATTTGAATATAACCCCATTACAAAGCATGCTATTGCAGCAGCAATACAAGTTCCAACAAAACTTGCACCTAAATCCATCCCACTTGCTGCCATCATTTGTGGATTTACAAAAATGATGTACGCCATTGTAATAAATGTAGTAAAGCCTGCTAAAAATTCTTTTTTAATAGTGGTATCATTATCTTGAAGTTTAAAAATATGTTCTAAAGTTTGTTTCATAAATTTTGAATTTTAAGTTTTACTGAGAAATTTAAAGTATACAATTAATTAATCGTTTTAGAATTACTAATTGTCATTATATTTTCAAATTTTAGATAGATTTTTTGGCATATATATTGCATATAATAACTATTAACTTTACGGGGATTAAAAATGAATTTAAGACTAAGTATTATAAATTTATCATTATTATCTTTTTTATTTTCATTAAGTGAAAATGTGACATCTCAAGAAAATCAGCAAGTTTTTGAAGAAGTAATTGTTACCGCTGAAAAAAAAGATGAGAGCTTACAGACAATTTCTCAAGCAATTACTGCTATTACATCATCAGAAATAGAAAACAAAAATATTACATCTTTTGTTGATCTTACTGCTGTAGTTCCAGGTGTGACTGTTGCTAAAAATGAGGGATATAAAACTGTTATATCTATAAGAGGTGTGGGTAATGAAACAAACCAAAATGCCATAGCAGCTCCTTCAGTTGCGTATCATATGGATGGTATCTTTATTGCTTCACCATTTGCACTATTAACAGATTTTGTTGATATTGAACGGGTTGAAGTAGCTAGAGGCCCTCAAGGAACTCTATTTGGTCAAAACGCTACAGGAGGTGCAATTAATGTTGTAAGCAAAATGCCATCTATTAATGATTCATTCACAAATGCTTCAGTGACAATAGGTGGATATAATCTTAAAAAATTAACTGCAACTTCTAATATTCCAATATCAGACTCTATTGCAACAAAATTTTCAATATCCACTACCGAGAGAGATGGATTCACAGAAAACATAGTTAATGGGCAGGATTTAGATGACGCCTCCAACATTAGTATTAGAAGTGATTGGTTATTTAATCTCTCAGAAACATCTTCATTAAGATTATTTGGACAATATTTTGATTCTGATAGGAATGGCGCTGCTATGAAAGGAATTGATGATTTAAGTTCAAAAGATGAAAGAAAACTATCTCAAGATACGCTTTCAAATCAAAAATTAACATCAAAGGTTTTTGCTGCTATTTATGAATCTGATCTTGGATATGCTAACTTAAAAATATTAGCAAGTATTCAAGAAGACGATATCTTAGTTGACAGAGATAATGACAGACATAATTTTGGAGACCCTGTTTTAACTATCCCAGGACTAATAGGAACGACGTACATAAAGGCAGAGTTTCGCCCAGAAACTTCCATAGTTGAAACTACAACATTTGAGATGAACTTAATATCAAATGAACCCATTATGAATGGAAAAATGGATTGGGTTATAGGTGCATTCTATATGGATCATGAAATTGAAAATCATATTAGAGGCTACCGAGACTGGGATGCAAATGGTGAGATAAGATATGAATGCTCAGAGTCTTTTGCAGTATCGACATATTGTTATACTCATAATTATAGCTTTCCTGCAATGTTTGATGTTTTTTCTGTTGGTGAATTTGATTTTGTAACTGATGGCTATCCATCAAGAGAGTCTATTTCTATTTATGGAGAAACAACATATTCATATAATGATGATGTTAGATTAATTTCAGGATTCCGATATACAGAAGACACTTTTGCAACAGATGTAGCTAACTTTTATAACATAGATATATTTAATGAGGAAGGTACAGTCGATGAGATAACTGGAAAAGCTGCTCTTGAATTTGATTTTGACGAAGACACTATGGGATACATGTCATTTACAAGAGGTTTTAAGCCAGGTGGTACGAATCTCACTTTTGGAAGAGCAACCAGAGAAGAGCTTGATGCAATATTTAGGTTTAATGCTGCTGTTGCTCCAGCTATGGTTTTTAAAACATTTGAACCTGAAACAATAGACGCAATAGAGTTAGGTTTAAAAACAGACTTGCTTGATGGAAGAGCTAGAGCGAATATTGCTGCTTTTTCATATACTTATGAAAATCTTCAGTTCCAAGCAACTGATCCCGATCAATATCAGGGAGGAGTAGCAAATATTCCTGAATCAGAAATGTCCGGATTTGAAATTGAATTTACTGCTTTAATTTCAGACAGCTTAACTTTTGATATTAATTTAGGTTTTGTTGATTCAGAGGTTTCTTCTAGCTATGACGTTCTTGATAATGTTGATGCTTTTCAATACAGTACTGAGGGCGAAGAGCTAATTAGGTATGGTCTAAGAGAAAATATTAAAGGCAATAAACTTGCCAAAACACCAGAAGTTACTGCTGATGCATCTTTTACTTATGAAACGGTATTAGCTTCTGGCAATGAAATTAGTACAGTATTTCAATTTATAAGAAGAGGTGAGTTTATGCAACGTGTATCAAACAATTCACTTGTTGATAAAGTTCCCTATTACCAAATATATAATTTTAAGGTTGGAGTTGATTTTAAAAATAACTTTGGCTTAGATTTTCTTCTTTTAAATATGACTGATGAAGATGGAATAAATTCTAGTATGACAGACGTCTTTGGTATTGCAGCAACAGGGCTTGAATTCATTCCTCCAAGGCAATTTATGACTAGAATAAGTTATGATTTCTGATATAAATCTTATATGAAGCTATAATCTTAAAGATTAAAAAACTAAACTTTAATTATGGATAAGCTTTTCATCAATTCTGATGATCTTTTAAAAGATTCTTTTCAACTGGCTTGGAACGTTTATGAAAGCGGTTTCAAGCCTGATTATATTGTAGGAGTTTGGAGGGGTGGAGCTCCAATAGGAATTGCTGTTCAGGAGTTTTTAAGCTATCTAGGAATTAAGTCTGATCATGTTGCGATAAGAACATCATATTACTCTGGAATAGATGAAAAAAGAGATAAAGTTCAAGTTTACGGACTAAATTATGTAATTAGGCAGCTTGAATCTGAGGATAAGCTATTAATTGTGGATGATGTTCATGATACTGGACATTCAATTCAACAAATAATCAGTGATTTAAAAGCAGCATGTAAAAAAAACACTCCTGAGATTAGAGTTGCAACTCCATACTTTAAACCTTCTAAAAATTTAACTAATAGCGAGCCTGACTATTTCCTTCATGAAACTGACAAGTGGTTAGTATTCCCTCATGAGCTTGACGGGCTTACAGTTGATGAGATTAGATTAAACAAACCAGAATTAATTGATTTAATCGATGATATTTTACCTATAATAGATAATAGTTAATCGCTTATTAATAGTCTTGAACATTTAAAAGGGAAATAATAATGACTAAATATTTTTATGAAGAAACAGGAATGTATATAGACTGGAATCAATTAAAGAATTTGCCAGATATAGATACATTTATTGATGTTGGTGTTGGAGCGGAGGGAACACCAGATCTGTATGAAAAATTTAGTGAAAAAAAACTAGTTTTAATTGATCCTCTGGATGAAGCAGAGAAGTTCTATAAAGAAAATATGCAAGAGACTGATGCTATTTTTTTTAAGACAGCATTAGGTGATTCTGCAGGCTCTTTACAAATAAATGTTGAAGAAAATATTGGAAGATCTACTATTCTAGATGTATCTGAAATAAATTTTGAAGGAAATCCCATTGACCAGCGTGAGATTCCCGTTAATACATTAGATGAAATCTTAAAAGATCATCAATTAGGTAAAATTGGTATTAAAATCGACACAGAGGGATACGAGTTAAATGTAATTTTAGGATCAAAAAAAACATTATTAAATACAAAATTTGTAATTGCAGAAGTCAGGCATAATCATGAATCCTTTAAAGGGGTTTATAAACTTCATGAGTTTATATCAGAAATGCATTCTAATGGATTTGTACTCACAATGATATTAACAGCTAAACCGTTTATTGCTGATTTGTGTTTCCAACCATTAGACGAGCTGAAATCTTAGTCTTGTAAAATACAAATTATAGTCTTCAATGAATATTATTAAGATGTAAGCGAGAATATTAAAGTGGGTTATTCTAAAAAAGATTTAAAAATTATTATAGAAAACATCACAACAATTGCAGTTATTGGAGCAAGCTCAAATCCAGATAGAGACAGTTTTAAAGTAATGAAATATCTCATTGAAAAGGGTTATAAAGTTTTCCCAGTAAATCCAAATGAAATCAAAAACAAAATTCTTAATATCAAATGCTATCCAAATTTATCTTCCATACCTCACAAAATAGATATGGTGGATATTTTTAGATCAAAAGAATTTGTAATGGAAATTACTCAAGATGCAATAAAGGCAGATGTTAAAGTAATTTGGACTCAAGAAGGAATAATTGATAAAAAATCTCGAGATTTGGCTAAAAATGCAGGTATTATTTTTATTATGAATAAATGCCCTAAGAAAATTCTTGAGAATTAAATTGGACTATTAAATTCATATAGCTTTTAATTAAATAATGAAAGACAGCATAGAAAACATTCTTTTAATCTCTTCTCATGATCATGGGATTTTGCGCCTAACTTTAAATGATCCAGATAACAAAAATGCTTTATCTGAATTGATGATGTCAAAATTTACAAAAGCAATATCGGAGGCGTCAAAAGATAATTCTGTTAAAGTTGTTGTAATTGCTTCAACTGGAGATGTTTTTTGTTCAGGACATAATTTAAAAGAAATTAATGAAGCCAGAAAAGCTAATGATGGTGGAGAATCTTATTACTTAGAATTATTTAAGAGCTGTTCCTCCTTAATGCAATTGATAGTTAATTGTTCTAAACCAGTTATTGCAGAAGTTAATGGTATTGCTACTGCTGCTGGCTGTCAGTTAGTTGCCTCATGTGATTTAGCTATTTCTTCACATTCTGCAAAATTTGCTACACCTGGAGTTAACATTGGGCTATTTTGTTCAACGCCAATGGTTGCTCTATCAAGAAATGTTAGTAAAAAGGACTCTATGAAGATGCTTTTAACAGGAGAAATGATAAATGCTGATGAAGCAAAAAGAATCTCACTTATTAATGACTTTGCTCCAGAAAAAGAGCTAACAAAATCAGTGATGGAATTAGCAGAAAAAATTTCAAAAAAATCAGCTTCGATAGTTTCAATTGGAAAAGAAGCATTTTATAAACAATCCGAACTAAATTTATTCGATGCTTATGAATATACTTCAAAGGTCATGACAGAAAATACATTAAACGAAAATGCAAAAGAAGGTATCGATGCATTTTTAGAAAAAAGAGATCCTAATTGGAGAGATATGTAATGAGTGATCCTCTTGATTTAAAAAGATTTATTAGAACTGTAGAAAATTTTCCAATAGATGGAATTGCATTTAGAGATATTACTAGCCTAATTGAAACACCTGAGGCTTTTATAAAAACTTGCGATGAATTAACAAAGATTACAAAAGAATTTGGTGCAAATATTATAGCTAGCATTGAAAGCAGGGGATTTATTTTTGCTGGCACTATAGCTAGAGATCTCAGTCTGCCTTTTGTTCTTGCAAGAAAGCCAGGTAAACTACCTAATAAAACTTTTAAAAAGAGTTTTGATCTTGAGTATGGAAGTACTTCGATAGAAATTCAGAAAAATACTGAAATAAAACCTAATCAAAAAATTGTTATTGTCGATGATTTAGTTGCAACTGGTGGAACAGCAATAGCATGCGCTGAGTTACTGACAGAAAACTTTAATGTCAAAAATGAAGACATATTAATCTTGTGTATTATAGATCTAACTAATCTTGGCGGAAGCGAATTAATTAGAGAAAAAGGCTATTTAATAAAAACTATTGTAGATTACTAATTCTTTTTAGTTATTACTCTCCAAACATTGATTGCAGCACTAAATTTTAAAAAAGGTTTTGTAAGCTTGTAAACAATGCCAGGAATTACCTCTGATTTACCTTTCTTTGATGCTCTTTCAGTCTGATTTACAACGTTATTTGCACTAATCCACATCCAATTTGGTACCTTTGATTTCAAATGATCCAATCCAGCCTTTTTATGAGCTTCGGTCTCAACATAACCAGGCAAACTAACTGTAACTGAAATACCCTTATTTTTTAATTCGGCTGAAATAGACTTACCATATGCATAAATACCTGATTTAGCGCTTGCATATATTGAAGATTTTGGCATTGCCGTTATTGCACCAATGCTTGAGATAATAACTATCCTTCCGACACCTTTTTTAATCATTTTTGGAACAAATCCTTCAATAAGATCAATTACACCACCACACATAAGGTAATAAGCATCTTCTTTTTGTGATTCACCTAATTTCCCAATAGAGCCATTAATTGCAATACCAGCATTTGCAACAATGAGATCAGGAGTCTCATAGTTAGATATTATTTCTTTTATTGAGGATTTTTTTGATAAATCAGCAAGATAAAAGTTTGCATCTAGATAATCTAATGCTTCTTTAGACCTAATTGATCTTTCTTCATTTTCTGAGATGAGGTCTAGAACCCATCCTTCTTTTGATAAATGTTTCGCATATGCAAAACCTATCCCTGAAGACGCTCCTGTAATTAAAGCTCTAGATTTCATAATATAATTATATATTTTACATCAACTTAACTTGAATCTATTTTCTTTGATATCATTTGAACATGAAAGAATTATATGGAAGATTGATGATAGATATAAATGGAAAGAATCTATCAGAAGAAGATAAATTTATAATTTCAAACAAACATGTTGGAGGATTAATTCTTTTCTCAAGAAATTTTGAATCTTTTGAGCAACTACAAAATCTTATTAGCGAAATAAATTCTATAAAAGAAAATATTGTTATTGCTGTTGATCAAGAAGGGGGTAGAGTCCAGAGATTTAAAAATGAATTCTTGCTTATACCATCAATGCAAGAAATTTCACTTTATGCAAAAAAAAATAATGACATGGATATTTTCTTTGATTTAGCTTGGTTAGTTTCTAGTGAACTAATGGCAGTTGGTATTGATATTAATTTTGCACCCGTATTAGATGTGGATGAGAAAACTTCAAGTATTATTGGTGACAGGGCCTTCTCTAATAGTGTTTCTGAAGTAATTGCTTATACATCAAAATACATTGATGGAATGCATGATGCTGGCATGAAATCAACAGGAAAGCACTTTCCTGGCCATGGAGGTGTTTATGAAGATAGCCATCTTCATTTACCAATAGATAATAGATCAAAGGAAGATTTAATAACCTCTGATATTAAACCCTATATAGAGTTAAAAGATAAACTTGATATCGTTATGTGTGGACATATTTTATTTCCTAAAATTGATCCAAACATTCCAAGTTTCTCAAGTGCTTGGATTAAAGACATACTTAAGAGGGAGTTGAATTATCAAGGCCTAATAATAAGCGACGATCTCTCAATGAAGGCAGCAAAAGGTAAAAATTGTTACATTAAAACAAAAGATGCATTCCAAGCGGGTTGCGATATGGCAATAATTTGTAATAACAGAGATGAAGTAAAAAAAGTATTAAGTTTTTTGGATGATATTAAGATCGAGCCTATTAGTAATATATCTAAAATGAAGAAAACTAAAGATGTAAACTGGGATAATCTTCAATCCAATCAAAGAGCACTTAATATAAAAGATAAGTTAAATAATATAAGGAGTTAAGTTAATATGAGAAGAATAATTACAGGACATAATCAACACGGTAAATCTATCATTACTCTTGATGGGCCTCCTGCAAGATCAATTGGAGAGGATGTTGGAGGGCTTTTTGAAGTATGGAATACCGATGGTTCTGATATTATTTCAACTGATGAAATTGATAAAGCGGATGTAGATATACTATTATCACCACCAAGCGGTGGCACAAAATTTAGATATTTCCAGATAAATCCTTTACCTGAAGGAGTTCCAGATGCAATGATGCAAGAAATTGCAGCAGATGCATTCGAAAAGATAGGTGCTGCACATCACAGAGTAGACACCAAAAAGCATCCAGCAATGCATAAGACTGAAACTATAGACTACATTATCTTATTACAAGGAGATGTCACTCTTATTCTTGATGAAGAAGAAATTGATTTAAAACCATTTGATGTAGTTGTTCAAAGGGGAACTAATCATGCTTGGGTTAATAATGGAGATGAACCAGCATTATTAATAGCGGTTTTAATAGATAGTAATATCAAATAGTTTAATTAAAAACCAGCCCGTCCTTCTTGAATTACATTGTAGAAGTTCTCATCTAAAATAGTATATGTATTTTCTCCAGGCTTCTTAACAAAAATTTGATCTCCTTTGACTTTATCAAGATGATAAGCCTCTTCTCTTAAGTCATTCTTTTTTAATTTAAATGTTCCTGTTGTTTCGAGCTCTTCAATAATTCTTACAAAAATTGGTTGAGCGTAGCTTGGCAGTTTTTCAGACACAAATTCAGAGAATTTATTCCACTCAAAATCATTAAGATTGCAGTTGAATGCAACCATTCCAGCTCTTCCTTCACTTTGCGGGACTTTAACACCAAAAACATTAGCCATATTAACTTGATTAAACGCATTAAGAATTTCAGCAACTTCATTAGTTGAAACATTTTCCGATTTCCATCTAAAAGTATCTCCAACTCTATCAACGAATTGATAATGCTGCCTTCCTAAAGCAAAACCTACGTCCATAGTTTTTAGAAGATCTCCAGTATCAAACCAACGATCTCCATCTTCCACAACATCTCTTATTATTTTCTTTTCACTTGCTTGAGCGTCTGTGTATCCATTATAAATTGCATTTGGACCAATTTTCATAAGAGCTAAACCTGGAGAATGATCTTTAATTTCAATATATTTACCATTTTCATCAACTTTTAATTTGTCCTCAGCAACATCATAAGCAAAAAGCTTGATATCTGTATTAGTCATACCTATTGTTTGATCTTTGTTAAGAAGATTCATAAACATACCATTTGCTTCACTAGCTCCATATATTTCGCATATTCGTTCAATATTAAATCTATTCCTAAATGTGTCCCAAAGATCAGGCCTAAGACCATTTCCAACCATTTTTGAAATCGGATTATTTATCTCCTCATCACATGGTTCTTGAAAGCTAAGGTACCTGCATAACTCACCAACATATACAAATGCAGTTGTGTTAAATTTTTGAACTTCACCCCAAAAAGATGAAGCAGAAAATTTTCGTTTAATAAAAGTGGATGCGCCGACTTGAATACAAGCACATAAACCTAGAATTAGACCTGTTGAATGGTACAAAGGAAGACAATTATACATACAGTCATCACTCGTTAGCCTATACCCAGCTATAGTAATGTTGGTAGATCCTGCCACAACTTTTACATTAGGAAATAATGCTGCCTTTGGAACTCCAGTTGTACCAGATGTGTATATATAGAATGCAGTGTCACCAGCCACTACATTATTAGTTTCTTCGAGATTTAAACATTTTGTTTGATCAAGATTTTCTTTTATATTAGAAGCCCATTCAGGACAGTTATTTGGATTATTATCTTCAACCCATAATAAATCCGATGATTTAGTAATATTAATTTCTGATAAAACATCCTCTAGAGAATTAGATAATTCTTCACCAAAAATACATTTTTTTGAATCAGACGTATTTATACAATGCACGAGAGGTTTTCCGGTAAGGCTAGTATTAATTAATGCTCCAATTGCGCCTAATTTATTTATCGCTAATAGTGAAATAACAAAATTTGGTCTATTTTCCATAAATAAAATAACTTTATCACCATGTTCTATACCTTCATTTGAAAGTTTGTTTGCAAGAATATTTGCAGCTTCATTTGTTTGTGCATATGTCCATACCTCATCTTCAAAGTATAAAAAATCTTCTTCAGCATGTTTTAGAACTGTTTCTTGGAAAGAGTGGGCAAGTGATGAATTAGAATCTAACTCAGGCCATTTATATCTTAGAAGAGGAATAATGTACTTTAACTCGCCAATTACTCTGAAAAATTCTGAAATTTTTTTAAACATTTTATAAATTAAATATATATAATTTCATATTATAATCCCACCACGCTTTTTTATATAGGACATAAATAATATGAATAATCAAACCAATTATGATTTTGTAGTTTATGGTGCTTCTGGCTTTACAGGAAAGCTAGTTGTTGAGTATGCATTAGAAAAATATTCAATTGGTGATATTTCATGGGCTATTGCAGGAAGAAATATACAAAAACTAGAGGACCTCAAAGAGGAACTTAATTTACCTGATAGCGTTGGAATTATTGAAGTGGATAGTGAAGATCAATCTTCTATTGATAAACTTGTTGATCGGACACAATGTGTTTTAACAACTGTTGGACCATATCAACTATATGGCGATCAAGTGGTAAGAACATGCATATCCTCAGGAACAGATTATGTTGATTTATGTGGCGAATCTGGATGGATGCATAAGATAATTGCTGAATGCTCTGATGAAGCAAAGGAATCTGGTGCGAGAATAATTTTTTCGTGTGGTTTTGATAGTATACCCTTTGATCTTGGTGTGTTTTTTGTTCAAGAAGAGACAATGTCTAAGCTTAATAAATATGCACCTTCTGTAAGAGGAAGGGTTAGAGCTATGAATGGAGAATTTTCTGGAGGAACTGCAGCGTCTATGAAAGCAACCATGTCTTCTTTAAAATCAAATCCTGATCTTTTGAATATCCTTATAAATCCCCATGCTTTATGCGAAGGGTTTCAAGGTCCCCAGCAAGCTGATGATTCAAAACCAGTCTATGACGAAGAACTACAAACATGGGTAGCACCATTTTTTATGGCTCCAATTAACACAAAAAACGTACATCGTTCTAATGCATTAATGAATCATATATATGGAGAAGATTTTCAATACAATGAAATGTGGATTTCTGGTCCTGGAGACGAAGGAAAGGCAGTTGCAGGTATGATAGCTACTGCTAATCCAATTGGTGGTGAAGATGCTCCAAAACCTGGAGAGGGGCCTTCAAGAGAGAAAAGAGAAAATGGTAATTATGATATTTTGTTTTGCGCTGATGTCGATAATAAAGTTATTAAAGCATCAGTTGCTGGAGATATGGATCCCGGCTATGGCTCAACTTCTAAAATGATTACCGAAAGTGCTGTATGTTTATTAAAGGAAGCAAATGATTTACCTGGAGGTATTTATACTCCAGCTTCTTCTTTAGGAAAGAGATTAATAAAAAGACTTCAAGATAACGCTGGTCTAACTTTCAAAGTTGAATAATTTATAGCTTTCCTTTTTCTCGAAGGCCAGCTCTAATTTTTGTGGCACTGATAGAAGAAATATCTTTATCAAATATTTCTTCTTCAAATACATATCCGACACTTCTACCATATGTAATATTGGTTATATTTGGAACAAGCATTATCTCGTAATCAATACCTCTTTTATATCCATCTTTTGTTAGATGATTTTCAATATTCTCACAAACTGCTTCCCAGGAGAACGGATTATCGTCTTGTCCTTTTCCTGCTGATGCTCCCTCCACATCTCTAACTTGGATTATTACTTGACCAGTTTTATTAATACACCTTTTAAAAAGTTCTTGGTGGCCTTTGTGCCAGGGCTGCCATCTTCCAAGCATTTGAACTGTTGGTTTTTTCCAATCAAACATTTTTAAGTATTTCCTTAGAAATTGTTTCATGATTGGTGTTATTCATTTCAGTTACTTTAAAATCAACATTGAAAGGTTCTTCAAACATTTTATTTGTATCTTCGTATCTACCAGATTTAATTGTATTCATCCATATGGTTATATCTGGATCAAAATTTTTTTTTGTTTCAGCTGTTGGACATACAAAATCACATATCACTATTCTTCCCTGACTTTTTTCATAATCAGCTAGATTCTTCATTCGTAAGCTTTGCCTAATTCTGCCTTCAGGTGAGAAATCCCAATCATTTGCCATCTCCCTAACTTTATCTGCGTTGTACCAGGCGGCATTAAGAATTGGTTGCATTCTTTCAGCTAGATAAGTTTTACCACTTCCAGGAAGGCCCATAATTAATATTTTCATTATCTTTTTTTTGTAATACTAAATAATTCGTTTTTAAATTGAATTGCACCAGAAGCATCTATAGTTCTTCTAACTTTATTATGCATTCTTTGATTTTTTTCTAAAATTTGAATATCTTTTTCCGGTATTTGTCCTACATATAATATATTTGCCCATTTTGCATCTGTGTTATGTCCAAATAATTCTGTGACTGTTTGATCAGGAGCTTTTTTAAATTTGAAATAATAACTAATAGGTTTTGAAAAACTATATATATTATTTTCTCCAAAGGGGTTATTTTTTAAATATTCAATTATATCTTTTGCATTATTTGGGAAAGCTTCTTTATCTTTAAATGCTATTTTTAAAACTTTTTGGACTGAGTCACCACCAGATGAATGGGTTACTAAAAGCCTTCCAGATTTGTTAAGAAGCCTCATCAGAGGACCTATAACGTTATTTACTTTTACTTTTACTGATGCAGCTGCTCTATATGCTTGTGATGCGATTATTAAATCATAGTTATTGTTTTTATAATCGTTTTTAAGGAATGACTTAAGATATTTTTCATTATCTTTTCTATATATTCTTATAATACATGGGTTTGAATAAGAGGTTCTCCCTCTATCATCTATCTCAATACCCCAGTTTTTTTTAATAAAATTTCCAAGAAGGGTGCCTGATATTTGAGAATTAAAATCAAATGAGTTATCACTATCCAGAATAAGATTAAATTGTTTTATTTTTTTGTCCTTAATTTTAGTTGAGCTCTCAACTAATCCTAACTCAGAAAACTTTACATTTGTCATTGTAACAAGCAGATTTGGATGTTCTGCAAATCGGTCAGGCATTTTTTCTAAAGTATTTTTTAAATCCTCATAACTTATCTCTTTTCCTGTAATCAAAAGAGATGTATATGGATGATATTTATGAAAGCTTTTGATCACATTTGATTTTATTGTTCCATCGCCAGTGCCAGCATCAAGTATTCTTAGATAGGATTTATTTTGAGAGAGACCAGAAATGTAGGGATAAATTTTCTCTGATATTGCTTTTTTTTCTCCAGTATTTTGGATAAATGATAGGTATTTTAATCTATCATCGAAGAATCTTTTTTTACCCATATAATACCCCTAAAAAGTCTATACAAATAATAATCTAAATAACTAAATAATGCATTTACTCATTTGATATTTTGAGATTAAAATAGCAATTATTTAAAAGGAATTAATATGTCTGAATCACAATTGCCACTTTTGATTGGAATAGGAACAAGAATAAGAAAATCACCATACTATGACTCCGACTTAAAGTATGGAGTTACAGGATTTACTGTATATAACAAGATGTATCTTCCTACAGGTTTTTCAAGTCCTGAAAAAGAATATGAAAGTCTAATAAACGATGTAACATTTGGAGACTTTGCAGCAGAAAGACAAATAGAGATTAATGGTCCTGATGCTTATAAATTTGTTCGCTATGTTCAGCCAAGAAATTTAGAGAAATGTGAAATAGGTTTTTGTAAATACATAATTTTAACAGATCAAAATGGCGGCATTATTAATGATGCTTGTCTCTTGAGACTTGAAGAGAATAAGTTTTGGATTTCTCCTGGAGATGGTGATGTTATATTGTGGTTACAAGGTATTGCAATTAATTCTGGCATGGATGTATCAATACATGAGCCAGATGCTTCTCCTCTTCAAATCAGCGGACCAAAGTCTGGAAAATTAATTCAAAAGCTTTTTAAAGGAGAGCATGATGATCTTGGATACTACAAAGCAAAAATTACGACTTTAGAAGACATTCCAATGGTTATTGCAAGAACTGGTTGGAGCGGGGAACTAAGTTATGAACTATATCTCCAAGATAGAACATTGGGGAATAAATTATTTGAATTAGTATATAAGGCAGCTGAGGAATTTAACGGAAGAGTTATAGCACCAAATAATATTAGAACTATTGAAGGAGGTATTATGTCTTACGGTGGTGATTTTGGAAGAGAACATAATCCATATACCATTGGATTGGGTAGGCTTGTCGATGTAGACCAAGAGGTAGATTTCATTGGAAAGGAAGCACTAAAGAAAATAAAAGAAACAGGACTAACTGAAAAATTAGTTGGCCTTGAGTTAGATGGAGAACCAATTACAAAAGCACCTGAAAATTTTTGGCCAGTCAATTGCAATAATAATAATAAAGTTGGAAGGGTATCTAGAGCATTCTTTTCGCCTCGACTTGAAAAGAATATTGCACTAGCAATTGTAGATATTGAGTTTGCTAATGAAGGGAGTAAACTTATTGTCGAAAGTCCATACGGGGACTTACAATCTATCGTTGTATCTTTGCCTTGGTTTCAAGCTGATAAAGAGACACACTTAGATTAATCGTGCATATTAAATACAATATAGTATTTTTGTTTTTAACGTTATCTTTTAATGTAATGTCTGATATTTCAAATAATCCATCAAATTGGTATGTTGTGACTGATCAAGTAATGGGTGGCAAGTCAGTGTTAGAAGCAGATTATAGCGATGGTATTTTTAGTTTGAGTGGATTTGTTACTACTGAAAATAATGGTGGATTTGTTAGACTGGCGCATATGCCAAAAAATGTTGATAAGGAAGTTAAAGGTATTCGTTTCATGGCAAAAGGAAATAATGAATCATATGAAGTCCATGTAACCATGCAAGGAATTAGAATGCCGCCTTGGGCGTATCATAGTTCCAAATTTAATGTAAATGAAGAATGGCAGATGTTTGAAATAAGTTTTTCTGAATTTGAAAAAAAATCTGGAATGTCACCAAAATTACTTCCAAAAAATATCAGAGATATAAGCTTTGCAGGATATGGGAGAGATTTTAATGTTGATCTTCATGTTAAAGAGATAAGCTTCTATTAATGTTTTCATCTAATGATAAGCTTTTCATGGAAAGAGCTTTTGAGTTGGCAATGGAATGTCTTGATGATGAGGAAGTTCCAGTAGGAGCTGTCATAGTTAAAGATAATAAGATAATTGGTGAAGGAAAGAACAAAGTAATATCTGATAATGATGTGACCTCACATGCTGAAATTAATGCAATAAGAGACGCATCCAAAAATATTAATAATTATAGGCTTAATGGCTCTTCTATGTATGTCACACTTGAGCCGTGTCATATGTGTGCTAAAGCAATAATTGATGCGCGATTAGAAAACTTGATATTCTCAACAAAAGAGCCAAAGACAGGATCTATAGTTTCTATTGACTGCTTTTTTGATAATCAATTCCTAAATCATAAAGTTGACTACCGATTTGGTTTGCTCGAAGAGGAAAGTTCTAGTTTGCTAAAAGATTTTTTTCTGTCTAAAAGATAGTCAAATATTCTTTTCCATAGTGGTATGAGGAATGCCTGTATCAGATCCATCATATTTTTTTACAATTTTATAACCTGATTTTTCATAAAATTTGATTACATAATCTCTGGCATTAAGAATAATTTTTTTTGCATTCATCTCTTTAGCTTTTTCTTCTAAAAGAAGAAGAATTTTTTTACCAATGCCTTTTCCTTGAAGATTTTCTTCAACTGCCATATATCTTATTTGAGCCTCATTATGATTATTAAAATGAAGCCTTCCACAGGATATGACATTAACATTTTTAAATCCAACAAGATGGTAACTTGATTCTTCGTGCTTATCTTTTAAAGATTCAATAGATTTACCAATTGGTTTTCGAAGAATCTTCCATCTAAATAAATCATATCTTTTAAACTCATCTAAGTTAATTGGAGTTCTATATTCGATATCACTCATTTAAATCCAACCACACGGGACAGTGATCAGATGGCTTTTCCATTGCACGAGATTCATAATCAATGCCAACCTTTTTAATATTATCTCTAAGATTTTCTGATAATAAAATATGATCGATTCTGAGACCTCTTTTTGGATCTTGATCAAACATTCTTGATCTATAATCAAACCAAGAGTAAATTGATGACTCCTTAGGATTTATTTCTCTCCAGGTATCAACGAATCCTAGATTTTTGATATTGTTCCACATCTCTCTTTCTTGGGGTTGGAAGGATGTTTTTCCTTCTCTAAGCCATCTTTTAGCATTTTGTTCGCCGATGCCAATATCTATGTCTTGAGGCGATACATTAAAATCACCCATAATGATCATGTTAGACGAAGTCTTTTTAAGATTAGTTATATGATCACTTAAATCATTATAAAATTTTACCTTTTTAGGAAATTTAGTTTCATGATTTATATTTTCTCCTTGAGGAAAATAACCATTCATAACAATCAATTCTTTTTCACCAAAATGGAATGTTGATTGTATAAATCTTTTTTGATCGTCTTCAGAGTCATTAACAAATCCTTTTACAGTAGCAATGGGTTTATTTTTACTTAATATAGCTACTCCATAGTGTCCTTTTTGGCCCCAAAACTCAGCGTGATAACCTATTTCATTTATAACATCAATTGGGAATTCAGGATCATTAACTTTTGTTTCTTGAAGTCCTATAACATCTGGATCAAGAGTATCTCTAAGATGCTCAATCTGATGGGGCCTAGCTCTTATACTATTAATATTAAATGAAATTATCTTCATGATTATTACTTTGCAGAGGTCAAGATTATACTTGTTTCAAATTCTAAAAAATCTTTTATAATATTTGTTGATTCAATTAATTGATAATCAGATTCTAGATCTATCGAATTGCTAAAATCATCTTCACTATCATTGTAGTCTTCCATTTCTTTAAATGATTCAAAGGTCTCTAAACCAATCGCAACTCGTCTATTGTTTTCGATTTCTAAAAGCCAGCTCTTTCTTAATTCTTTTTGAATTTTTCTTTCCTCAAAATTAAGGCTTAACAATTTTTTATTTTTATTTAAATCATATCTATTTCTTACTTTTTTAAGATAATTTAGATTAGGCTCTTCATCTAATCTTAATTCATATTTTGCAACAACTTCTTCAATAATATTAGAATCCATTTTGAATTTTTTATGCCTGTATGGCCTTATTACATCCCATGACATCGCCGTTGGATAAGAGCTTTCTCCAACTGTATCTATATCCCATGTCACTGGTAACTCAATATCTGGCATAACTCCTTTATTTTGAGTACTCATTCCGTTAACTCTATAATATTTTGATTCAGTTATTTTTATTTGGCCTTCAGATAAATCTTCCAAACTCTGAACTGTACCCTTACCAAAAGTTCGTTGACCGACAACAATACCTCTTTTGTAATCTTGAATAGCACCAGCCACAATCTCAGAAGCCGATGCAGAATATCGATTTACAAGAACTAATAAGGGTTTATCCCAAATTTGAATAGCTCTCGAACTTCCATAAGGCTGTATAAAACCTCTACTTTGTTTTACTTGAACTGTTGGACCAGATGAAACAAATAAACCAATAATTTTATTAGCTTCAATTAATGCACCACCACCATTATTTCTTAAATCTAAAATAAGAGCATCTACATTTGAATCATTGAAGTTTTTTAAAATATTTTGAACATCCTTACTGCTGCTTCTATATTCTTTGTTTTTCTTCTGATATTCATTAAAGTCAATATAAAAAGAGGGCAGGTCAATTATCCCAATCCTACTATCATTAACATTAACAATTTCTGACTTTGCAGCTCTATCCTCAAGTTTTATTTCTTCTCTCTTAAGAGTAACTAACTTTGTTGAATCACTATTAGACTCAAATGAAATAAATTCTATTTCTACTTCAGTTCCTGCTTCACCTCTAATAAGATCTACAACTTCATCAATCCTCCAGCCAACAACATCTGTATAATTTGGTGATCCAATTTGTCTTATTCTTGTAATTTTATCTTCAGGATTAATTTTTCCCGATTTCTCTGCTGGTCCTCCAGGAACTAAATTTATAATCTTAGTATAGTCATCTTCAACCCCAAGAAGAGCGCCTATACCACTTAGTTTTAAACTCATGTTTAGATCAAAATCTTCTGCGGAACGAGGTGATAAATACGAGGAATGTGGGTCAAATTGGTTTGTTAGTATATTTATAGCTAATGAAAATATATCTTCTTCTTTTTGTTGAGATATTCTTCGAATCCTATTTTTATATCTTTTTATCAAATCATTTTGAGGCTCCACACTTGAAGATTCTGAGAGCTTAATAACAAGATAGTCATTTTTTGTTTCTAATCGCCACAAATTTTTTAAATCGTCAAAATTAGATTGCCATTGGTTATCTTCATAAAAGATGTCTAAGTAATCCTCCTTGCTAAAATCAAAATTATTTTCTTCAATTAATTTAATTTGAAAATTTGAGAAATCTACAAGTCTCTGAAAATATAGATTAATTAGTTCATAGGCTGACTCTATATCAAAATGATTTTCAGTAAAAACTTCAGATTCTTTGATAAATTTTTGTACCTCATCAGCAATAAATAGGTTTTTATTTTCATCAAGCCTTTCGATAATCGCATCGAAATATTTTTTATTAAAATTATTTTTATCAATTTTTTTAAGGTAATGTTCTTTTTCAAGCTTATTAAAAATTTCATTGCTAAGATTTCTTTTGTTTTCACTTAGATCGATCTTATTATAATTATCAGAAGATACCCCAATACTAAAGATAATTATAAGAATATATATATATCGCATTAGAATAAACTCATAGACCTTGAATTTTTGCTGCTTCTTCTCTAACTATCTCTGGAGAACCAAGAATATGTCTATTTAAACCAATTCTTTTAAACCAAAAATGCAAACCAAGCAAATCAGTGAAACCCATACCTCCATGAACTTCAGTAGCTTTTTTTGCAACCATTTTTGATACTTCTGCTACATGAGATTTTGCTAAGCAAGACATAAGCCGAGAATCCTCACTAGAATCATCAAAACTATGTGCCGCATGCCACACTAATGAATAACATGGCTCTAGCTCTGCTGTCATTTCAGCACACATATGTTTAACAGCTTGAAATGATCCAATTACTCTATTAAATTGCTTTCTTTCCTTTGAGTACTCAACAGCTTTATTTATCATTGCTTGAGACGCTCCTAATGAATCAGCAGCATTAATAATTCTTCCCGCATCCAATGCTTTTTCTATTGCTTTAGTAGATGATTTTGTTTTTTCTAATATTTCAATAGTGGTTTCTTTAAAACGCATCTCTTTATATGATCTAGTCTTATCTACTGTTGTAAGATCGACTATCTCTATACCGTTTGAATCAAGTGATACAACCCCAATTTGTCCTGTTTTATCAGCAACCATAACGTGAGAGGCAAAATCCGTATCTAGAACAAATAAAGTTCTACCCGATACCTTATTGTCTGAAATAGATAGTTCACTTGAATCCCTTGATCCAAAATATTCTGAAAAACCAACACCAAAGTTGATTAAGTTTTGTGACATATCATTAAATAGTTTTTCTCTTTGATCATCCCCCGCGCCATATTTAATAACTATTGGAGCCATTACATATGGACCTATAAAAGGTAGTGTGGCAACTCCTTCACCAAGGCTTTGACTAACAGCAGTCGCAAAAAGCAAATCTAAACCCAAACCACCATTACTTTCAGGTATTAAAATATTATTTATACCTAGATTTATAAGACCTTGATGAAGATCTTTTTTTACTTCTAGATTTTCTCCTTCTGTTATTTTCTTTATAGAATCAAGAGGTGCTTGGTCTTCTAAAAATTTTTTTACATTATCTTGAAAAAAAATTTGGTCTTCTGATAATCCAAAATACATTTTAAGCCCCTTGTTGAGTCTTCGGTTCTCTTGGCATACCAAGTCCTCTCTCTGAAATTATATTTTTTTGTATTTGGCTAGTTCCACCGCCAATAATTAGACCTAAATAATACATATATGTAAATTGCCATGATCCTCCATCTCTAATATTAGGACTATCTTCATAGAGTGTTCCTAATTCTCCCATAATGTCTATACCAAAACCTTCAAGCTCATGTCTTAATTCAGTACCAACTAATTTTTGAATCATACCTGCCATTTTTACATCTTGACCTTTATTTAATTTTGCGGACAGTACCCTTAAAGCATTTGATTGGAATGCCATAACTTTGCCTTGAAGCTTTATTAACCTATCTCTATATGCAGGATTATCTATAACCTTTTCTCCATTAATAGTTTCTTCTTTCATTCTTTCTATTAACAATTTCAATCTACTCATAGTTGCATTTGGATTTGTTAATGATCCTCGTTCGTGACCAAGTGTTGCATTTGCAACAGCCCAACCTTCACCTCTTTTACCCACAATATTTGTTTCAGGTATAGTTACGTCAGTAAAAAATACTTCATTAAATCCGGCATGTAATGTCATATCCACTAAAGGCCTTATTTCAATACCTGGAGTATCCATTGGTATCAATAGATAGCTTATACCTGCATGCTTAGGAGCGTCAGGTTCAGTCCTAACTAGGCAAAACATCATCTGGGAATATTGCGCCGTACTAGTCCATATTTTTTGACCATTGATAACCCAATTCCCTTCAGTAAGTTCACCTTTAGTCTGAAGGCTAGCTAAATCACTTCCTGCATTTGGTTCTGAATATCCTTGACACCATATCATCTCCCCATGAAGTGTTGGTTTAATATATTTTTCTTTTTGTTCTTGAGTACCAAGTTCTAAGAGGGTAGGTACCAACATATCTATACCTTGGCCTCCCATTGGAGGAGGTATTTTTGATGATGCAAATTCAGCAGCTATAATTCGATTTTTAATAATATCTATTTCTCCACCAAAACCACCAAATTCTTTCGGAATAGATCTAGCAAAATAGCCATTTTTTATTAGTATTTTTTGCCATTCAGCTCTTGTTACCTTTTGTCCATCAGGTTTATCTGAATCAGCAACTGCATTTAAAGAAGTCAGTGCCCCACCTTTTTTATTAGTAATAGTTACCCCAGAGTATTCTTTACAAAATTTTTGAACTTCTTTTCTGAAGTTTTCATATTCCTGCCCGTAATTTAAATCCATAGTGTATTCTCGCTTAATCCCAGTTTGGTTTTCTTTTTTCTAGAAATGCTGCAATGCCTTCTTTAGCATCTTTTCCCTCAAAGCATTTTGCAATTTGTTCTTGTAGATATGGTAACGCCTCATCAAAACTTTTACTATCTTGTTTTTCATATGCCTCAAGACCAAATTGCATAGTCTCTGGGGCTAAATTTGCTAACTCTTCAGCTAAAGATCTTACAGTATCATCCAATTCAACCCTATCCACAGATTTATTAATTAAGCCCCATTTTTCAGCCTCAGAAGAATCAATTGGTTGTCCTCTCATGATGAAATCAAGACCAGCTCTTTTTGGCATAACTCTAAAAAGACCAGCCATAACCATAAATGGCCAAAGACCTCTATGAATTTCGGGAGCTGAGAATTTTGCATCTTTAACGGCTATAGCATGTGTAGCATTTGTCACTATCAGAAGTGCTCCTGCAAGAACAGACCCTTGAATTTTACATATAACTGGTTTGTACAAATGTCTTAAAGAAAGACTAATATCATCTGCACCCTCTATTTTTGGTACATTTGATTCTGATTTTGTCCTTGTTAGATCAGCTCCTGCACAAAAAATATCCCCTTCAGCTGCTATGACAACTACTCTAATAGAGCGTTCTTGTTTAGCATAGGCAAGAGCATAATTGAGTTCATTCATCATGACATTATTTAATGCATTCTTCTTTTCCGGCCTATTGAGCGTTAAAGTTATAATATTATTTGCTATGTCTAATTTAATAGCCTGAAAATCTAATCCTTCTAAAGAAAGTTTTTCCATAATTATTGATCCTCTAATAAATTTTTAGGAACTTTAATTTCTTTTGCTCTTAAATATTCGCCTAAGGATTTTGCTTGCCCATCTTTTCTATTATTAGATGAGACACCGTCTTGCAAAATATCATGTATATAAAAATTTAGAGAATTTATATTAGCCAACTCATATCTATCAATACTAAAATCTCTTAAATCTGGTAAAAGTTCTTTGAGTTTATCAACTGATAAATATCTTATTAAAAACGCAAATGATTTTGAATTTTTTGCCCAAACTCCAAGATTTGCACATCCACCTTTATCACCTGATCTAGTTCCATAGATATCACCAAAATTTATAGTTTCCTCATCTTTCATTTCAACTTCTTCGATCTCAATAGGTTCTTTTTGATAATATATATCTTCAAAATCCATCTGACTTGTTGGAATAATCTCAATTTCTTGATCATTGACATGAACAACTTCCTTGATATGCTTGCTATCAATTAATGCTGGCCAATAAACTATTACTGGACCGCTTGATTTAACGCCTCCTTGGGCAAAAAATCCTGGAATATTTGCTAATGCTAATTCAATAATCTTTGCACTAAATAATCTTCCAACTAGTTCAGCATCCATAGATTTAACTGAAATTACCAGCGAAGCCATGGCTTCTTCATTGCTACTAGGATTTTCTTTATCAGTTCTATGTAATTGAATAGAAACCTCATCAAACTGATTTTTTCCACCCACAGAATTAAAAAGGGCATTAGCAAACACTTCTGCCTTTTCTTCTATATCAAGACCAGTCAAGATGACTTCCATTCCATTTCTAAAGCCACCGGATAAATTTATACAAACCTTGTGCTCTTTAGGGGGAGAACTACCTCTACATCCTGAAACATAAACCCTATCTTTTTCTATATCTTCAATTTTTAGAGTATCAAAATGAGATATCACATCTGGATTTATGTAAGCCGGCGAACCTATTTCATATAGTAATTGAGCTGTAACCGTACCCTTTGAAACAAGACCTCCTGTATCAGGATGTTTTGTAATATAAAAACTCCCATCTTCTAATATTTCAGCAATAGGATAACCAACATTATCAAAACTAGGAACTTCTTTAAAAAATGCATAATTACCGCCAGTTGCTTGACATCCGCATTCAATAATATGACCAGCAGCCAATGCTCCTGCTAGCGCATCATAGTTATTTCTTTCCCAATTGAATTTCCATGCAGCAGGACCAATAACTACAGCCGCATCTGTTACTCTTGGACAAACGACAATGTCTGCTCCATTGTCTAATGCTTCTTTTATTCCCCATGCACCCAAATACGCATTTGCTGTAAGCGTTGTGTACCCTGAATCACTTAATGGTATTTTTTTATCCATGTTTTGAAATGCTTCACCATCATTAGAAAGTTCATCTATTCTGGGCAATAAATCATCCCCATCAATATAAGCAACCCTCATATCAATAGATTGATCATCTAATATTTTTTTAATTTCATCTGCCATAGATTTGGGGTTCAAACCACCAGCATTACTAATAATTTTTATATTTTTTTCTTTACAACTTTTAGCAACTTCTTTTATTTGTTTAAGAAAAGTTCCAACATAACCTTTGTCTTCTCCTCTTTGAAGTTTTTGGTTATATAGAATTGTCATGGTTAACTCAGCAAGATAGTCTCCAGTTAGAACATCAATTGGACCTCCATCCACCAATTCTTTTGCTGCTGATAATTTGTCTCCGTAGAAACCACTACAGTTAGCAATTTTAATAACACTTTCGCTCATTTTAGTTTCTTTGCTTTATGCCATTCAAAATTATGCCAGTTATAGAATTTGCTGACTCTTCTGGAGATGACTCACTTAGTTTATTTTTTTCCTTAATAAATTCTCTTCCAATACCTCCAAGTAAAATCGAGAATGCTTTTGAATCTATATA
>CABYCL010000014.1 GCA_902517505.1 uncultured SAR86 cluster bacterium | reverse complement strand
TCAGAGAAACAAGGATATTGTTATTTTTTAATTCCAACATTGGATATCCCTAAACTTTCCAGAAATAGATTAGATACAGTAATAAAACATTCAAATTTGGGCGAGGGTTTTATGATTGCTCAAGAAGATCTTGAGATAAGAGGCGGAGGTGAAATGCTTGGAGAAAGACAAAGTGGACATGTTGATAATATTGGCCTGTCTCTATATTTATCAATGTTAAAAGACTCAATACAATATCAACAAAATAATAAGCCAATAAATAAAAATGATTTCGAAATTAATTTTTATGATTCAGTTTATATAAGTGAAAATTATCTACCCTCACCCACAGAAAGACTGAAGGTTTATAAAAAAATAAATTCAGTTAATTCTATTGATGAATTAAATAACATTAAAAAAAATATCGAAGATCGTTGTGGCAAGATACCTAAAGAAACTATGAATCTAATAAGAAATAAAAAAATAAGCTTACGTATAGCTAATAGTGGAATTAAATCTATTAAATCTAATGAAAAAAATACAAATTTTTATTTATCAAATAATATAAACGATAAGGTATTTAATAAATTTATTACTCTCGCTTCACAAGAACCAGATAAATATTCAATAAACAAAGAAAATAAATTTGTTTATAAATGTAATGAATTAAAGTCTAACGAAAGAAGAAAAAATGTTAATCTGTTATTAGATGAAGTTATTTAAAATCATATATATATCATTATTTTTTTTATCAAATCTTGTTATATCAGAAGATAATCAAAGCGAATATAAGATCGAACTAATTGTATTTAAGTATTTGAATATAAACTCAATTGAATCATTTAATACTAAATTAATTTTTCCTAATGAAGATATTATCTATTTGTATGATAAAAACTCATCTATCAAAGAATTGAAATATAGTAATTTTTCAAACATATCTAAATATATTTCTAATATTGTTGATAATGGTATAGGTCAAAATTTAAATAGCGCACCTTCGGTATGGTTTAGAGATGATATTGAGATTATAAAATTAAAGGATCTAGAAAAAAAAATAATCAATGACGATAAATTGGAGTTAGTCGATGCTAAATCATGGATACAAACGATACCAAATTTAGAAGATAGTAAATTTCTATTCTATGAGAGCAAAAGTAAGTATTATGGATTTTTATTAAATTTTTATAAAAAACGATTTATGCACATTGATTTAAAAGCATATCTCGGTAATGTTAATTCTCGTTCTTCTAACATTAATATATTCATTGATAATGATAAGAGACTATTTAACGATGAAGTGCATTTTTTTGATCATCCATATTTTGGGTTAATTTTGTCAATAAGCGAAGTTTAATTACTTATAATAAGCATTATCGTCTATAGAGTGATCTGTTAAATCTTTTACACCTCTAACTTCAGGAATTTGTTCAATCAATGTTTTTTCAATACCATCCTTTAATGTTACATCAACCATTCCACAGCCTTGACATCCCCCACCAAATTGTAAAACCGCAATATCATCATCAAATTTAACCAAATTTACCTCGCCGCCATGAGATTCCAGCATTGGATTAATTTCATTATAAATAACATAATTTATTCTATCTTCTACAGGGCTATCAGGTGAAATGTTGGGCAATCTTGCGTTTGGTGCCTTTATAGTTAATTGTCCTCCGAAATTATCCTTATCAAAATTAACTTCACAATCTTTAAGAAAAGGAATACTCCTTTTTTCTATATTTACATTAATTAATTCAAGATTAATAATCATATCATCAGGCATTGCTTCATCTGGTTTACAATAAGCTAAACATGTTTCAGCTTTAGGAGTACCTGGATCAGAAATAAATATTCTTATAGATAAATCAGTTTCATTTTTATCTTGAATTAATTTAGAAAGATATTCTTCAGCGGATTTTGTTATATTAATAATTTCATTCATAGCATATTATGTTTTATAGAATTATAAGTTCTTTTTTGGGTATAAGAAAAAAATCTGAACTTTCAGATGATCTTAAAAATATATCTCTTTTCAAAATAATTTTATTATTTATAACTCTTAACATAGTTTTTATAAGCATAGTTTTAATTATTACAAGCCTAATAATATGAATAAGTTTAATAAAATTAAAGAACAATTAAGGGATAAATACAAAAACAACTTAGTCATTAATCTAAGTCCAGCAAGCTCATTTAGAGCCAGATGTGAATTTACTTATCATAAAAATCACTATGTAATGCATAAATTAGATAAAAAAATTTACATTAATAAATTTAATGATGCTTCTTTATGCATACAAAGATTAATGCCAATTTTACTAAATAAGATAAATAATTCTGAAGAAATAAAATTTAAACTATTTCAAATTAATTTTAGATCAAATCAAAAGAATAAAATTATGATTACCCTCATCTACCATAAAGCAATAGATGATTCACTAATTGACAAAATTAATGCTCTATCTAACGAGTTAGGCACTAATATTATTATTAGATCAAAAAACTTTATTTATGGAACTGCTGATTTATTTCTTGAAGACTATCTTTTATATAAAAAACTTAAAATTTATCAAACTGATAATTGTTTTACACAACCAAATAAATTTCTAGTTAATAAAATGATCCATAAAGTTATTGATTATATTAATAAACCAGATGATCTATTGGAGTTATATTGTGGTGTTGGTACATTTACATTGCCCTTATCATTTATCTTTAAAAATGTATTTGCTACAGAGAATAATAGGGATTCAATAAAATGCCTGAAAAAATCATTAGATAAAAATAATATCTTAAATATTCATCTTGCAAGACTTTCATCTAATGAAGTCTCAGAATTAATAAATGGAAGAGTTTTTAAACGTATGAATGGTAAAAACATTAATGATTATAAATTTTCTCATATACTTCTTGACCCACCTAGGTCAGGATTATCTTCGGAAGTTGTTGAATTGGTAGCAGGTTTTAAAAATATAATATATGTATCCTGTAATCCTGAAACTTATTTAAGAGATTTAAATCTATTAAAAAAACATAAAGTTAAAAAAATTGAATTATTTGACCAATTTCCCAATAAAAAACATTTAGAAATTGTTTCTATTTTAGAAAAAATTTAAAAAAGTTATTTAATCTGAAAATTATCAGAAAGTGATTTCATTTCTTTTCTTAGAACAAACATAGCTATTAAGTTTGGAATTGATACAAGCGCAACAACAACATATGCAATGTTCCATACAACGGTAGTGTCTATTACTGCTGCTAATACAAAACATAAAACATAAAAATTTCTATACCAAACAACGCCCTTTTCACCAAAAATATATGCAGTTGACCTATCTCCGTAATAACACCATGTTATTGAGGTAGAAAATGCAAAAAGAAGTAAAGCTATTGCAACTAATTTACCACCGTATTGACCAAGAATGCCTTGAGAAAATGCTTTTGCAGTTAACTCAGCAGAACTCACTAATGATTTACCGCTTATAGAAACTTGATCAGTAACTTTTCCATTTAGAACATTTACTTTACCTGAAAATAAACCATCATTAATATTATTTGTATTTGATATAGTGATATCTTCAGCAATAGATCTTGAGTGAATAACGGTAACATTGTTAGAAATCAATTTACCATCTTCAATCTCTAATAATCCTGAAAATTCTTTAACATTAGAATCTATTGATTGAACATAATTAGTTAACTCATTAATATGGTCAGGATAAAGGTATGAACCATCAATAGTTTTTTCATCACTATAAATGCCTTCAAGAACCACCATATCTGTTTTAGAGAAATTAGTATCAAATTTCTGAGTCCATACACCACTTGATAAAATTACTAAAGCTGTGACGCTACATACCACAATGGTATCAATGAATGGTTCTAGAATTGATACAACACCTTGGTCAATTGATTTATTTTTTGATGAAGCATGAGCTATTGGTGAAGAACCTTGTCCTGCTTCATTAGAGTATAAACCTCGCGCAACACCATATTTTAGACTCATTGCAAAGCTTGCACCTAAAAAACCGCCCATTGCAGCTGATCCAGTAAAGACTTGTGCAAAGATAGCATTAAATGAAGGAATGACATTTTGATAATTCTCAACAAGAATTATTAAAGCTCCTCCAAAATATATGAGACCCATTATTGGGATGATTTTACTAGCAACAGATGCTATTCTTTTTATTCCGCCTATAATTATTATCCAAAGCAGAGCACCTAAAAATAACCCAGTAAATAATTTAGGTACTGCAAACTCAGTATTCATTACTAAGGCGATATTATTTATTTGTGGCATATTACCTGATCCAATAGCTGTAATCATCATTAAAAAAGCAAATAGAATAGCTACCCATTTCATGTTAAGGCCTTGTTCAATATAGTACATTGGTCCACCAGAAATTGATCCGTCGCTAAGCTTAGTTCTATATTTATGACCTAAAGTTACCTCTACATACTTAGTTGTCATGCCAAATATTGCTGTAATCCACATCCAAAATATTGCAGCTGGACCACCGGTCCATATTGCAAGAGCTACTCCACCAATATTGCCTGTTCCTACAGCACCAGACATTGCAGTGGTAAGAGCCTGAAATCCAGTTGTTTCTCCATCTGACTCTGTATTATTAGTTTTGCCAGATACAATTTTTAATGCACTATTAAAATATTTAAATTGAGGGAATCCTAAATAGATTGTAAAAAATATACCAGTACCAATTAAAAGTGCAGGAAACCACCATGAGCCACTTAAATTACTATCTAGTAACACTAAAAAAGCATTAAATTGTTCCATAATATTATTCCGAATAACTTTCGATTAAATCAGTATAACCACCAATAAGTTTATCATCTATAAATATTTGAGGCACTGATCTAGCTTGTGGATTTCGCTCTAACATCTCTTGGAAAATTTTAGGTTCATCAGCACTATAAACATCATAGTTAATTCCTTTTGAATCAAAAAAGTTCATCGCCATATCGCAATATGAACAATTTGTCCTAGAATATATTTCAACTTTTTTAGTCATAAATTTATTATAATGAAAATATGTCATTATTTAACCTAAATAATAAATCAATTTTAATTACTGGATCATCTAGAGGAATTGGTAAATCTATTGCTACTCAATGTGCGCTCCATGGTGCTAATGTAATAATTTCCAGTAGAAAGCTTAATGCTTGTGAAGCTACAGCAGATGAGATAAATACTTTAGTAGGCTCAGAGGTTGCATTTCCAATAGCAGCTAGTATAAGTGATGAAAATCAATTAAAAGATCTTGTTACTTTAACAAGAGAAAAACTTGGAAAGATAGACACTCTTGTATGCAATGCAGCAACTAATCCATTTATGGGATCAATGCTTGATATGCCTAATGATAAGTTTGATAAAGTTATGAATAATAATATCAAGTCAAATCAAATTTTATGCAATTTGGTATTACCTGAAATGATTGAGAGAGAAGATGGATCAATAATTATTATTTCTAGCATTGCCGCTATCAAAGGGAGTCCTATATTGGGTGCATATAATATAAGTAAGGCTGCAGATGTTATGATTGTTAAAAATATTGCTACAGAATTTGGTCATAAAAATATAAGAGCAAACTCTATAGCTCCAGGGCTTATAAAAACAGATTTTGCAAAAGCTCTTTGGGAAAATCAAGATATTCTAAAAACTGTCTTATCGAGCACTCCTATGAGAAGAATTGGTGAACCAGATGAAATTTCTGGTGTTGCAGTTATGTTAGCCTCAGAGGCTGGAAATTACATAAATGGCCAAACAATAGTTGTTGATGGTGGTACAACTATATCTTGATAGAGTTCTTTATTTCACTAAGAAAGTAATTTAATACATGGGTTTCATTTATCTGAGGTACTTTGAAGAAATCATATCTAAAATTATTGAGTTCATTTATTAAATTAGATATTTTTAAATTATTATATTTTGAAGAATTATATTTTTTATATATGCCTGATAAATCTTCAGACAATAAATTAGACTTTAATAATATTTTAAGAAATTCTATTAAATAATTTGCCTTCATAATTAAATCGATTTCCAGAGATGAAATATTTTTAATTGTTAAATTTAAATCGAGTTTGTTATAGAGATATTCTGAAATAATATTTATAAAATCCTTAAAGTTATGATGATCATCATTTTGTATGTCATTTAGAATTGATAAGGGAGTGCTAAAACTTGGAAAATCATTTGAATTAATATCTGAAATTCCATTTTCAATTAACCATTCATTAATTATTTTTTGTGAGACATTTGGAATATTAATAATTTGGCATCTGCTATATATAGTTTCAAGTAATGATTTGGGTCTGTCAGTAATAATAATGATGTATGAATTAGGAGCTGGTTCCTCCAAAGATTTTAATAATGCATTCTGAGATGAATTATTCATAGTTTGCGCATTCAAAATTAATACAACCTTGTTCACAGCAATTGATGGAGTGACAGATAAAAAATCATTTACATTCCTTTGTCCTTTTTCATCATCCCATTTATCTTCTCTATATGTAATGTGATGTAATAGAATTTTATCTTTATCTAAAGTAAAAAAGTCAGGGTGATTTAATAAATCAATATCATCAGATTTATTATTCTTATTTATCAAAAGGTCTTTTGAGATTTTGTTTGCTAGTATCTTCTTTCCTATACCTGAAGGGCCTGAAATTATAATTCCATGTGGTAAGTTGCTAAAATTAATTCCATTATAAATACGATTGAGCCATTTTAATTTAGATATCTTCATAATGATGTATTTAAAGTATCAATAATTTTCATATGTATTTCATTAATGTCCATAGAAGCATCTATTATTGTAAATCTATCGTTATTTTCTTTAGCTATAGATAAATACCCTTCTTTTACTCTATTAAAAAATGCAACACTAGCTGATTCGATTCTATCTTTCTTATCATTTTTTTTTCTTGCAAATCCATCTTCAACAGCTATATCAAGCAAGAAACTTACATCCGGTTCAGGGCATTTTATAAACGAAATTAAAGAATTTATTAAAGGTATAGATAAGTTTCTTCCATACCCTTGATAGGCAATTGAAGCATCATAAAACCTATCAAGAAGAAGATAGTCCGATTTATTATTAATAATTTTACTATTAACTAGCTCTGCTCTTGATGCAAACATAAGCAATAATTCTGTTTCATTTGTTAAATCATGAGATGTATCTAATAAAATTTCTCTTATTTTCTCTCCTGGGATAGAAGATCCTGGCTCACGAAGTACTTCAACAGATAAATTTTTAAATTCAAGATACTCTTTTAAAAGATTAATCTGAGTAGATTTTCCTACCCCTTCGATTCCTTCAAATGAAATTATCTTCATTTGTTAAGACCTAATTCTTCTATCTTTTGCAGATGCTCTTCATAAGTTTTAGAAAAATAATGTGAAGTTGATGAATCAGCAACAAAGAAAAGATATTCACCAGGCGAACCATTAATAGCTGCATTTATAGAGGAAATAGAAGATACAGAAATTGGCGTTGGTGGTAATCCATTTATCATATAAGTATTATATTTATTATTTCTATCAAGAATATCAGTTTTTTTAATATCTCCATCAAAATTTGGAAGTAATCCATAAATTATTGTTGGATCTGCTTGCAGTTTCATATTAATTGATAAACGTTTATAAAAAACTCCAGAAATTTCTAATTTCTCATCATCATTACCAGCTTCTTTTTCAATAATTGACGCAAGAATAAGTATTTCTTCTTTATTTAAATTATCGTCATTTATATTATTATTTAAATATTTATTTAGCCTTTCATGGCTTTTGATAAGAATTGAAGAAGCTTTCATGCCTTTCTTATAATAATAAGTATCAGGATATAAAATACCCTCATTGAATGAATATCTATTTTCTAAGCATTTTAAAAAACTGCAATCATTAATTAAAAGTGATTTATCCAAAAGATTTTCTAGATCATAAATTGTAGTTCCCTCATTTATCTTTATTTTATGCGTAACAGTATTACCGTTATTCATATCAAAGATGATATTCATAATTGATTTATTGGTTATGTTGTATTCACCATATTGAATTAAATTTAAGTCATTTGATCTTATTAAGACTTTTAAAAATATTTTATTAATAATATTTAATGTTGTGAATTTTGAAAAGACTTGACTGATTGATTCTCCAGAATCTATATCAATTACAGTATCTTCATAAACAGGAATATGTTCTATGAATGCTTTATACGGTGAGTATATTGAAATTATTAATAGAATAACAATTAAAAAAAGTTTAATTAAATACATATTAAATATTAAAATAGCACACGCTATTTAAACATTAAAATATAAATTTATTAAGAATTTGAATTTATATATTCGACTGCTTCATTGACCGTAGAAATTTTTTCCGCATCCTCGTCTGCAATTTCAAGATCAAATTCCTCTTCGAGTGCCATAACTAGTTCAACTGTATCCAGTGAATCAGCTCCTAAATCATCTACAAAAGATGAATCAATTTGAATTTCATCGGTAGATTTACCTAATTGATCGCTAACTATTTTTTTTACTCTGTCTTCAACACTCATGATTTCTCCATTACCCTATATAGAAATTTGACACATTTTACATCTATTAGTTCAAAGATGCACATAAAATTAATACATTAATAGTCCGCCATCAATCGATATAGTTTGACCAGTGATATACGAAGCTTCATCTGAAGCAAGAAATAATACTAATTTGCCAACATCTTCTGGTCTGCCAAGTCTTTTTAAAGGAATGGTCTCAATTAAATCTTTTTTTGTATTTTCGTCTAGAAAAGATGTCATATCTGTTTCTATAAAGCCAGGTGCAACACAATTTACAGTTATATTTCTTGAGCCTAATTCTTTAGCCAAAGACTTAGTAAATCCATTTAATGCAGCCTTTGATGATGAATAATTTACTTGACCTGGATTCCCCATTAATCCAGATATTGATGAAATATTAATTATGCGTCCCTTTTTATTTTTAACCATATTTTTTATAAATATCTTTGAAAGATTAAAAACTCCATTAAGATTTGTATTAATAACATTATCCCAATCTTCATCTTTCATTCTTAAGAATAATTGATCCACAGTTATACCCGCATTATTAATTAAAATATTTGGAAGTAAGTCCTGCTCTTTTAGTTCATTAAAACAAGTCTTTATATCATCTCTTGAAGTAACATCTAATTGAATAGGTATTAGATTTTCTAGTTTTTTATCATACTCAAATTCAGTTCTTGATGTTCCCACTACGGTGAAACCATTATTTACAAATTGATAAGCAAGAGTTTTTCCTATTCCTCTTGATGCTCCTGAAATAAATACATTTCCTTTACTCATATAACACTCATAATTTCGTCAATAAAATCTTCAGAAAATGTAGAATATACTTCGCCACTACCATTCGACCTAGCTAGCCCTGATAAAACATTATTAGGGCCACATTCAATAATAATTCCATTATGTTTATTTATATATTCCATTGTATTCGACCAACGAACTGGTTTGATTAATTGATTAAGTAACTTGTTTTTTAATTCATTAATGTCGTTGGAAGGTTCATTATCAACGTTATGAATAATTTTATGATTTGGCATAGACATGTTAATCATATCAAGTTCTTTTTTAAATTCATCAATTGCATCAATCATTACATTCGAATGCGATGCAACACTTACATTCAATTTAATACATTTTTTATGTCCTGCATCTTTGAGATATTTAATTACTAATTCTACTCCATCACTAGTTCCAGATATCACAATTTGTTTTGGTGAATTTAAATTTGCCGGTGATACTATATTATTTGTTTCATTTTCAACTCTTTCACAAACTCCTGAAATAATATCAAGATCAGTATTTAACACAGCACACATTGATCCTTTTTGACATTGTTCCATTAGAAGCCCCCTTTTATGAACTAAGCGAAGAGCATCACTAAGGTTTAATGACTGTGATGCAACAAGAGCTGAATATTCTCCCAAAGAATGTCCGCACATTATATTCGGATTAATTTTTAGTTTTTTTATAAATTTTTCATATTGTAAAAATGAAGATAATAAAATTGCTGGTTGTGTAATTGATGTTTTATTTAATTGCTCTTCAGAACCGTTAGAAATAATATCAATCAAATCAAAACCTAATGAATCAAGAATAATATCTCTATATGAATCAAGGTAACCGCTTGAGAAATTGTCAAGCATACCAATAGATTGTGAACCTTGACCTGGAAAGATAATGGTAATATGCCTAGGCATAACTATGATGTTACTTCTTCAGACTCTTCTTTGATAGGTTTTCTTAGATCTTTTATTAATCTACCTTTATAAAAACCATCTTTTGTCATTTGATGACGAAGATGTTTTTCACCAGAAACTGGATCTATAGATAAAACCTTAGATTTTAATGAATCATGAGATCGTCTTTGACCTCTTCTTGATCTTGTTACTTTACTTTTTTGTACTGCCATAATAAGCCCTAAAAAACGCTATCCTATCAAAATTTAGATAATATTAATAGTTATATTTAAGTTGAGGACTCTAAAAGAATTCATTAAATTTACTTGGAATATCAGAATTAATTTTAATTAAATTTGAGTTCATATCTTTAAAAATAATTGATCTAGAGTGCAACATGATATCTTTTTGATTTTTTGTTTTAAAAAGCTTATTAAAATCTTTATCACCATATTTGTTATCAAATAGAACCGGATGACCTATAGATGAAGCATGGATTCGTATTTGGTGAGTCCTCCCAGTAAATATTTGTACATCTACCAAAGTACAGTTATTTAATTCTTTTACTATTTTAAATTTGGATGTAGATGATTTCAATTTATTAGAGTCATTTTTATATATAGGCATATCTACATTTATATCATTTATAAGATTACCTTTAAGAATTGCTGAATAATGCTTATTTATACTGTAGTTTTTTAATGATTCATTAAAATGTTTAACTGATTTTTTATTTTTTGCTAAAACTAAACATCCTGTTGTATCTTTATCTAAACGATGACAAAGATCTATTTCTTTGCCATATTTTTTTCTAGCGATGTCAATAATTCCAATATAATTTTTTGTCCCACCATGAACACTTATACCTCTTTTTTTATTTATGACTAAATAGTTGTTATCGTCGTAAAGTATTTCATCAAGATAGAAATCTACATCTTTATCTCTGATCTTTTTTTCAATTATTTTATCTGATTGAAGATTGGGTGGAATTCTAACAATGTCGTCAACAACTAATTTGTAATGGGCTTTGATCCTTGAAGAGTTAACTCTAACTTCGCCTTTTCTAATAATTTTATATATCTTTGTTTTAGGTATATTTTTATATATTGATAATAAAAAATTATCTATACGCCTACCCTCATTATCAATGTTTATTTTTAATTTTTTGACAGACATATTACAAATCTATAGGATATACAATTAAATAACTAGTATTAGCTAGTTATAATATAAGAAAGATAAATACAACAGTTAAATATTTCAACCCTTAAATGGGTTAATCATGTTAGCAAATATACGTAAGACTAACTGATAGAAGCTTAAAATAGCGTACTGCTGAATTATCTTCCTAATTTATAGGGAGAATATAATGAAAAGAATACTTATTAATTCGTCATATGGAGACGAACTTCGTGTAGCTCTTGTGGATGGGGCTAAATTATTTGATTTTGATACTGAATCATCAGAAAAAACACTTCTAAAAGGTAGTATATTTAAGGCTACGGTTTCACGAATAGAATCAAGTCTAGATGCAGCATTTATTAATTTTGGATCTGAAAGACATGGTTTTCTGCCATTAAAAGACCTTTCTAGTGAATATTTCAAAAAAGATAAAAAAGGAAAATACATTTGTACTCTTGAAGAAGGTCAAGAAATCGTAGTCCAAGTAACAAAAGAAGAAAGAGGAACTAAGGGCGCGGCTTTAACAACTCAAATTGGTCTTGCTGGAAGATTTTTAGTTTTAATTCCTAATTCAACTCGATCTGGTGGAATATCAAGAAGAATAAGCGGTGAACAAAGAGAACAAATAAAAAGTACTCTTGATAAGTTAAATATACCTGAAAATATGAGTGCAATAGTTAGAACAAACGGACTTGGTAGGACAGCAGAAGAACTTAGCCTTGACTTAGCATATTTACTAGCATTATGGGATGAGATAAATAACACTATTCCAAATGCAATATCACCATCTCTAATTTTCAGAGATGATAAATTAATTGTGAGAGTTGTTAGAGATTACTTTAAAGATGATATAGAAGAAATCCTCATCGATAACAAAGATATTTATAATGAAGCTAAAGAATTCATAGATGCCGTTATTCCAGATCATACTGATAAAGTTAAATTTTATAATGAAGAAATACCCCTATTTAATAGATATCAGATTGAATCACAAATAGAATTAGCCTTTCAAAGAGAAATTTCACTTAATTCCGGTGGGTCTATTGTTATAGATCCAACTGAAGCAATGACAACTATTGATGTAAACTCAGCGAGATCAACTAAAGGAAAAGATATTGAAGAGACTGCATTTAAAACTAATCTAGAAGCTGCATCTGAAATAGCTCGACAATTAAGGTTGAGAGATGTCGGTGGTCTTGTTGTTATAGATTTTATAGATATGTTAAAAGAAGAGAATCAAAATAAAATCGAAACTGCATTTAGAAAAGCAATATATTCAGATAAAGCAAGAGTTCAATTATCGAGTATTTCAAGATTTGGATTATTAGAAGTTTCTAGACAAAGGCTTAGACCATCTTTAAATGAGTCATATGATATTGAGCATGTTTTAGTTAGAGGTCCTAGATCTTTAGGGCAATCTATTCTAAGAATTGTTGGCGAAGATGCAGCAAAAGAAAATACAGGTGAGATCAATGTTTATGTACCTGCTGATGTAGCCAGTTACCTTTTAAATGAAAAAAGAACCGACATAATAAACGTTGAAAAAACTAATAATGTCAAAGTGCTTATAATAGCTGATCCATACAAATCTAGACCATATTATAAGGTAATAAGAATTAAAAGCTCTGATATAAAAAATATTGATTCTTATAAATTAACACCCAATAGTCCAGAACCTGATACCAGTTGGACGGATGATGCGAATCAATCAAAAGCAATGAAACCACTAGTTGACGGTGTTAAGCCGCCAAAAATGCCAAAAACAAAAAAAACTGGTTTGATGAAATGGTTAAAATCAATAACAGGCATTGAAACAGAAGACATTAAAAATAAAAAGAAACCTCAAAGACGTAATAACAAAAAAAGGAATTATGTAAAAAATAAAAATACTAATAAAAATAATAATTATCAAAATAAAAAGAAAACTAATAAGCCAAATAATAATAATAAAAAAAGAGTTCCTTCAAAAATAAAATCTAAATCAAATGAGAAAAATAAAGATAAGGATAATAATAAGCAAAATAATATAAAAAATAATATAAAAAATGATACAAAACCTAAGCCTATAGATACAAAACCTAAGGTTATAGATAAAAAACCTAAGGTTATAAATGACACTAATGCCAATAAAGTTAATAAATCAGCAATTAAGGAAATAGTTAAAGAAAAGAAACCAAAAAAGAATATTCCTTTAAGGGCTAAGAATGATCCTCGACAAAAGAGCTAATTAATTTTCCCGATAAACTTGAAGTTGGTGGGACATAAGGAAGATTGTCGTATTTATACCAGTTAGCTTCAGCTATTTCATGTTCATCTATTATTATTTCTCCTGATTCATATTCGCATGAAAATCCTAACATTAATTGTGATGGAAATGGCCATGGCTGACTTCCATAGTATTTAAGATTTTTTACTTTAATGCTTACCTCCTCTAGTACTTCACGCTTTACTGTTTCTTCAGCAGATTCTGATACTTCAACAAAACCTGCCAAAACACTGTATAAACCTTCTGGAAATAAATTATTTCTTGCTAACAAGATCTCATCTCCTTTAGTTACCATTGCCAATACACAAGGTGCTATTGATGGATATATCATCGTTGATGTGGTTGGACAAACTAATGATTCTTCTTTCATATCAAATTTATTCAACTCACCAGAATATCCAGAATATTTATTACTCCTAAGCCAATGTAATAATTGATTTGCCCTGCCCATTAATACAATATCCTCAGGTTTTGAGATTGCTAGTAAATGTCTAACATCAAATTCAACCAATGATTTATAACCAATATTGATATCATTTTCACAATTTGATATATCAGCGGCATAAATTTTATTTTTTGATTCAGCTATTCCAATAATCAAAGATGTCTCTAAATCAATATCTAAATAACTACTTTCAAGTAAAAAAGTTTTTAAATCAGGTTCATATAATATTTTATTATTTTTAAAAATAATAAATTGATTGCTTTCTTTACCATTTATATCTAAAAATCTTTTAAAATGCATATGAATTAAGTTTAAAATGTTCTAATGTTGAGTGAAATACAAAAATTATTTTTAGGTAATGCTCCGAGATGGTACAAGTCTACCATAATAGCCTTTCTTATAATTAATCCACCGTTATTAATATTACTTAACTCAATGGGTTTGAATGGTAATTTTATTATTGGATGGGTATTTTTATTACAATTTATTTTTACACTAGCATTAGCCTTAAAGTGCTATCCCCTTCAGCCTGGTGGTTTGCTTGCATTAGAAGCCATAGTTATGGGCTTAACTTCAACAAAATCTGTATTTCATGAAATTGAAAATAACCTAGAAGTAATACTCCTTCTAGTTTTCATGGTTGCTGGTATATATTTTATGAAAAACTTAATGTTAACAATATTTACAAAATTGTTATTAAGTATTCGTTCAAAAACATTATTGTCATTGTTATTTTGTATCTCTGCAGCAGTTTTATCTGCTTTTTTAGATGCTCTGACAGTTACAGCTGTTTTAATTGGAGTAACTATAGGTTTTTACAGAATTTATCATGCTGTTGCATCGGGTAGTACCTTTTCAGATGAATCTCATGACTATCATAAAAATACATCAATCACTTCATTAAAGTTAGAAGAGTTAGAAGATTTTAAAGCCTTCTTAAGAGATCTAGTTATGCATGGTGCAGTAGGAACTGCTCTGGGTGGCGTTTGTACTTTAGTTGGTGAACCTCAAAATTTATTAATTGCGACAATAGCTGGATGGGAGTTCGTTGAATTCTTTTTAAGAATGGCTCCTATAACAATGCCTGTATTTGTAGCAGGTATTTTTACATGTTTTATGATTGAAAAATTTGCAATTGCAGGTTTTGGCAATCAGTTACCCCCGAATATTAGAGAAATTTTTAATGATTATTCAGTATATAGAGAGGAAAATATTACTTCAAAAGATAGAGCTGAACTCGTTATAGAGTCTCTAGTAGCAGTCTTCCTAGTTATTGCTCTTGGATTACATTTAGCTGCTGTTGGTTTGATTGGCTTAAGCGTGATAATTCTACTAACAGCGTTTAAAGGTATTACTGAAGAACATCATTTAGGTGAAGCATTTCATGAAGCTTTGCCTTTTACAGCATTACTTGCTGTATTTTTTGCAATTGTAAGTGTTATTCATGATCAACATCTATTCTCTCCAATAATTGATTATGTTTTATCGCAGGATCCCTCAACACAACCTTCATTATTCTTCGTTGCAAATGGTTTTCTTTCAGCAATAAGCGACAACGTATTTGTTGCAACTATTTATATCAATGAAGTTAAAATCGCTTTTGATAATGGTGTTATTACTGAAACTCAATTCAATAATCTAGCTATTGCAATAAATACTGGTACTAATATTCCAAGTGTCGCTACACCAAACGGACAAGCTGCATTTTTATTCTTATTGACCTCTTCACTTGCGCCATTAATTAATCTCTCATATCTAAGAATGGTATATATGGCGCTACCATATACTATAGTCTTATCAATTGTTGGATACATAGCTATTAATATATTTCTTTAATGAAAGCATTAGATAGAAAGTTTTGTGTCGCTCCGATGATGCAATACACTGATATGCATGACCGTTTTTTACTGCGTCTAATATCCAAAAGTGTTTTTTTATATACTGAGATGATTGCAACAGGATCTTTGATATATGGAAAATGTTTTGAGCAGTTAGAATTTAATCCTGAGGAACATCCTTTAGGAGTTCAACTAGGAGGTTCTAATCTTTCTGACCTAATTGAATGTTCAAAAAGATGTGAGCAATATGGTTATGATGAAATTAATCTAAACGTTGGGTGTCCATCTGATAGAGTCCAAAAAGGTAAATTTGGTGCATGCTTAATGCTGGAACCAAATTTAGTAGCAGAATGTCTTACTGGCATGAAAAATTCAGTATCTATACCAGTTTCAATAAAATGCAGGCTAGGAATAGATGACAATGAAGATTATGAGTTTCTTTATAATTTTGTTTCGATTGTTAAGCAATCTGGAGTTAAAGTTTTTATAATACACGCAAGAAATGGAATTTTAAAAGGACTTAGTCCTCGTCAAAATAGGAATATACCTCCTTTAAAATATGATTATGTTTATAAATTAAAAAAAGACTTTCCTGATCTTGAAATAATAATAAATGGCGGAATTAAGAATCTTGATGACTCTTCAAGTCACCTTAAAAAAGTTGATGGAGTTATGATTGGGAGAGCGGCTTATGATAATCCATTTATGTTAAAAGATATTGAACCTAGGTTTTATAATATTAATTCTTCAATTAATTCAAAAAAAGAAGTACTTAATCTGTATTTAGAATATGTTGAAAGACAAATTCAGAATGGTCACAATCTAAGTAGAATGATGAAACATTTATTTGGTTTATCTAGAGGTGACAAATATGCTAAATCTTTTAGAATAAAAATTTTGGAAATTATTAAAAATAATAATTTAAAAAATCATAAAAATGAACTTGAGGATCTTTTATTCTATTAAAAAATCTTCCATGTCATCAATAAATTCATCTTGAACATCTATTCCATCTGCTATTTCATAATTTAACGATTGAACATAAGCATCTTTTACAAATGAATATTTATCACCTGACAATAAAGATTCAACATCCAACAATCTCTCTCTTGTTTCTATTGCATCAATAGTTTTAATAGCAATGTTTACATCAGCGTCAGTCATATGGAATGTAACAGAAGAAAATGATGATACAGGTCTACTTAATGTGTCTCTTAGTGTTGAGGGGCCTAATCCAGGTAGCATTATATATGGGCCCTGCCCTACACCCCATACTGCAAGCGTTTGACCAAAATCTTCTTCATGTCTATCAAGACCAATTTTTGATGCTACATCAATAAATCCAGCTAAACCAATTGTTGAATTTATAATAAATCTTGTTAAATCATTAATAGACTTTTTCGGTTTACCTTGAAGTAATTGATTTATAGATGTTTCTACATCTTCAAGATTATTAAAAAAATTAGATACTCCATTTTTAAATTTAGGAGGAAATTTTGAATATGTCTGAGCTATTGGTTTTAAGATATTCTCATCAAGTTTTTCATTAAATTCAAAAGTTTTTCTATTAAAGTCTTCGAAGGGATCCCTTACTTCATTCGAGGATGCATAGTTGATAAAAAATATGAAACAGAACAAATATAAATATTTCACAATTAATTATACATCCGACAGAATAATTTTGGATATATCCTCAGTAACATGAAGAATATGATCTAAATCAAAATCATGAAGATTTTTATAAAATTCATAGGTGCCAAGATGTCTAATCTTGTTTGAGATAAAAAAATTATTATCTTTATCTTGAATATTAAAAATATTGTTGCAGATGTATCCAAAAATGCTTACATTTAATTTTTTTAACATTGTTAAAGTTTTTTGTAGGTCTGAAATTGCTAATATATTAGGTGTTGAAACAAGGATAAATTCATCTACTGATAATTCTTTAAAAATAGTTAAATAGGCATCGCCAGTTCCAGGAGGCATGTCAATCAGTAAATAATCTAATTCGCCCCATTTCGTATCATGAATTAATTTTTTTATAGCTCCACTAAGCATGGGGCCTCTCCATATGGCTGCATCTTCGTAATTTAATATGTTTCCCATAGATACAATCTTTATGTCTTTTTTAATGATTGGTTTAATTTCCTTGTTTTCAATTTTATTTTTTGTATCAAGTTTAAATAATATATTTTGATTAGGTCCATATATATCGGCATCTAGAATACCGATTTTTTTATATTTAGATAGGCTTAATGCTAAAGATGCTGTTATTGAACTTTTACCAACTCCACCTTTTGCTGAACCAAACGCAATTATTTTTTTAATAGGCATATTAAGTAATATTTTCACATATAATACAGATAATAAATGGACAATTCTAAAAAAACTAAAAGAAAAATACTTGTCACACAAGCTTTGCCTTATGCAAATGCACCTTTACACCTAGGTCATATTCTTGAAGCTGTTCAAACAGATATTTGGAATAGATTTCAGAATCTTAATGGTAATGATTCTCTATTTTTCTGTGCTGATGATACACATGGCACACCGGTAATGTTAAAAGCAAATGAGATGGGAATTAAACCTGAACAATTAATTGCTGATGTTCAAAAAGATCACAAGTCAACATATGAGCTTTATGGAATCAATTTTACAAATTTTTATTCAACTCATAGTGATGAAAATAAGAAATACTCAGAATATATATATGAATGTGCTAAGAATAATAATTTAATCTCTAAATCAAATATTGAACAATATTATGATGAAAAAGAAGAGATGTTCTTATCTGATAGATTTATAAAAGGAACATGTCCAAAATGTGGTGCTGAAGATCAACACGGTGATAATTGTGGTGTATGTGGAGCTTCTTATGACGTACTTGAGGTAATAAACCCTATTTCGATTATTTCAAATTCAATTCCAATTAAGAAAGAAAGTGAGCATATATTTTTTGATTTACCTAAAAAGAATCAAATGCTAAAAGATTTTTTAAAAAATGTAGATTTACAAAAATCAGTAAAAAATAAATTAAATGAATGGCTTAATGATGATTTAAAAAAATGGGACATTTCAAGAGATGCGCCTTATTTTGGTTTTGAAATACCTGGCGAAAAAAATAAATATTTCTATGTATGGGTTGATGCACCAATTGGTTATCTAGCATCAATATCTAACTGGGCTGAAAAAAATAATTTAGATATGCAAGATTTATGGTCAGAAAATTCTGAGTATGAGATTTATCATTTTATTGGAAAAGATATTGCATATTTTCATGGGTTGTTTTGGCCAGCACTTTTAAGTGCTGCTAATTTTAAACTGCCTAATGGAATTAATGTTCATGGTTTTTTAACTATAAATGGTGAAAAAATGTCTAAATCCAAGGGAACTGGCATCTTAGCAAAAGAGTTTGCAAATATAATTAACCCTGAAACCTTAAGATATTACTTCGCTGCAAAGCTTAATAATAAAGTTGAAGATATAGATTTAAATTTTGAAGATTATGTTCAAAGAATTAATTCTGACTTAGTTGGAAAATATCTTAATATCGCCTCAAGATCTGCATCATTTATAAAAAAAAATAAAAATGTTTTATCTACAAATATTAATAAAAATATTCTTAATAATTTAATACTAAAAAAAGATGAGATAGTTTCATTATATGAAACTAGAGAATATTCAAAATTAGTAAGAATTATTATGGATTTAGCAGATGATATAAACAAATATATAAATGAACAGACTCCATGGAAAAAGGATATAAATGAGGCAGTTGATATTACCTCAACTGCTATAAATGCTTTTTATATAATAACTACATATCTTCATCCAATCATACCTAATATAACGAATGAAGCTTTTAAGTTTTTAAATATTAAAAAAATATCGATTGATGATGTTGATAAAACAGAAATAACTAAAATAAATAACTATAAACCATTGCTAAATAGACTTGAAAAAATAATAATTCCTGAGGAAGAAGATATGGATAATGTAAATTTAATTAATATTGATCAATTTTCAGCTGTTGATTTAAGAGTAGCTAAAATTGTAAAAGCTGATCATGTGGAAGGAGCTGATAAGCTTCTGCAACTTACCTTAGATGTTGGAGACTTAGGAACAAGAAATGTTTTTGCTGGTATTAAGAGTGCGTACAAACCAGAAGAACTTACTAACAAACATATTGTATTAGTTAATAATTTAGAGCCAAGAAAAATGAAATTTGGAATATCTGAAGGTATGGTTCTTGCTTCCAGTAATGATGATGGTATTTATTTGGTTTCACCTGATGAAGGAGCAGAACCAGGAATGAAAGTAAGATAATGGATAAAACTGATATTATTGTAATTGGCGCCGGTCCTGTCGGACTTTTTACAGTTTTTGAAGCTGGTTTACTTGGATTAAATTGTACGCTTATTGATAATCTCGATAGACCAGGCGGCCAATGTGCAGAACTATATCCAGAAAAACCTATATATGATATACCAGGTGTTCCATTTCAAACTGGTCAGGAACATGTTAATGCATTACTTAAACAGATAGAGCCATTTGAGTATGATCTTTATCTTGATCAGAGAGTTGATTCACTTAATCAAATTAAAGATGGTGATGATGATTACTGGGAAGTAATAACAACAGAAAATAAAAAATTTATTTCTAAAAATATTTTTATTGCTGCTGGTGCCGGATCTTTTGAGCCAAGGAGACCACCTAATATAGATAATCCAGACCAATATATAAATAAAGGTGTTTCGTATGCTGTTCGATCAGTAGATCAATATAAAGATAAAAATATATTTATATTTGGCGGAGGTGACTCAGCTCTTGATTGGACAGTTGAATTATCAAAAAAAGCAAAATCAGTTTCTTTAGTTCATAGAAGAGATGCATTTAGAGGAGCTCAACATACTGAAGAAATGATGCGAGAACTTGTAAAAAATGGAAAAGTTAATCTACTAACTCCATATCTTATTGATTCAATTAAAGGAAATGGGAAAGTTGAAGGAGTTTCACTTAAGAACTTTGAATCTAATGAAATTGAAAGTCATGATGCTGATGAACTAATATTTTTATTTGGGTTAAATAAAAAACTAGGTCCATTGTTGGAATGGAATTTAGAGCTTAATGGTAAAAAAATATCTGTAAACACAGAAAACTTTCAAACAAATAAAGAAGGAATATTTGCTGTTGGTGATATTAATGATTATCCAGGAAAAATGGACTTAATTTTATCAGGATTTCATGAAACTACTTTGGCAGTTCAAGAAGCATATAAAAGAATAAATCCTGGTGAACGTGTTCCCTTTGGGTACACTACCTCAAATTCTAAATTACAAGAAAAACTTGGTGTTAAAAAATAGATTTAGAAAATACCTGCCCGTCGTTGTAGACATTGAGACTGGTGGTTTCAATCCAGAAACTAATGCAATTTTAGAAATTGCTATAACTTTAATAGAAGAAAAAAATAATGAACTTTTTGTTGGTGAAACATTTAGGCACCACATTACACCGTTTGAAGGCTCTGTTGTAGAAAAAGAATCTCTAGAGTTTACTAAAATTAAACTTGATCATCCACTAAGAACCTCTTTAAGTGAAGTTGATGCTATTAAAGATTTATTTAAGATAATAAATAAAACTAAAAATAAATACGAATGCTCTAGAGCTATTCTTGTTGGGCACAATGCACATTTTGATAGTTCATTTCTAACTGCTGCTTATGAGAGAAATAAAATAAAAAAAACTCCATTTCACAAATTTTCAGTTATTGATACCGTATCATTAGGTGTTCTTGCTACTGGTCAAACTGTTCTTGCAAGAATTTGCGATGAATTAGATATAGATTATGATAATGATGAAGCTCATTCTGCGGCTTATGATAGCAATGTAACCGCTAAAGTATTCTGCTCTATTATTAATAAATTTGATTCTTAAGATTCAACTGAATCAATAAGTTTTTTGAGTTCGCCGGTTTCATGCATTTGAGCAATGATATCTGCACCACCAACCAACTCACCATTAATAAAAACCTGGGGAAATGTTGGCCAATCAGATATTTTTGGTAATGAAGCTCTTACATCATCATTTTCAAGAACATCAACATAACTAAATTGTGATTCACAATCAATCAATGTTTGAACAGTTCTAGCAGAAAAGCCACACTTTGGCTCATATGGTGTTCCTTTCATGTAGATTAAGATGCTATTTTCTTTTATCTGTTCTCTTAATTTATCTTCTATATTCATTTTAATTCCTAATAATATTTAAATACTTTAATATTGTTTCTTCAAAACCATAATGTAATGAATCTATTATAATCGCATGGCCGATGGATACTTCATTTATATTACCCATCTTAACTAAATAATGTAAATTATTTAAATTAAGATCATGGCCAGCATTGATTAATAAATTTTTATTTAAAGCACAATCAATCATTTCTTGAACTTCAGTAAGTATAGAAGTATCACCATTATCTATAGCATTTGAAAACTTACCGGTGTGAATTTCAACTAAATCAGCATTCATTTCCGCAGCATATTCTACACCAATGATATTATCAATAAATAGACTTATTTTTACATTATCTGTGCTCTCTTTTAATAATTCGATAGTATCCTTTAAATTTTCATCATGTGAACCAGGCATCCATCCATGATCTGATGTTATTTGATTAATAGTATCCGGAACAAGAGTTATTTGATTAGGCATTATTATTTTAACTAATTCACTAAAACCCATAAATTCATTATTAGGTTTTGAGAATGGATTACCTTCAATATTAAACTCTACCCCTCTTTCTCTAGCTAAATTTGAAAGATCAATAACGTCATTACTAGTTGCATGGCGATGATCAGGCCTTGGATGAAGAGTTAATCCATCAACACCTAAATCTATTGTTTTATTTGCAAAATATTTTAAATCTGGGTAATTTTCACCTCTAGCATTTCTTAATAACGCTATTTTGTTAAGGTTTACACTTAATTTCATTAGCTAATTATATGTTTTTATAATTATCTATATAAGTCTTCATTTTCTTTAACAATTAAGTCAAATGCATCATTAACTTCGTGGGAACTTTTATCAAATCCTTTAATTAATATTACCGGTTTCTTTTCATCAGATTGTCCCATAAGCAATCCTGAGGCTGATGATAACTCATCAGCGATGGCAACTTCAGTGCCTTTTAGTTTGTTGCCATACAAATCTTCTTTACCTTTTAAATCTAGAAGGCTTGGCAAATTGTAACTTGCTAGTGCAAAATTAATAACGCCAGATCTATAAGGTCTTGTCATTGAATCAGATATTATGACTGAAATATTCTTATTTAAAGCCTTTGATAAACTTATACCTAGTTTTTTAGCGCTTTTTGAGGGATCTTTTGGAAGTAATAATGCTAAGTTATTTTTTTGTGGAATATTTGACTGATCTATTCCAGCATTAATATTTATAAATCCTAAATTGTGCTCAACTATTACAACACCTTTATCCGTAGATAGGATCTTATTAGATTCATTTATGATTGCTTGAATTAATCCAGGATCTTTATTTATTTTTAAAGCTAACTTGTTAGCTTCTTCAGATATCTGAATCTTATCTAAATCTACAAATCTATTTTCTGCTTTTGAAATTATCTTTTGAGCAATAATAATAATATCCATGTCGTCAATTAAAATATTATTAGAATTTATAGACCTAACTATAATTTCAACTAAATCATCATCTGGTTCTATTAATGGGAAATTATCAAGAGCTATTAACTGTAATGAATTCATTTTTAGATGTTATTAAAAGCATTAAGATAACATATATAAACAAAATTTCATTCATCATGTATACTTTCGAGCTATGGCAGCTTTAGATAAAAAATTACTGGAAATATTGGTGTGCCCAATATCAAAAAAACCTTTATCTCATAATGAAGATACGAACGAATTAATTTGTAAAGAATCTGGTTTAGCATATCCCATTAAAGACGGTATTCCTGTTATGTTGCCAGAAGAAGCTCGTAAAATTTAATAATCGCGCCCGTAGCTCAGTTGGATTAGAGTGCTTGGCTACGAACCAAGAGGTCGGGAGTTCGAATCTCTCCGGGCGCGCCATTCTAGTCTAATTAATTTATCAAACTTATAAATCTACTGATTAACCAATATGCGCCCATTGAACCAACTGCATATGAAGAAAATTCAACGCTATTTTTATAAAAATTTAATATATGACACATATATATAAGTAA
>CABYCL010000013.1 GCA_902517505.1 uncultured SAR86 cluster bacterium | reverse complement strand
ATATTTTTTATGAAATAAAAAAAATTTCATTAACTAGATGTGAATTTGATATTTTAATTAACAAACCCCCACAGGGACAGGAGCAAGAACTAAAGAAAAAATATAAATTTTCCTGCCAGATTTTTCCAGAATTTAATATTTCTAATCTCGTTTTTGCCATCACATCTATTGGGTTTGATAATTTTTTTGAAGACTCGATAAATGATCTTTCTTTTTTAAGTCTGCCAAAAGGTAGAGCAGAGTTAGTTAGAAATATTCCAGCAAATATTATTATAGATTATGCACATAATGAACATGCTTTTGAAATTATTTTAAGTTCAATAAAAAAGTATTTTGATAATCTGGTTGTGGTATTTGGGTGTGGTGGAGATAGGGACAAAATAAAGCGATCAAAAATGTTGAAAGAAGCATTAAAGAATTCAACAAAAGTAATTTTTACATCTGATAATTCAAGAAATGAGACTTTTGAAGATATTTTTGAAGATTCAAAATCAGGCAATAAATTAGATAATGTTATTGCTATAGAAGATAGAAAAGAAGCTATCATTTACGGAAGTAAAATAATTGGTAAAAATGATTGTATGGTTATTTTAGGAAAGGGGCATGAAAATACTCAAGAAATATTAGGAAAGGTATCCCACTTTAGCGATCATGAGGTAGTTGATGAAATTTATAGATAGTACACATGATTTAGAAAAATATCTTTGTATAAAAATTAAAGAACATAATTTGATAAAAAGCATTTCCACAGATACTAGATCTATTGTTAAAAAATCAATGTTTATTGCATTAAAGGGGAAAAACTTTAACGGCAATGATTATGTTGAAGAAGCTCTTAAAAAAGGTGCTGTTATTGCTCTTACGGACGATAAAAGATTTTTAAATTCAAAAAATAAAAAAATTATATATGTTAAAAATACTATTCTTGCTCTAGGAAAAATATCTAGAAACATCATTAAAGAATTTAATGGAAAGGTTATTGCAGTTACAGGAAGTAACGGCAAAACAACAACAACAAATATTATCGCCAGCACTTTAAAAGAATCTTCTAGTACTATAGGAAACTTTAATAATGAAATTGGAATGCCGTTGAGTCTAATAAACGCTTCTTTTAAATCAAAACAATTAGTTTTAGAAATAGGAGCATCAAAGTTTAAAGATATAGATTACCTAAGCAAAATTTTAAATCCTCACATTGGAATTATCACTAATATTGGTAATTCTCACCTTGAACAGCTAAAAAATATACAAGGTGTCTTGAAAGTAAAGTCTGAAATAATTAAAAATATTAGAAGTGATGGTTTTCTTATAGTACCAAATGAAAAAATACAACACTTGAATTATTGGAGAAAGATTAGGACTGATATAAGAATACTAACATTTGGAATAAATAAGGAAGCAGATTTTTATGCAACAAATATAGAAACTAAAAAGAATGGCACTGATTTTTACATTGCATCTAAATTTTTAGATAAATCAATCTTAATTAAGAGTTCTCTTGAGGGAATTCATAACATTAAGAATTTATTAATTGGTTGTATAACTAATTTTTGCTTACAAAATAAGCTTGATGATTTCATAGAATCAATTAATTCAAATGATTTTGAAGCAATAAGGCAAATTAAATTAAAATGGCATAAAGGATCAACTCTAATTGATGATACCTATAATGCAAATCCTGATTCAACAAAAGAATCGATTGATTTGTTGAGTAATTATAAGAAACAAACAACTTTAGTTTTAGGCGATATGCTGGAGTTAGGTAAATATAAAAACAAGCTTCACAGAGAAGTTGGCGAATATGCAAATGCAAAAGGTATAGATTTTTTATTAGGATATGGCGATCTTACAAAGCATACTATCTCGAGTTTTGGTAATAATGGCTTTCATTTTGAAAATGAAGATGATCTAAAGAACTATTTAAAAGAAAATATCACTTCAAAAGATGTTATCTTAATAAAGGGTTCAAGAGGAATGAGAATGGAGAGGTTTATAAATGTTTGAGTATTTAGGATCAGTACTTGTATCGGTTGATCCAGGTTTTGATGTTTTGAGATACCTAACAGTAAGAACAATCGGTGGAACTATTACTGCACTAATAATTTCAATCTTGTTAGGACCATTAATAATAAATTTCTTAAAATCTATGCAGTTTGAACAATACGTTAGAGAAGATGGACCAAAGTCACATTTTAAAAAAACTGGAACCCCAACAATGGGAGGTTTGTTGATCTTATCTTCTTTAGTCATTTCTACACTTCTTTGGGCAGATCTTGGAAATAGATATATTTGGGTAGTTTTAGGTGTAACAGTTAGCTTCGCACTAATAGGTTTTTTTGATGATTATCTTAAGATCAAAAACAAAAGCTCTGAAGGGCTTTCTTCAAAACAAAAAATTATCTTTCAATCTGTTATTGCATTAATATCTATGCTTTATCTATATTATTCGGCAGAAATTCTTCCTGAAGTCTCTTTTATTGTTCCATTTTTTAAAGATTTAATAATACCAATGTCACCATTCATTTTTATTTTTACAGGTATGTTTGTGCTCATTGGCTCATCAAATGCAGTAAATTTAACAGATGGACTTGATGGTTTGGCTATTTTGCCATCAGTTTTGATTGGAGGAGCATTAGGCTTGATAGCATATGCAATGGGGAATGAACTAATAGCAGATTACTTATATTTACCACATCTTCCTTTATCTGGTGAGTTAATAGTTTTTTGTGGTGCTTTAATAGGTTCTGGAATCGGATTTTTATGGTACAACACCTATCCTGCTCAAATATTTATGGGTGATATAGGGTCATTAACCCTTGGCGCAATTCTTGGAATAATAGCTATTCTTTTAAGACATGAATTAGTTTTTGCGATTATGGCTGGTGTTTTTGTAATAGAGACTTTAAGTGTGGCTATTCAAGTTATTTCTTTTAAAACTAGGGGTAAAAGAGTTTTCTTAATGGCACCTATTCATCATCATTATGAACTTAAAGGTATGGCAGAACCCAAGATAATTGTTCGTTTTTGGATAATAACTCTAGTTTTAATTTTAGTTGCGTTAGCCACTCTTAAATTAAGATAAATCCTTATGAAATCTTTAATCTATGGTTATGGTAAAACCGGTAAATCTTTTGAAAGATATTTAAATAATAAAAAATTAAACTTTGATATTTATGATGCAAATATTTCAAAATATAATAAAAAATATGATTTAAAAATTTTTGACCAAATTTTATGCAGTCCCGGCATTCCAAAAAAAAAGTTTGAAGAGATTAAAAAAGAAAATAATAATGTTTTAACAGATCTTGATATATTTTTTAAAGATGACACCTCGATCAAAATAGGTATCACTGGTACAAATAGGAAGAGTACAACCGCATATCATTTACATCAACTATTCAATATTTATAGCTCTTCTAATTTGCTAGGAAATATTGGGAATCCAGTTCTTGATTCCATCAATAACAATAAAAAATATTCAATTATTGAATTATCTAGCTTTCAACTAGATAAAATGAGGTCTAACAAATTAGACTTTGGTATTTTGTTAAACATTGAAGTAGACCATTTAGATTACCATGGAGATTTTGAGTTATATAAATTATCAAAAGAAAAAATTTTGTTATCAAAAGATAGCATTTCATATGAAATGAATCCATATAAATTATTTGAATGGATTACAAAAATGAAAGCTGAAAAGATTGAATTTGAAAACCTTCCTTTTAGATTTCAAATGATATCTAATAATATTATTAATGATTCAAAATCTACAAACTTCCATTCGCTTTCTTATGCTTTGAAAGAAGCCAAAAGATTATTTAATTCTGAATATATCTTAATTATTTGCGGAGACCCTAGAAAAGAACAATATAGAGAGATTTATCTTGATGGACCAGAAACAATTTTCATTTTTGGTAATCACTCAAATGAAATAAATAAATGTATTAAAAATACTAATAAACAAATATTTAAATCTATTGAAGACTTATTTAATTTTCTTAAAAGCGACAATATAAAACATAACTTATTATTTTCTCCAGGCTATCCAAGTGGTAGTGACTTTAATGATTTTATAGAACGAGGTGAACATTTTAATTTTATTGCAGAGAAGTATATAAATGCAGGCCACTAAAAACGATATATTAATTATTTTTCCATTGGTGATATTAGTTGTTTTGGGGCTGATAATGGTAACTTCATCAAGTATCTATATTGCTGATAACATGACTTCAAACCCATTTCATTTTGCTCAAAGGCAGATGTTATTTATTGCTATTGGCATCATTTTTTTACTTTGTTTTCTAATTTTACCATCAGATTTCTTATTTAAAGCTGATTGGATATTTATGATATTGAGTATCTTATTGTTAATTGCTCTTTTTATTCCTGATGTTGGTACGAGCGTAAATGGAAGTATTAGGTGGATAAGGTTGGGTCCTATTAATATTCAACCTTCAGAAATATGTAAATTTAGTTTAATTTTATATATTTCTGGGTATTCAGTAAGAAGAATGTCAGAAATAGATTCTTTACGAAGTTTTTTGAAACCATTGGTATTATTGTTTGTAATTTCTGTATTAATTATGGGCCAGCCTGATCTTGGTTCAACGGCAATCGTTTGTGCTTTAGTTGTTGGAATTCTATTTTATGCAGGCATATCTTTTTCTCAACTCTCTTTACTAATGCTGTTGATAGCATTATTGGGATATCTTGCCATAACAACATCACCAATGAGACTTGCAAGAGTTTTAGCTTTTACCGATCCTTTTGCGGTCGATGTTGTAAGAAATGCTGGATGGCAGTTATCAAATTCCTTAATTAGCATTGGACAAGGTGGATGGTTAGGAGTTGGACTTGGAAATAGCTTTCAAAAAAGCTTTTTTTTACCAGAAGCTCATACTGATTTTATTTTTGCTATTATTATTGAAGAGCTTGGTATCGTTGGAGGATTGTTTTTAATTGGATTATTCATATTACTTTTTATTGGCTTGCTATCAATATCGTTTGAATCTTTTAAAAAAGGCAGATTATTTCAAGGCTATGCTGTCTTTGGCATTTTTCTTTTAATTTCAATACAAGCTCTTTTTAATATGGCTGTAAACATTGGTTTGTTACCAACAAAAGGACTTACACTTCCTTTTATAAGTTATGGAGGGACGAGTATTATTATAATGTTATCTTTAATGGGAATCGTTCTTAGAATCAATAATGAAAATAAAACACTTTAGATGAAATATTTAATAGTAGCTGCCAAGACAGGAGGTCATATTTTCCCTGCTAAAGCAATAGCAGAAGAGCTAATTAATAATAACCATGAAATTATTTTATTGGGAATAGGCAATGAAATAGAAAATAATGCATACAAAGAATTAGATTCTAAGCTTTATTCAATATCAATTGAAGGTTTTCGAGGACAGAAAATATTAAAAAAGTTTAAAGTTCTTATTCAAACATTAACAGGTGTTTTTACAGTTTTAAAGATTGTAAAAAAAGAAAATATAGATGCAATGATAGGTTTTGGAGGTTTTATCTGCATACCAGCTGGAATTGCAATTTGGATAAGAAGATTGCCAATATTCATTCATGAACAAAATGCAATTATGGGCACTGCTAACAGACTTTTGTCAAAGATAGCTAAAATTAATTTTTTAGGATTTCCAATAAAGCAAATTAAACGATCAATTGTTTCCGGCAATCCTATTAGGAAATCGTTTATAAATATTGATAGTGATCATCATGAGCATGATCAAAATGAAATAAGAATTTATGTTACTGGCGGAAGTCAAGGAGCTAGTTTTATTAACCAAGAGATTCCCATGGTTTTTAAAGAGTTATCATTTAATTTAAAAATAAAGCATCAATCTGGAGAAAATTATTTTGATGAAGTAAGAAGTTTGTATAGCACAGAAAATATTCAAGCAGAGGTGTATAAATTTTATGATAATCCAGCCAAAGAAATTTTATGGTCTGATTTTGTTATATCCAGAGCCGGTGCTTTGAGTCTCTCAGAGATAATATCTCTTAAAAGAGGAGCTCTAATAATCCCGTTAGCAACATCTATTGACAATCATCAAGTTGAAAATGCAAAAAGTATTGCAAAAATGAATATGGGTGTTTTGCACGAAGAGAAAGACGGTAAAGAGAAATTAGTAAATAAATTAAAAGAATTGATTGAAAAAAAATTATATTTAAATTGGAAAAAAAACTATATAAATGAACATGTCAATGCATCTGCAGTTATTCTCAAGCATCTAGAGGATTATTTTAAAAAATGAGGCCTTTCAAAAAAGTAAAGAATATTCATTTTGTTGGCATTGGTGGCGCAGGAATGATTGGTATTGCAAGAGTTTTGTTGCAGAAAGGATATAACATCTCAGGTTCCGACATTTCGGATTCAAATGATCTACAAAGACTAAAGAAAGATGGAGCACAAGTTTATATAGGCCATTCAAACAAAAATATCAAAGGTGCAAATTTATTAGTCGTTTCTTCTGCAATAGATAAAAATAACCCTGAACTTATACAGGCTAAAAAAGATTCAATAACTGCGATACCTAGAGCTGAGATGCTCGGAAGTCTTATGATTGGCTATGAAAGCATAGCTGTTGCAGGAAGTCATGGCAAAACTACGACGACAAGCATAATAGCAAAAATAATGAGTGTAGCTAATTTAAGTCCCACCTATGTTGTTGGAGGAAAAATATTAAGCACAGATGAAAATTCAGATTTAGGTGAAGGCAAGTATATTGTTGTGGAGGCTGATGAGAGCGATGGATCATTTATTCATCTTCAGCCCGATGTTGCTGTTTTAACAAATATAGATGACGATCATTTAGCTCACTTTAATAATGTTTTTGAAAACCTTTTAGATTCGTTTGTTCTTTTTTCAGAAAATGTACCTTTTTATGGATACATGATTATAAATGGTGACGATAAAAATATAAAAAAGATTTCTAAAAAAATATCTAGAGCACAAATTACTTTTGGAGAGTCAAAAAAATGTGATTATCAAATTACTTCTATAAAACCTTACAAAGGCAAACAAAAATTTGAGATTGTAGATAAAAAAACTAACAAAACATATAAATTTAAAATAAATTTACCTGGTAAGCATAACGTTTTTAATGCAGCTGCTTCAATTGGTGTTGCTTTAGAAGAAGGAATTCCGATCGCTTCAATTAAACAAGGTATATATGAATTTACAGGGGTTGGAAGAAGGTATGAGAGGCATAAAATCAAGCTTGATTCGAAGGAAATAACTTTAATAGATGATTACGGACATCATCCATTAGAAATAGATTCAAATATTAAGGCTTATAAAGAAGAATATAAAAACAAAAAAGTTTGCATGATTTTCCAGCCGCATAGATTTTCTAGGACCGCACAACTTTTTGATGATTTTATAAAAGTTCTTAAAAAAACAGATTCATTAATTTTATTAGATATCTATTCAGCAAGCGAAAAGCCTATTAAAGGAATTAATTCTAGGACAATAGTTGAAACACTTAAACAAAAGGGACATAAGGATGTAACTTATTTAAAGAATCATAGTGATATAGTTGATTTAATTGCTCAAAAAAAAGATTCATTTGATATATTGATTACTCAAGGTGCCGGAAGTATATCAAAAGTCTGTGAGGCTATAAAAGATAAATGGAAAAGATAAATAAAATCGCTGTTCTTTACGGAGGTTCGTCTTCTGAAAGAGAAATCTCAATTCAAAGTGGCGAGGGAGTATACAAATCAATTATTGAATTAGGATATATAGCGGATTTAATTGAGATTAATGACCTAGAAGAAATAAGTGAACTAAGAGTATATGATTTTATTTTTATTGCCCTTCATGGTTTTGAAGGTGAGGGTGGTTCGCTACAAAAATGTTTAGATGATTTAAATATTTTATATTCAGGATCAGGTTCAAAATGTTGTAAAAACACATGGAATAAGAAACTTACAAAACAAATTTTAGAACAAAACAATATAAATACTCCACTTTGGTCTGAATTAAGTAAATTACCTTCTTCTGATAGTCCCGATGCTAAATTTAGTGCCAAACATTTTGATAAGTTTAGGCCTTTTGATGCAGTATTTCTAAAACCACAAGAGGATGGCTCTAGTATAGATATTTTTAAAGTTACGAATGAGGAAAGTAATAGTAATGCCATTAAAGCATGTTCAAATCCAAATAGAGGATTTATTTATGAAGAATACATAGAAGGAAAAGAATTCACCGTAACTATTGTTGATGATGAGTGTTTTCCTCCAATTGAAATAATCTCAAAAAATGAATTTTATGATTATGATGCAAAATATCTTTCAGATAAGACTATTCTTGAAGAGGCTAAGCTAACAAGGAATGAATTAATTGAAATAAATAAAACAGCAACTGATGCATTTAAGGCACTTAATTGTGATGGATGGGCAAGAGTTGATTTAATACAAGGCAGTGATGGTAAATTTTATGTAATTGAAATTAATACAGTTCCAGGAATGACAAGTCATAGCTGTGTTCCAAAGTCAGGAAGTTTTTTAGGCCTATCATACAATGAGGTGGTAAAGAAAATCATTGATGCATCATTTTAAAAAAATAGTATTAATATTGCCATTAATTTTCACAATAACGCTATTGGGTCAATATAAAATAAATATTACTTATGAGTCTGGTTTTGAATTTAAATCTCAGCAATTATTAATTAACAAATTAAAAAACTCTGAATCTAGAAAAGAAATAGAAAATATAATTAGTAATCAAGACTGGATAAAGAATTATTCTTTAGTATATAAACCCTTTAAAAAAGACATATATTTGAATATTCAGAATAGAAAACCTGTTTTTGTTATTAATGAGGAATTTTTTTATGATAAAGATCTTAATCAATTCAAATATGATTCATCAAAAAGAGATTTAATTATGGTTGAAGGACCTATAGATAAACCTGAAGCAATATTAAATTTAATTAAAGAAATCTCATCGATTTCTAATGCAAAATTAAAAATCCAAAGTATTAATTATAGTTATGTAAATGGTTGGGACGTGACTTCTGATAAAACATTAATTAGATTTGGGAATGATTTATCTGAAAGGAGGTTTAAAAATTTTAAAGATACTTCTAATTATTTATTAGATATTGGAAAAATACCTAGTATCATAGACTTAAGATATAAAGATGGAGTTGCTTTAAATTATGGCAAGTAATACTAAAAATTCAAATATGATTGTTGGTTTAGATATTGGAACATCTAAGGTAGTTTGCATTGTTGGGAAATATAATGACGATTCAAAACTAGAAATAATTGCCTTAGGAGCTTATCCCTCAAGTGGGCTAAAAAAAGGAGTAGTTGTTAATATTGACGCAACAACTGATGCAATAAGCAAGGCTGTTGAACAAGCTCAATCAATGATTGAAGAAAAAATTAACTCTGTGTTTGTTGGGATTGCTGGAAATCATATAAAAAGCTTAAACTCTCAGGGAGCAGTTGGCATTAAAGAAAATGAAGTATCCTCTTTTGATATTGATAGAGTTATTGAATCTGCTCAAGCTGTTTCAATACCATCAGATCAAAGAGTCTTGCATGTGCTTCCCCAATCTTTTGTTATAGATGATCAGGAAGTAAGCTTAGATCCTCTTGGAATGTCTGGTGTAAGGCTAGAAGCAAAAGTACATTTAGTTACTTGTGCAAGCAGTGCTATAAAGAATATCGAGAAATGTATCAAAAATTGTGGTCTAGGTGTAGATGGATTTGTTTTAGAACAACTAGCTAGTTCTCACTCAATCTTGTCAGAAGATGAAAAAGACTTAGGAGTATGTCTTGTAGATATTGGAGGAGGAACCACAGACATTGCTATATTCAATTCTGGATCAATAGTTTTTACTGGAGTGATTCCAATAGCAGGTGATCAAGTAACAAGCGATATTGCTCAAGCTTTACGCACACCAACACCTCAAGCTGAAGATATAAAACAAAAGCATGGATGCGCAGTTACAGAATTTACAAAAGACGATGAAGTTGTTGAAGTTCTTGGAGTAGGTGGAAGGCCTCCTAGAGAGTTATCTAGAAGTTCACTAGCAGACATTATTCAACCAAGATATTCTGAGTTATTTGAATTAATAAAAGCTGAAATATCTAGAAATGGATTTGAAGATAAGATTTCAGCCGGAATTGTTTTTACTGGAGGAACATCAAAGATGGAAGGAGTTGTTGAACTAGCAGAATCTATTTTTCAAACTTCTGTTAGGTTGGGGATTCCTTCAAAATTTAACGGAATGGAAACAATTTTACAAAACCCAATATATTCAACTTCAATAGGTTTAATAGAACATGGTAATAAACAAATTAACCACGAATTACTCTCAGAGCAAAATATAGGATTATTTTCAAAGCTTTTACGTATAGTTAAAAGCGAGTATTGATTATAAAAATTATTTCATTTAGAATGCACCTTCCTTGGTTTTTACAGTAGTAAAAATCTTTAACCATAAGGAAAATATGAAAAAATACGAAACAGTAATTATATTAAACCCTAACCTTTCTTCTAAGGTAGAAACCTTTTTAAAAGAATTCGAAAAACTCCTTAAACAACATTCGTTTAGTATTAATAAAATGGAAGATATAGGAAGAAGACAGCTCTCATATTCAATTAATAATCATAATAAAGGACATTATCTAATATTTAATATTGAGGGAGACTCATTAAACTTAATAGATATAGAGAATAAGATTAAATATAACGAATCTATAATTAGACATCTTTTTATTTCAGTAAAAGAGCATTCTAGTGAAGATTCTCAATTATTAATAGACTCCAAAAATAAGAAATCAGACTCTGAAGATACCAAAGAAGAGGGACATGAAAAAAAGGAAAGTAACATTAAGAAGACAAAAAAAGAAGAAACTACTGATGAGGAAAAATTTAGCAAAGATAACAAAAAAGAAGAACAAGAAAATTCAGATGAAATAACCAAAGAAGAAAGCAAAGAGGAAGAAAAAGATGAGTAAATATGAGTTACCTAATAAGTTTGACTATAAAAATGTTAATCTTCTTAAACAATTTATTACAGAAACTGGAAAAATTATTCCTGCTAGAGTTACTGGTGTATCAGCATCAAATCAAAGAAAATTAACAAGGTATATAAAAATTGCAAGATTTTTAGCATTAATACCATTCACAGATATGCATAATTAAATCATGAAAATTATTTTATTAGATAAGATACAAAGACTTGGTGAGATTGGTGATGTTGTCGAGGTTAATAGCGGTTATGCTAGAAATTTCTTAATTCCTCAAAAAAAAGCAGCCTTTGCAAGCGAAAAGAATATCTCCGAAGTCGAAGCTAGAAAGGATGAATTGGCTGCAATATCAGAGGACGTCTTTACAAATGCACAAGCTAGAGGCAAGGATATTGAAGGTTCTCAATGTGAAATTTTAGTTCCTGTTACTGAAGAAGGAGCATTATATGGATCTGTTGGTACAAGAGAAATTTCAGAAGCATTTTCAAATATGGATGTCCAAATAGATAAAAGTGAAGTTCAACTTCCAGATGGTCCTATTAAGGAAACAGGCGATCATAATATTTCAATAAGTGTCCATCCAGAAGTAAGTGTGGAAGTTTTAGTAAAAGTATCACCAGAGTAGTTGTATATTTTGAAATATGATGTAAAAATCATATTCCAATGTCAGATATAAATATCAATCAAAACGAACAAGCTCGGGAAGCAGAGAGAGCAGTTTTAGGTGGACTAATGCTTGAAACTCATAGATTCGACACTGTAATACAAGTGATTAAAGAGAATGATTTTGATGGCAAAGACCATCAAATAATTTTCCAATCAATGTCAGAATTAGTGGAAGAAAACAAACCACTTGACCCTTTGACGGTATCCGAAAAGCTAGATAATAAGAATTCTTTAAATAAAGTAGGCGGTAAGGATTATCTAGTTGAGTTAGCAACATCAACTCCATCTGCAGCAAACTTAGAAGCATATGCTGAAATAATTAGACAAAGGTCAATTACAAGAAAATTGATGAAAGCAAATTCAGAAATATCAGAGTTAATTACAAACCCTCAAGGACAAGATGGTGCTTCTTTATTAGATAAAGCTGAAAGTATGATTTTTGCTTTAAATGATGAAACTAATAAAAATGATCAAAACTTGCAGTCAATGCGAGAATTAATTCCATCTACTATGGATAGACTCCACGAACTATCAAATAAATCTGGGGGTTTGATTGGTTCATCATCAGGCTTCAAAGACTTAGATAATAAACTTCAAGGTCTCCAGAAAGGTGATCTAGTTGTGGTTGCTGGAAGACCAAGCATGGGTAAGACATCTTTAGCAATGAACATTGCTGAGAATGTTCTACTTGATGATGAATCAAACGGTGCAGTTTTAATTTTCAGCCTTGAAATGCCAGGAGAATCTCTCACTACTAGAATGCTTTCTGGAATGACAAAATTAAATCAGCAAAACGTAAGATCTGGAATGCTTAAAGATGATGAGCTAAGAATATTGTTACAACAAAGTGAGAAACTAAAAAATATGCCATTATGGATTGATGACAGCTCATTATTATCACCAATGGAATTGAGAGCTAAATCTAGAAGGTTGGCTCGAACTGAAAAAGATGGATTATCTCTTATTGTTGTTGACTATCTTCAGTTAATGCAACTCCCTCTTTCAACAGAAAATAGAGTTAATCAAATTTCAGAAATCTCAAGATCATTGAAATCATTAGCAAAAGAACTTAATGTACCTGTAATTGCGCTTTCACAACTTAATAGAGCGGTTGAACAAAGGCCTAATAAAAGGCCAATTATGGCAGATTTAAGAGATTCTGGTGCAATAGAACAAGATGCAGATGTAATTTTATTTATTTATAGGGATGAGGTTTATAACGAAGACTCTGAGCAAGGAAATAAAGCAGAAATTATAATTGGTAAACAAAGAAATGGACCCATAGGAACTGTAAATCTCACATTCCTAAAAGAATTTACTAGATTTGAAAACTTTACGTCTGACGGTTTTTACGAATCTTTTGAATGACAGCTATTAATTCAGAATTAATTATTGATGGAAATGTTTTAAGAACAAATATTTCTTATATAAAAAATAAGCTAGAAAATAAATCAAAATTTATGGCAGTAATAAAGTCTGATGCCTATGGTCATAATCTAGAAGAAGTTACGGAAGATATTGACGACCTTGCAGATGGATATGGTGTTGTAAGGATTGATGAAGCAAGAAAAATAAGAAGTTTATCTAATAAAAAAATTTTATTAATGCAGGGAATATATTCTCATGATGAATTCCTTGAGGCAAAGGATCTTAATCTTGATATGGTTGTTCATAATAAAGACCAATTTCAAATAGTTAAAAAAAATAATACTTTTGATAATTTATGGTTAAAGATTAACACCGGTATGAATAGATTGGGATTTGAAATAAATGATTTTATTGATATTTATAATAAGTATCTTAGCAACAAAAGATTTACTCTCATGACTCACCTAGCAGCCTCAAATGATAAAGATTCTATTTCTAATCAGAATCAATTTAAGTTATTTCAAGATTTATCCAACAAGATGCATAAAGATGTTGATAAAAGTATTGCAAATACTGGATGTATTATGAATTTTCCAGATAAATTATATGATTGGGTAAGATGTGGAATAGGAATGTATGGCGGTTATTTTAAAGACGATCAAATCCAAACTGCAATGACACTTAGATCACCTATTGTAAATTTAAGAAAGATAAAGAAAGACGAAAGAGTTGGTTATGATGGAAGAGCTGTTGCTGAAAAAGATATGTTAATTGCTACTGTTTATCTTGGTTATGCTGATGGATTACCTTTAAAAATAAAAGATGGCACTGATGTATTAATTAAAGGTCAAAAAGCAAAAGTTTTTGGAAGAGTTAGCATGGATTTAACTACAATAGATGTAACAAACATAAATGATTGTAATTTAGGTGATTGGTGTGAGTTTTTTTCAAAAGACCTATCGATTGCAAATATAGCTAAATCAAATGATCTAATTTCTTATTATTTGATGACTGGAGTTAAGTCTAGGGTTAAAAAAGTATATAAAAGAGCAGATTAATCTGTTATTCTAATATCCCATCATGATTAAGTTTACTGATGGCAAAAACTAAGTACATTTTTATAACAGGCGGAGTGGTTTCATCACTCGGAAAAGGTATTGCAGCTGCATCTATTGGAGCATTACTAGAATCAAGAGGCCTTTCAGTATCTTTAGTTAAAGTCGATCCATATATAAATGTTGACCCAGGAACAATGAGTCCTTTTCAGCATGGAGAAGTATTTGTAACTAATGATGGGACTGAAACAGATTTAGATTTGGGCCATTATGAGAGATTCGTAAGATTTCAAGCTTCAAGAAAAAATAATTTTACCGCTGGAAAGGTATATGAGACCGTTATCAGAAATGAAAGAAAGGGCAGTTATCTAGGAGGGACTGTCCAAGTAATACCTCATATTACAAACGAAATTAAGAAAAGAATTAAAGAAGGGGGTCAAAATAAAGATATTGCAATTGTTGAAGTTGGGGGAACAGTTGGTGATATCGAAAGTCAACCATTTGTTGAAGCTTTAAGACAAATGGCACTTGAACTTCCAACTTCTTCTTGGGCTTTTGTTCATTTAACTTTGGTACCATTTATAGATGCCTCTGGGGAATTAAAAACTAAACCTACTCAACATTCAGTAAAAGAACTTAGATCACTAGGCATAAGCCCTGATGTTTTAATTTGTAGATCTACTCAAGAGCTACCAAAAGATGAAAAGAATAAAATTGCTCTTTTTTGTTCAGTTCCTAATAAAAGCGTTATATCAATGCATGATGTAGAAACTGTATATTCTGTTCCGATTTTATTAAATAAACAGAAAGTTGATAAAGCTATATTAGATAAGTTAAACATCAAAACAAATAATCCAAAACTAAATGATTGGAAGAGAGTGGTTCAAGCTAAACTGCATCCGGAAAAAGAAGTAAATGTATCTTTTGTAGGTAAATATACGGAGTTAAAAGATTCATATAAATCTATTAATGAAGCATTAGAACATGCTGGAATTAAGAATAAAGCTAAGGTAAATATTAACTTTGTTGAAGCAGAAAATATTACTCCTAAAAACATAAGAAAAACATTAAAAAATGCTGATGCTATCCTGGTTCCTGGTGGTTTTGGTCAAAGAGGAGTCGAAGGTATGATATTGGCTTGTAAATATGCAAGGGAAAAAAATATTCCATATTTAGGTATTTGTCTTGGTATGCAGGTTGCAATTATTGAATATGCAAGAAATGTTTTAAATTTGAAGGGTGCCAACAGCACAGAGTTTAATCATGAAACGAAATATCCTGTTATTGGATTAATAACTGAGTGGAATGATATTTCTGGTAAGAAAGAAAAGAGAGACAAAAATTCCGATCTTGGAGGAACTATGAGATTAGGTGGACAGATTTGCAAGCTTAAGAAAAGTTCAAATTCATATAAAATGTATAAAAATGTCGAAATTATGGAAAGACATAGACATCGCTATGAAGTAAATCCTAAATTCAAAGATGATATGATAAAAAATGGCCTTGAAGTTGTTGGAACATCAATTGATGATAAGCTAGTTGAAATGATTGAAATTCCTAAACACAAATGGTTTTTAGCTTGCCAATTCCATCCTGAATTTACATCTAATCCAAGAGATGGACATCCTATATTTAATAGTTATATAAAAAGTACAATTACTAAATAACAATATGAAATTAAGAAACTTTAATATAGATAACTCCGAGCCAATGACTCTTATGGGTGGGATGAATGTTCTTGAATCAAGAGATTTAGCTATGGAAGTTGCAGAAAAATTTAAAGAATCAACTAATAATCTTAATATCAACTATATATTTAAAGGTTCCTTTGATAAGGCAAACAGAAGTTCAATTAGTTCTTATAGAGGTCCGGGCTTAGAAGAAGGGCTTAAAATTTTAGAAGAAGTATCTAATACTTTTGATGTTCCGGTTATTACTGACATCCACGAACCACTTCAGGCTCAATCAGTAAGTGAAATATGTGAAGTTGTTCAAATACCAGCTTTTCTAGCAAGACAGACTGATCTTGTGAGCGCCGCAGCAAAAACAAAATCAATAATTCAGTTTAAGAAACCTCAGTTCTTATCAGCTCAAGAGATGTCAAATGTTGTTGAAAAATGTATAGCTGCTGGGAATGAAAATATTACCTTATGTGAAAGAGGAAATTCCTTTGGATATAATAATCTCGTGGTTGACACATTAAACTTTCAGATTCTTAAGAAACTTTCAAAACCTGTAATTTTTGATGTTACTCACTCACTTCAGCTTCCTGGAGGTCTTGGTACTGTAACAGGAGGAAGAAGAGAATATGTTTTAAGTCTTGCTAAAGCAGGAATATCTCAATCTATAGCAGGATTATTTCTAGAGGCACATCCAAATCCCGATGAAGCGAAATGCGATGGTCCATGTGCCTTACCTCTTTCTTCACTTAATGATTTCCTTAAACAAATTAAAGATTTAGATGACTTTATAAAAGATCAAAAGGATATAGAGATCTCATAACAGATGCCAAAGATATCAGAAGTAAATGCTATTCAAGTTTTTGATTCTAGAGGCATCCCTACCGTTTCTTGCAAAATTACTCTTGATAATGGAATTTCAGCTTTTTCAATGGTACCAAGTGGTGCCTCAACAGGATCAAAAGAAGCATTGGAGCTCCGAGATAATGAGGAAAACTATCATGGAAAAGGAGTGCTTAAAGCTGTAAGTAATATCAATAATAAATTAGCACCACTAGTCCTTGGAAAAGATCCAATAAATCAATTTGAGATAGATCAAATATTAATTGATTATGATGGAACTGATGATAAATCTAAAATTGGCGCTAATTCAATTTTGGCTATTTCTCTTGCTATCTCACAAGCTGCTGCTAAAGATCAAAATATTTATCTTCATGAACATTTTTTAAATTTATATAAAAATATCACTGGCGATTCTATAAAACCCTCAATTCCAATGCCTATGTTTAATATTCTTAATGGTGGAGAGCATGCTGATAACAATATAGATATTCAAGAATTTATGATAATTCCAAAAGGCGCTAAAAACTTCTCTGAGGTTATGAAGTGGTCATCAGAAATTTATCATAACTTGAAGAATATTCTTCAATCTAGCGGTTTTTCATCTTCTGTAGGAGATGAAGGAGGTTTTGCTCCAAATCTTAAAACAAATGAAGAAGCAATTAAATTAATTTTAGAAGCAATTGAAAGTTCAAATCTAAAACCTGGTATTGATATAAATATCGCTCTTGATTGTGCAGCAAGCGAATTTTTTGATGGTAAAAATTATATTCTAAGAAGTGAAAATAAAGAACTTTCATCATCCGAATTTATAAATTACCTTGAAGGTTTAGTAAACAAATATCCAATTTCATCAATAGAAGATGCAATAGATGAAAATGATATAGATGGCTGGAAATTAATCACTGAGAAACTTGGAGAAAAGTGCCAACTTGTTGGAGATGATTTGTTTGTAACAAATGAAAAAATTTTAATTAAAGGCATTCATGAAAAAATAGCAAATTCTATTTTAATCAAGTTTAATCAAGTTGGAACAATTACAGAGACAATTCAAACTATTCATTGTGCAAATAATAATAAATTTGAATCAATTATTTCTCATAGATCTGGTGAAACCGAAGACACAACCATTGCAGATTTGGCTGTAGGATTAGGAGTGGGCCAAATAAAAACTGGAGCTCCTTGTAGGTCTGAAAGAATTGCAAAATATAATAGACTGCTTTGGATAGAAAATGAAAGCAGCAATATTTTGTTAAATGAATAAGTTTTATTATTTATTTTTAGCAGCCTTGCTTTTAATAATATTTTTTTTATTAAATAGTATTTTTTTTGGTGAAAATAATTATTCGAAAAGAAACTCATTATTAGAGGAAAGTAATGCTCATCAAAACACTAATGATAGTTTAAGAAAAGAAAATGAAATTCTTGAATTTGAAATTAAAAATGCTCAAGATTCAAATGATCATATTGAAAATTTTGCAAGAGAGAATTTGAATCTAACCTATCCAGATGAGGAATTTATTTCCTTTAAAGATGAAGAAAAAGATGAATGAAAATATATTAACAATCATAGCGGCAGCTGGATTAGGAGAGAGATTTGGCAATGAAACTCCTAAGCAATATGCTAGAGTAAATGGAAAAACCATAATTGAAAGTGCGGTCAAGCCTTTTGTTGATTCTAAATATGTATCAGAAATAATTATTGCCGTATCTGAAAATGATAATCATATTAAAAATCAAAATTTTTACAATTCCAATAAGATTAAATATGTTGTTGGTGGTGCTTCGAGACAAGAATCAATAAATAATGCGCTTAATGCTGCTGATAAAGATTATGAATATGTATTAACTCATGATGCAGCCAGACCAAATATTACAGAAGATGATATTGTTAATTTATATAAAGATATTAAAAAGTCCAAAACAAGTTGTTCCTTTCTGTATACCCCCGTTTACGATTCACTTAAGGAAGTAAGCCCTAAAGATGTAACAAAAGATAAAAATAAATTCTATCTTGTTCAAACACCTCAAATTTCTAAATTCAGTCATTTAAAATCATCAATAAAAAGATGTATTGATGAAAATATAAATTGCCCTGATGAATCTTTTGCTATCGAATATGCAAATTTAACTTTGTCAAAAGTTAAAGGATCTCGTTCCAATATTAAAGTTACTGAACCAGAGGATTTAGAGATTTTAAATAATTTTCTTACTAGAAGTGGTGTGGGTTTTGATTTACATAAATATCAAGCTGGAGATGGAATAACTTTAGGTGGCTACAAAATAGAATGTGATTATAAAATTATCGCTCATTCAGATGGTGATGTTTTGCTTCATTCAATAGCAGACTCAATTTTAGGTGCAGCTGCATTAGGAGATATAGGAATATTTTTTTCAGATCAAGATGAAAAGAATAAAGACTTAAATAGTATAGAAATTATTAAATATTGTTTGGATCAATTAAATGAAAGAGATTTAGAGATTTATAATATTGATACTACAGTAATATGTGAACAACCTAAGATTGCACCTCATAGGGAAAAGATTTTAAAAGAATTGTCTAATCTTTTATTAATACCAGTTTCTAGGATTGGTTTAAAAGCAACAACTTCTGAAAAAATTGGTATTATTGGTGAAAACAAAGCAATAGCAGTCCAAAGCCTTGTAAATCTTATAGAAAAAAAATGAAAATATTACTTACCAATGATGATGGCTTTAATGCTGAAAATATAAAAAGTCTTTATAAAGAATTATCCAAGAATCATGAGGTATGGATAGTTGCTCCTAAAAATAATTGTAGCGGAATGAGCGCAGCAATATCTTATTTAAATGAGATAGAGGTGATCAAGGTAGATGATAGAATTTATGCAGTTGATGGAACCCCTGCAGATTGTTCATACTTAGGTCTTTTAAGTATTGTAGATTTTGAATTTGATATCGTTGTATCAGGCATCAATCATGGAGCGAACATTGGTAATGATGTCCTGTATTCAGGCACCGTAGGAGCTGCAGTAGGTGGAAGAAATTTAAAATATCCACCAATTGCAATTTCTGTTGCATCGTATGATGCAAAAGATATTGAATTTATTACAAAAAAATCAATTGAATTAATTGAAAAAATTGTTTCTGCAAATGAAATTTTTAATGGAAAAGTTATTAATATTAATTTTCCAGATATCAATGAGGAAGAGTTTAAAGGTGTTATAGCAACAGGATTATCAAAAAGAGGTATTCCTGCAAAACCAATCAGAATTGATAATCAAGATTCGAAAGATCTATATACATACAGATATAATCTGTCTGGAGAACCCCTTAAAGATGCTTTCATGACTGATGCAGAAGCAATCAAGACTGGCTATGTTTCTGTTTCAGTTCTTGATTATAGTTTGAGTTCATCAAGTTTTATTAAAGATATTTCAAAGATGTTAGATGAGTAACTCTGGATTTACCTTCAGACGAGTTAGAGAAGAGATGATAGAGACTCTGCTAGATCTTGGCATTAAAGACTTTAGAGTTCTTGATGCAATTTCTCAGGTCCCTCGTCACATATTTCTTGATGAGGCATTATGGTCAAGAGCCTATGAGAATAGATCTTTAACAATAGGGTATAAACAAACAATTTCCCAGCCGTACATTGTTGCTCGAATGACAGAATTATTAATATCTCATACCAATACTAGAGGTAAAGTTTTTGAAAATATACTAGAACTTGGTTCTGGATGTGGATATCAGTCTGCAGTTTTATCATTTTTTAGTGAAAAGGTTGATGCTATTGAAAGAATTAAACCTTTAGTTCATAAATCTAGAGAAAATCTGTCAAATCTTAAAATTAATAATGTGCTTTTTAAGCATGGAGATGGCTATGAAGATTGGGATAAGCAGAAAAAATATGATGGTATTTTATGTGCAGCTGCGCCAAGAGCATATCCAAATGATTTAGTTTCTGTATTAAATGAGAATGCCAAGTTAGTTATTCCTGTGGGAGGCTCATCACAAAAATTAAATGTAATAACAAAAAACAAAGATGAAGAAATTAAAGAAGAACAATATGATGATGTATCATTTGTTCCAATGTTGGCAGGAAAATCAGAAGACGGTAATGATGTATGAATGAAAAAATTAGATATTTTATAGCAGGTATATTTATTGGATTATCAGAACTATTACCTGGAATATCGGGTGCAACTGTTGCATTAATGTTTGGTGTTTATGAAAAATTACTAGATTTCTTAAGAAAATTTAAAAATTCGAATCTAATACTACCTCTTTTATTTGGCATGATTTTAAGTGTATTTTTATTTTCTTCTTTAATTGATTTTTTATATGAGAACTACACTAAGACATTTAATATTCTAATTGCCCTACTAATGGTGGGATATGGAATTTTTTTAGTCATAAATACATTCATAAGTGGAAACATAAATAAGGGTAAATCATTTTATGTATGTATTATATTATCTATATTGATTGGGCTTTCATTAAGTGGATTTTATATGACTGGTGCATATCCTCCTGATGGTCCTTATATACCATCTTCAGCTGCCTTAATTTTATTTGGTTTTTTTGCATGCTCATTTCTACTTTTTCCTGGAATTTCAGGGAGCGCCTTTTTATTAGCTGTTGGTATCTATCCATTAATAATTGGAAGTATTTCAGGTTTAAACTTTGAGATTTTATTGCCTTTTTTTATTGGAATGACTATCTCATTAATTCTTATGCCAAGGTTAATCAATAAAGCTTACATAAGATTTGGAAATATGATGCTAGTCTTCTTTGGAGGATTAATCTTTGCAGCTGGCATAGATAGCCTAATTTCAATCATAGTGCCTAATCCGGAAGTATATGATATTACCTCTTAATTATTTTAAGGTTTTGATTTGAACATCTAAGAATTTATTCTTTTGAAGAAATTCCATAATTTTCATCGCCCATTCATGATATGCCTTTCCCTCTACATTAAGATTGACGACATTATCTTTATTTAGATTATCTAAAAGAGTATTTTCAAAAATTATGTTATCCATATTAGAAAGGTCATCAATTTTAAATTTTGAATTATTAATAACTATCTCTCCGTTATCATAAAGCAATATCGTATTTGAATTTTCACTAGGTGATTTTGTTTCATTTTGATCATTTATGCCAATATTTAAGAATTCTCTTTTGTTCTCTAAATCTTTAAAATTATCAGCATCAGGAAGTGGTTCTTTAGCCTCGGTTATATTTTCATAAACATCAGCAAGTCTTGCATTTATTTCAACAAATTCGATTTGATTTGGTGGTAATTCATCATCTGCATATATTGCTTCAATAGGGCACTCTGGTTCACATAGACCACAATCAATACATTCATCTGGATGTATTACTAAAAACTCAGGACCTTCATAAAAACAATCAACAGGACAAACCTCAACACAGTCTGTGTATTTACATTTTATGCATGATTCTGTTACTACGTATGTCATAATTGCTAAAGAATGTAAGATTTTAACCTACTGATATTTAAATTTACACAAAACTGTTTAAAAAAATGAAAATATGATTTATACTGTATAAATATACAGTAAATTAAGGAGTTAATTATGCCTAAATCAAAAGATACTACTTCAAAATCATTGAAGGATACTATTGCTAGTATTGATGACCATTTCGGTAAAGGAACAGTAATGAGAATGGGTGATCGTGAAAATCTCGATATCCCATCAATTTCAACAGGATCACTTGGACTTGATATAGCGCTCGGGATAGGAGGCATTCCAAGGGGAAGGGTTACTGAGATATATGGACCAGAGTCTTCTGGTAAAACAACATTAACGCTTCAAATTATTGCTCAATGTCAAAAAGAAGGCGGTACATGTGCGTTTATTGATGCAGAACATGCATTAGACCCTCAATATGCTGAGAAACTAGGTGTTAATGTAGATGAACTTTTATTATCTCAACCTGATACTGGTGAACAGGCTCTTGAAGTTGCCGATATGCTAGTTAAATCTAAGAGTGTAGATTTAGTTATTATTGACTCAGTAGCTGCACTAGTTCCAAGAGCTGAGATTGAAGGAGAGATGGGAGATCATCATGTTGGTCTTCAAGCTAGATTAATGTCACAAGCACTTAGAAAAATCACAGGTAATATCCAAAGATCTGGAGCCACTGTTGTTTTCATCAATCAAATAAGAATGAAGATTGGTGTTATGTTCGGTAGTCCTGAAACAACTACTGGAGGTAATGCTCTTAAGTTCTATTCTTCTGTAAGATTAGATATTAGAAGAATTGGATCTGTTAAAGAGGGAGATGAAGTGATGGGCAACGAAACACGAGTGAAAGTTGTTAAGAACAAAGTATCCCCTCCATTTAAACAAGCTGAGTTTCAGATCATGTATGGTCAAGGAATTAATCAGGAAGGTGAAATACTAGATTTTGGTCATAAGCTCGGATTAGTTGATAAATCAGGTGCTTTTTATAAATTGGATGGTGAAAGCATTGGGCAAGGTAAAGTGAAAGCTAGTATTTTCCTTAAAGAAAACGCAAAAGTTAGAGACAAACTTGTTAAAGAAATAAGATCATCCTATATTTCAAGTAAATAAAAATAGTTTTTTGATACAATAATCCCTATTAGTTTAAATTAGTAGGGATTTTTTTATGGCAGAGAAAGCATATATTGTAGAAGCAGTTAGAACCGCTGGTGGTAAGAGAGACGGAAGGCTAAGTTTATGGCATCCAGCAGATCTTGGAGCAAAGGTTTTAGATGAGCTAGTAACAAGATTAGATATCGATCCTGTGCTCGTAGATGATGTTATTTTTGGTTGTGTTGATCAGGTTGGAGCACAATCAGGAAACGTAGCAAGAAATGCAGTTTTGTCATCGTCATTTCCTGAATCTGTTCCAGGAACTTCTGTTGACAGACAATGTGGTTCATCTCAACAAGCAATTCATTTTGCAATTCAAGCTGTGATGTCTGGTACTCAAGATATTGTTATTGGCGGTGGAGTTGAAGTTATGTCTATGGTGCCTATCGGTGCAGCAGTTACAGATGGATATAATGCAGGCCATGGGTTGCCATTTGATTCTGATGGCATGAAAGAAAGATATCCTAATATATTCTTTTCACAATTTACAGGCGCGGAACTCGTAGCAGATAAATGGAATCTTTCTCGTGAAGATTTAGATAAATTCGCTATGGAAAGTCATCAAAAAGCTGCTCATGCAACAGAATCAAAATACTTTGATAAAGAAATTTTACCTGTTGAAGGTAAAAATGCTGAGGGTATTAACGATTTGGTGATGGCGGATGAGGGCATTAGATTTGATGCTAGTCTTGATAAATTAGCAGGATTGAAGCCAGTAACCGAGGGTGGAGTTATAACTGCTGGAAATGCAAGTCAAATTACTGATGGCGCTGCTGCTGTTGTTATATGCAATGATGTAGGATTGAAGAAGATTCAATCAAATCCAAGAGCTGAAATTGTATCAATTTCTGTTGTAGGCGATGATCCTGTCTTTATGTTAACCGGACCAATACCAGCGTCAAAGAAAGCTCTAGAAACTGCTAACTTAACTATTGATGATATGGATTTGTATGAAGTAAACGAAGCTTTTGCTCCAGTCCCACTTGCTTGGGCTGACGATTTAAAAGCTGATAAATCAAAACTTAATGTAAATGGTGGTGCAATGGCTTTAGGACATCCTCTTGGTGCAACCGGAGCAAAGCTTATGACAACTCTTTTACATGAAATGGAGAGAAGAGAATCCACATATGGTCTTCAGGCTATATGTGAGGGTGGCGGAACGGCAAATGCAACCATAATTAAAAGATTATAAAAAACTTAAATAAATTATTAATCTTTTTCCCAATCAAATTTAGGCAATTCTTTAAAAAGATTTCTTAGCCCTTCAGACCACTTGCTAGATAAATCTGAAAAAAATGGTGTTTTGAATTGAAGATGTTCTTCAAGAGAAATCTGGATAGAATCTTTTTTATAGACTATTAAATCTATTGGAGGACCAACAGTGAGATCACTCTTCATAGTTGAATCAAATGAAACTAAGGCACATCTGGCTGCATCACCCAGAGAAGTTTCTTTTCTTATAAGCCTGTCAAGAATTGGTTTTCCGTACTTGGTCTCACCAAGTTGGAAAAAGGGTTTTATCTCAGAAGCATGTATATAATTACCAACAGGATAAACCATCAATAGAGCAGGTTCTTGTCCACTAATTTGACCACCAATAAGAAAATTTGAACCAAGATGAGTATTAATTGAAATCCCATCTGTTTTTGAGTGATTTAATGAAATTTGTCCTACATACTCAGCAATTTCATCAAAATTTTTGCATAAATTTAAGCTA
>CABYCL010000012.1 GCA_902517505.1 uncultured SAR86 cluster bacterium | reverse complement strand
ATATCTAAATTATCTATAAGTTCTGCAATAAAAACTTCTAGTGGATCCAACTCTTTAAAATATCTAATCACTTTGTAATCCTCAATATTTGCAAATTTTGATGCTGAATCTAAAGCATCTTCAAGACCACCTATTTTATCCACTAAACCTAATTTAATAGCCTTTTCTCCAGACCATATTCTTCCCTTAGCAACTGCATGAACTTCTTCATATCTCATACTTCTGTTATCAGAAACCTTATTTACAAATTTTTCATAGATATCATCAACTGATGATTGAATCCCATTCGTAACGCTTTCTGGCATTGGCATTCTGGGATCCCACTCAGCAGCTTTAGTAGAGCTTACGCCATCGACTTGAACTCCAATCCAATCATATAGGTTTTCAAATGTTGGAAGAGTTGCATATACTCCTATCGATCCAGTGAGAGTTTCATTTTTTGCCCAAATTTCGTCAGATAGAGTAGTAACCCAAACTCCACCTGAGGCTGCAATGTCTCCCATTGAGCTCACTATAGGACGGCCTGTTTCTTTGAATTCACTTAATGCATTTGTGATTAGCTCGCTGGCATAAACTCCTCCTCCAGGACTGTTTACACGTAATACGAGTGCCTTAACAGACTTATCTCTTATAGCCTTTCTTATATTTTTAACAATAGTATCTGATCCAGCGATTCCATATGTTGATTCGCCAATGGTTATAGCTCCTTCAACATGTATAACAGCTATTTTATTTTCTGAATTATTTTCTTCAGACTCTATCGTTGATAAATAGTCATAAATAGATATTGAATCAGGTAACTTATTTATATCATCATCTTGATTTGGAAACTCATCAAATAACCAGTGCCTCAACTCTTCGACAGTAAAAACTTTGTCAACAAGACCTTTTTTAAGTGCAGACTGAGAAGCTTCAGGTTCTTCTAAAGCTAATTGCCAAAAAGAATCACCATAATCTTGTAATGTGCCACTTGGAAGATCTCTTGCATTTTCAATATATGTGGTCATTTTGTTCCACAATGGTTCAGCAAAATCGTTCCATGCATTTTTATCTTCTTCAGACATATTATTTCTTGTAAATGGTTCAGGAGCTGTTTTCCATTCTCCTGCTATAAAAACATGTTGATTAAGTTTTATATTTTCATATAAATCTTTAACGTATTCTCTTTTTCTAGAAAATCCAAAAGATGATATTTGACCATATTTATTTAGAATTATTTCATTTGCTTGCGAACTAATTAAATAAGCATTATTTCCATAATTTTGACCATAAGCTATTACTCTTTTCCCACTATCCTTTATATTTTTTACTGCATTTGCGATCTCAAAAGCAGAAGCATAATACATTCCAAGTTCAGAAACATTTACATAGACTGCAGCTAGCTCATCATCAATAGCAGCATTACTTAAAACTTCAATCAAATCATCAAGCTCATGTTGTTGAACGTCTACCGAACCAAGAATAAGAGAATCTAATGATGTTGAAGAACTTGAAGATTTATCAACAACAACACCAATTGGTTTGAACCATAAAATTTTGTCTTTAGTAGATATGCCTTCCTCTTGTGTAAATATAGAACCAATCCCACCAATAATTGAAAACGTAAGAACAATTAATACAATAGCTGTAATTAGGTTAACTAGTATTTTTCTTGATAACGATAAGAAATTATCAGCCTTAGACCATAATGATTGTGCTTTACTCATTTAATTCTCCAAAAAGGAATATGATGATATGTTATTACTTTGACTAAGTAAACGCATTTTAGTTCATGTTTTTAATTGTTTTTGGTCCAAACATTATATGCGTAAACAAAGAACAAATTAATAATAATTCCACAATATCAAGCCAATATGCATTAGTACCAAAAACTCTTAAAGATGAAGATAGAAAATAAATTAAAAGAATAAAACAAAACCACTGATAAGCTCTAATTCTAAGCATATTAATATAAAAATAAAAAAAAAGAAGGGGTGTTATCCATGAAAGAAATAATATGATTTCAATTCTTCCTTGCAGAACACTTATGAGTTTTGTGCAAATGAGACTTAAAAAAATAATATGAGTTAGGTTTTTATAATTGTGTATCTTAAGCATTTATTTTTATTGCAATCTCGGCTAAACGTATGCCTGTTTTTCTAGCAATTTCATATTCATCCTTTGTTAAGTCATTTGATGAATTAAAGCTTTCAACATGAGATGGACCATATGGAGTTCCACCAGATTTGGTTTTATTGAGTTCATCAATAGAATAAGGCGTACCAGCAACAATCATTCCATGATGCAACATAAAAGTTATTAGACTATTTAATGTTGTTTCTTGACCTCCATGCATTGAACCCGTTGAGGTAAAAGCTATTCCAGGTTTATTTTCAAGTACATTTGTAGCCCAAAGGTCTCCTGTTGAATCAAGAAAATATTTAAGTGGTGAAGCAATAGAACCGAATCTTGTAGGAGACCCTATCGCAATGCCACTACAATTTATAAGATCTTCTTTATTACAATATATTTCTCCAGAATCAGGAACAACAGCTTCAACTTTTTCATTTTTTGCTGATATTTTTGGGACTGTTCTAATTCTAACTTTCATCTCAGTTTCCTCAACACCATCAGCTATTGCGTGCGCTAGATTCTTTACAGATCCAGATGCTGAATAAAATAAGATTAATAAAAAATTCTTTTCCATATTTACTTTTAAAGTATTAATTATATTATGTACGCGATGAAGAATAGAATTATACAACTTTTCTGCTTGTTGATAGTGATAAGCTGTCAGAACAATGACATTGAAATCTTTAATGGGCCTGATACTAATTTAAATAAACTAAATGGCAATTGGATTGTTATAAACTATTGGGCAGATTGGTGCGCACCATGTATCAAGGAAATACCAGAGCTTAATGAGTTTGCAAAAGAAAATAATGATCTTTTAGTCTTCACTTTTAATTTTGATCAGCTTGATGAAGATGATCTAAAACCTGTAGCTAAAAAATTTAATATAGAAGTCCCTTCAATAGTTACACACCCAAGAGACATATGGGGTATTCAAACACCGCCAGCCGTTCCAGCTACATTTTTCATAAATCCAGATGGAGATCTTGCGTTATCATTATTTAGACCTCAAACGAAAGATGATCTAAATAAATTTTTTTTTGATTTAAAGAAGGCTTTCTAAGTAACCCTCTTGAATTAATAATTCTGGATTAATTCTTACCTTATTTAAGTATACAGTCCAATGAAGATGGGGTCCCGTTACTCGACCTGTTGAGCCTACTTCACCTATTTTTTCACCCTTGGTAACAATTTGATTTTCCTCGACAAATATTTTTGATAAATGACTATATGAAGTTAATAAACCATAACCATGATCTATTACTATGTAATTTCCTGCATAAAAGAAATCACCTACTAAAATTACTCTACCTTTTGTAGGAGATACAATTTTTGTTCCCTCGGCTGCAGCAATATCCAAAGATAAATGTGGAGACCTGGGTTGGTTATTTATATATCTCTTTTTACCATATCTGCTTGAGATAATCCCCTTAACCGGGTTCATAAAATTTAAATCAGGCACTAAAAATTTTGAATAGTTATTAAGTGCCTTTTGTATAATTTTAGATTCTTTGAAAGCCCTGTCAGAATCTTCTCTACTTAGATTAACCATCGAATTATTTTCAATAGTAATTCTAGATTCACCAAAGTCTTTTTGATTAATATTTATTTTTTCATCATCAACATATATTGATTCATTTTGTTTTTCGAATGGTAGTGGTATTAATTTATAAAGAGATTCATTAATTTCGACTGTTAAATATTTATCAATATCATCACTTGAAGCTTTTACAGCAATTATTTCGCCAGGATCTCCAAATCTTTCCGCATTAATGGAAAAAGAAATTAAACATATGTAACAAAGACCAAAATTTTTAAGCTTCTTTATCATTTTTTATTACTTCAACATCAAGAGAGCCTTTATTTAATCTAGTTTTTAAAATTTCTCCTTTGCTGACATCTGTAAAAGACTTTATTGCTTCACCTTTGCTATTAGTAACGATCGCATATCCTCTATCTAATATTGATAGTGGACTGAGTATTTCTATATTTTTAAGTAATTTATCAACTAAATTTTTACTTAGCATTATTTTTTCATTGACATTTCTATGAAGTCTTTCATGGACTTGAGTTAATTTATTTTTTATAAGATCTAATTTTCTAATTGGATTGTTAAAACTAATCTGAGAATCAATTTTTTCAATTTGATTCTTTTTATCACTAATTATTGATTTTTGTTGTTTCTGCATTCTTAGGTCTAAACTATCTAAATATTGATTCTTCTCTCTTAATAAGGACAAAGGATCTTTTAATCTTGATCGATTAAAATCTAGATTTCGTTTTAAGTCTTCAATAAAAGCTCTTATATTTTTATTTATTCTTAATTTAAATTCGTCTAACTTATCTACGATTTTAAAATTAAATTCAGTAACAAGCTCTGCAGATGCTGTTGGAGTAGGAACTCGTATATCACAAACAAAGTCACAAATAGTAAAATCAATTTCATGACCAACTCCAGATATGGTTGGAATTGGGTATGAAAAAATTTCTCTTGCCAAATCTTCATCATTAAAGCACCAAAGATCTTCTATTGAACCTCCGCCTCTAGCAAGAATGACAACATCAATTTTATTACTAGGATTTTTCTCGTTGTACAAAATTATTCTATTTAGCGCATTAATAATACTGACATGGGCATTGTCACCCTGAACCATGGCATCACTTAATGAAATTTTAGAATTTGGTGCTCTTCTTTTAACAGTTGAAATAATATCTTGAAATGCAGCAGTTGATGATGAACTTACAATCCCAATATGATTAGGTGAGATAGGTATATCTACTTTATTATCCAAACTAAATAATCCCTCATTTTCAAGTTTATTCTTTAGCTTTTCAAATTGTTGCATTAGATTTCCTACACCTGCAGGCTCAATAGTTTTCACTATTAACTGATAGTCACCTCGAGGAACATAAATACTAATTTGACCCTTAAGCACACACTTATCTCCATTTTCAGGTGAAAAATTTAATTTCATATTTTGGTTTTTGAACATTGCACATCTTATTGCCCCTTCCTCATCCTTCAATGTGAAGTAGATATGCCCTGAACTGGGCCTTGAAAGATTTGATATTTCACCAACAACAGATAAATTATTGAAGTTATTTTCTAATAAATATTTTGCAGATTTATTTAGTTCGCCTACTGAGATAATTTCATCATTCTGCACTACAATGTTACTAGTCATATTGAAAGTATAACTTTATGAAAACTAATTTTCAGCGAACAAATCACTTTCTTATCCTAACACTTGGAGCAGTACTAATTGGCTTTGCACCAATTTTTGTTAAGTGGAGCATGTTGTCATCATCAGCAATTAGTTTTTATAGGATGTTGCTAGCTATACCTTTTTTATTTTTACTAAATCTAAAATTAAATAAAAAATTTAAATTCATTGTAAATGACAGTAAAACAATTTTTTTTGCTGCGTTAGCATCTTTAGCATTTACAACTGATTTAACTCTATGGCATTACAGTATGAATATAACATCTGTATCTAATGCAACTATAATAGTTAATTCTTCTCCTGTATTTGTGGCTATTCTTGGTTATATATTTTTTAGGGAAAAACTTTCAAGGAGTTTTGTTGTATCTTTCTTGATTACTTATATTGGAATATTAGGGTTAATTTATTTTTCAAATAATTATGCTACTGGGAGAGTTATTGGTGACATACTCTGTTTGATTGCAGCTTTTTTTTATGGAGTGTATTTATTAATAATTGCAAAACTAGGTAAAGAAAATTCCTTAAACATAATTTTTTACACAACATTATTTTGTTGTTTATTTTCAATAATTCCAATGCTTATTCAAGGTGGAAATATGATTCCATCCACTTCGTTTGAATGGATAAATTTATTACTACTTGCAGTTTTATGTCAATTTGGAGGTCAATATTTAATCACTCATGGAATTGGAAAAATTTCTGCTTCAGAAGGATCTATTGGACTTTTAATGCAACCCATTACAGCAACTATTTTAGCTGCATTTATATTTGGTGAAATTTTAAACATAACTCAAATAATATTTGTATTTGTTGCACTTTTTGGTATCTATTTAGCAAGAATTAATCTAACTGGAAATCAACAAAAACAGACCTAACAAATAATGTTATTTTTTTCTAATAATAGTATTATTAGCACCCTTAAATGTGAATTAAGAAGGTTAGGGTGATTAGCTCAGTTTGGTAGAGCATCTCGTTTACACCGAGAGGGTCGGCAGTTCGAACCTGTCATCACCCACCATTTAGGTTGAACTTTTATATAGAACATATAATATGCAACCTTAAAAGTGGTCCGGTAGTTAAACGGTTATAATTCCGCCCTGTCACGGCGGCGTTCGGGGTTCGATTCCCCGTCGGACCGCCATTAATAGATAGATATGAATACATTAATTATAAGTTTGTTGATACTTTGTTATTCACTGGTATTGGGAATAATTTTTGCTCAAGTGCTTTTGACAGCTCCTGTAGTTTTTAAGGTCTTAGATGATGAGAATGCATCAAAATTTTTAAGAAAAATTTTTCCAAGATATTACTTGCTTCTTTTTTTAATAACTCTACTAGCTTTATTAATATCCTATTTGTTTTTTAAAACATTTGATATATATGCAGCTATCATTGCAGTATTCTTTTCTTTTTTAGGTTACATAATTATACCTTTAACTAATATTGCTAGAGATAGGGGATGGGATAATTTGTTTAAATGGCTTCATAATTTAAGTGTTTTTAATACTTTGGTAATTATGATCGTTGCAATAATGCAAATTTTTAGAGTGACTACTTTATAATAATAAGATAGATGATCTCATTAAATAAAGTAGCAGTTCTTGGCGGTGGAAGCTTTGGAACAGTGCTAGCAAATCTTGCAGCATCTAATGGATTCAATGTTTCTCTTTGGGTCAGAGATTCAGACCAAGCTTTAAGAATTAATTCAGAGGGTGCAAATACTTCTTATCACCCAGAATTAAAACTATCTGAAAATATTGTGGCTTCTGATAATTTAAATGAAGTTCTTGAGAATGCTGAAATTATCTTTATTGCAACACCAAGTATTATTTTCGAGAAGATTGTAGATAGAATATCTGAATTTATAGATCCTGATTCTTTTATAATTTCTTGTACAAAAGGCATTCTAGATGATCCTTATAGATCCCTATCTGAGATTATTTCATTAAAATTAAAAAATAAAATCGGAGTTTTAAGTGGACCAAACTTAGCTAAAGAAATAGCTGAAAATAAGCTTGCTGGAACTGTTATTGCAAGTTCAGATGAGGATTTATTGATTAAAGTAAAGTCTGTTTTATCTTCTAAACATTTCAAGATATATTCAAGCAAAGATATGCAAGGAGTAGAACTTGCTGGGGCTTTAAAAAATATTTATGCAGTTGTATGTGGAATGGCAGAATCTCTTGAAGTTGGTGAAAATGCTATTGGATTGATACTAACTAGAAGCATGGCTGAGATGAGTAGATTTGCTGTTGCGAAAGGAGCTAATCCAATAACATTTCTCGGTTTATCAGGAATGGGAGACTTGGTTGCTACATGCATGTCTAATTTATCTCGTAATTATCAGCTTGGATTTAACATAGGCTCAGGAATGACCTTATTAGAAGCAAAAAATAAGGTCGGCCAAGTGGCAGAAGGAGTTAGAACGCTTGAGATTGTAAGAAATGAATCATCAAGGCTTAATATTAAAATGCCTCTTGTTGAATCAATGTATAATATAATTTATGAAGAAGCATCACCTGAATCAATAATTGATGATTTGCTGAATAATCCTCATGAAGTTGATGTAGAATTTAAACATTAAATTATGGAAACTATTAATAAAGACGAAATATTAAAAACTAGCAAATGGGTTAGATTTTTATTTATGGTTCTTTATGCTTTTGTAATTAATTTTGCTTTAACAATTGCAATTGGATTGGCATTTATTCAATTTCTTTTTGTTCTATTCACATCCAAAGCTAACATTTCCATAGCAAACATAAATTCTTATATTATTGAATTTTTTGATGATTCTTTAGCTTTTTTATTATTCCAAACGGAAGAAAAACCATTTCCATTCAAAAATAATTCTGATGATGAGATCATAATTGATGCTGATGAGACAGAGGAAGCATTATCAGAAAATGAAGATATAACATCAGAACAAAAAGAAAATTAATTTGCTAAGCTTTTTTCAGCAGATTGAAGAGTTTGCAGTATCAAAGTATTTATAGTCATTGGTCCTACACCTCCTGGAACTGGGGTAAAGGCGCTAGCAATATCTTCTATTCCGTCTAAGTCTATATCCCCACACTTTTCTGGGTGATAGCCAGCGTCTATAACAATAGCCTCTTTTTTAATCCAACTTGATTTTATAAATTTTGGAATCCCAACTGCGCCTACTATTAAATCAGCATTTTTGATAATAGTATCGATATTTTGTGTTCTTGAATGACAAATAGTTACAGTAGCATTTAAATTTAGAAGCATCATTGCCATCGGTTTTCCAAGGATAGGACTTCTGCCAACTACAACCGCATTTAAACCTTGTACATCAATTTTATAATGCTTAATTAGCCTAATTATACCTGCTGGTGTACATGATCCATAAGCATCAATACCCATACTCATATTACCAAAACCAAGACATGTAACTCCATCTACATCCTTTTTTACGTCAATAGCATCAAAACACTTTCTTTCATCTATTTGAGTAGGAACGGGATGTTGCAATAATATGCCATGAACATTCTCGTTATTGTTAAGATCTTGAATTTTATCAAGCAACTCTTCAGTGGTAGTATTCTCTGGGAGTTCAACAGCAATAGATTTCATACCAACCCTTGCGCATGTATTTCTTTTCATTTTTACATAAGTCTCAGATGCAGGATCAGCTCCAACTAAAATTGTTGCTAGTGTTGGGTTTATACTTTTCTTCAACAAATCAGCAACCCTATTTTTTATAGAATCCTCTGAAATTGCTGATAAATTTTTTCCATCTAATTTTAATGCTGACATGCTAATATTATCTCATTAATTAATATTTATGCCCACGAAGATTGCTTATTTATTATATAAACTTTAATATTTGCACCCTCGGGGTATAGCGCAGTCTGGTAGCGCACTCGCTTTGGGAGCGAGTGGTCGTAAGTTCGAATCTTACTACCCCGACCAAGCGCCTGTAGCTCAGCTGGATAGAGCAACTGCCTTCTAAGCAGTGGGTCAGGAGTTCGAATCTCTTCAGGCGCGCCATTTTTAATGTTTATGTATAAAGTTGCTGCCTTATATAAATTTACAGAAGTGCTTGATTCATTGAGTTTCCATAATAAAATTCGTAAAAAATTAAAAGAATTTTCTATTCATGGAACAATATTAGTTGGTGATGAAGGTATTAATGGGACAATCTCTTCATCTAATAATGAAAATCTTTTAAAAGCTTTAAATTATATTAAGAGCTATAAGGGGTTTGATGATTTAGATATTAAATATTCTTCATCAGATAAAAATCCGTTTGTAAGACTTAAAGTTAAATTAAAAGAAGAGATCGTTACCATAGGTGATAAATCAATAGACCCAACTAAATCAGTTGGAGAATATGTAGAGCCAGAAAACTGGAACGATCTTATTGATGATAAAAATACCATTATTATTGATACTAGAAATAACTATGAATATTCCATAGGAACATTTAAAAATTCTTTAAATCCTAATACTACTAAGTTTAGAGAATTCCCAAAGTGGTTAAAAAAAAACAAATTTACTGCTCATGAAAAAAATAATAAAAATATAGCAATGTTTTGTACTGGTGGTATTAGATGCGAAAAAGCATCTTCTTTAATGAAAGAGAAAGGTTTTAAGAATGTATATCATCTTAAGGGAGGGATATTAAAATACTTTGAATCTGTATCAAAAGATAAAAGCAGATGGCAGGGTGAGTGTTTTGTATTTGATGATAGGGTTTCGGTTAAACATGATTTGTCTCAAGGTACCTATGATATGTGTCATGGATGCAGAATGCCTATAACTGATAATGATAAAAAATCTAAAAAGTATATTCGAGGAGTTGCTTGCCCAGAATGTTTTGATAAAACATCAGAAGAACAAAAATTAAGATATAAGAGCAGACAAAAGCAGGTTGATTTAGCCAAAGAACGAAACCAAAAACATATAGGACCTAAAGAAGAGGTTTTAAGATAATTATATGAATTATCCAATTTTATATTCATTTAAAAGATGTCCCTATGCAATGCGAGCAAGAATGGCAATAAAACTTGCAGGCATTGAGTGTGAAATAAGAGAGGTTAGATTAAACAATAAACCTGATCATATGTTGAAAGTTTCTCCAAAAGGAACCGTACCAGTTTTAATAACAAAGAAAAAAGTAATTGATGAAAGTTTAGATATTATAAATTGGGTTTTAAGTATAGATAATGTATTTGAAGGTAATATAGAGCAAAATGAAATCGATTTAACTGAGCATCTAATAAATATTTTTGATAATAAATTTAAATATCATTTAGATAGATATAAGTACTCAACAAGATATAAGGATGTAGATCTAGAATTCCATCAAAATCAATGCCTAAAGATTTTAAATAATTTAGAGAGCTTAATTTTTAATAGTGAATGGTGCTTTGGAGATCAATTAAATAAGTTAGATATATCAATTTTGCCATTTATTAGACAATTTAGAATAGCTAATTCAAGTTGGTTTGATTCTCAAAATGAAATCACCAAAGTTAAAAAACTATTGAATAATTTTTTAGATTCAAAATTATTTGAAGAAATAATGCATACTTATGAGATATGGGAAGAGGGTGCTGAAACTTCATTCTTTCCATCAAAAAACTATAATTCAAAAAAATAGATAATAATTTTAATTAAACTATAATACCGAGTCTTGTGGCGGGCGTAGCTCAGTTGGTTAGAGCGCTGGATTGTGGCTCCGGAGGCCGTGGGTTCGAACCCCATCGCTCGCCCCATTTACAGAAGGTGAAAGAATGAAAGTTAGTATAAAAAAATTAAAAGACTTAGAGCGTAAAATTACGGTAAGTATTCCTACTGCAGAATATAACGATAAATTTAGTTCTAAAATTAAAAACATAAAAACAAAAGCAAAGATTGATGGATTTAGAAAAGGCGCAGTTCCAAAAGAAGTTTTAGAGCAACGATATGGACAGTCAATTCATAATGAAGTTATTAATGAACTTATTCAAGAATCATATCCAAAAGCCATTACAGACAATAAAGTAAGACCGGCATCCTCTCCCCAAGTTTCAATAGACTCTGAGGATCCTAAGAAGAACATTATTTATTCTGCTACTGTCGAAGTATTTCCAGAAATTAAACCAAAATTCTCTAGATGGACTAATTATGAAAAGTTTGAGATAGAAGTTGAAGATTTAGATATTGATAATGCAATTGATGATATTAAAAAAAGATATGGTGAATGGAAGGATGTAGAAAGGAAAGCAAAACTAGATGATCAGGTTATCATTGATTTTCTAGGCAAAATTAATGGAGAGGAATTTGAAGGAAATTCTGCAAAAGATTTTAAACTTGTCCTTGGTAGTAATTCGATGATACCTGGCTTTGAAGATGGTATTGTTGGTAAAAAACCATCAAAATTTTCTCTTGAATGCACCTTCCCTAATGATTATTTTAAAAATGATTTAGCAGGAGTAAATGCCGAGTTCGAAATAGATCTTAAAAAATGTTCAAGAAATAACTGAAGCAAAAATTGATGAAGAGTTATTTAAAAAACTTCAAATGGAAATTAAAGATAAATCACAATTTAGAACCGAGATTACTGAAAGAATGAAAAATGAAGTAATCGTTCAAGAGAAAGAATTATCAAAAGAATCAATGTATGAGACACTCCTAAAAACAAATAATTTCAAAACTCCTAATTCAACTGTAAAAGAGCAAGCTGATTTAATGAGAAAAGATGCCTTAATGAGAATTGGGCATACTGAAGAAAATGCTGGCGATGATTTATTTCCTATTGATACTTTCATAGAGAAAGCAGAAAAAAGAGTTAAGCTAGACTTATTATTTGCAGAATTAATTAATCATTTTGAAATCAAAGTTAAGAAAGAACAAATCGATAATTTTATTGATGAAGAATCAAAAAGGTACAAAGATCCAGAACAATATAAACAATGGATATTGGGACAACAACAACAACTTGAGCAATTTAGAATGATTGTTTTAGAGAAGCAATTGGTTGAAAAATTAGAAAATGTTCTTAAATCAAAGAAGAAAGTGATAAAATTTTCAGAATTAGCAAACAGATAGGTTTAATATGAAAGACATGCAATCAGCTCTAATCCCAATGGTAATAGAGCAAACTCCAAGAGGAGAGAGATCTTTTGATATATATTCTCGTCTTTTAAAAGAAAGAGTTATCTTCTTATCTGGACCAATTGATGATTATATTTCTAATTTAGTTGTAGCTCAGTTACTATTTTTAGAATCTGAGAATCCTGAAAAAGATATATCTATTTATATTAATTCTCCAGGTGGAAGCATCTCTGCCGGTCTTGCGATATACGATACTATGCAATTTATAAAACCATCCATATCAACTTTATGTATCGGTCAAGCTGCTAGTATGGGTGCGTTATTATTAGCTGGTGGAGATAAGAAAAAAAGATTCGCCTTACCTAATTCAAGAATAATGATTCACCAACCTTTAGGCGGATTTCAAGGTCAGGCTTCTGATTTTGAAATACATGCTAAAGAAATACTTCATATGAAAAAGATTGTTAATGAGATATTATCAAAACACACTGGGCATACTATTAAAAAAATTGAAAAGGATACAGACAGAGATAACTTCCTTGATGCTGCAGCAGCAAAATCCTATGGGATAGTTGATAGAATTCTTGAAGAAAGAGGCTAAGATATATGACTAAAGAATCAGAATCTAATAAATTAAACTGCTCATTTTGTGGTAAATCTCAAGATGAAGTTAAAAAACTTATAGCAGGCCCTAGTGTATACATATGCAATGAATGTGTTGATCTTTGTAATGACATTATTGAAGAAGAAATTAAAAACGATGAAGATCATCCATATGATGTTGCTTTATCGCCTTTAGAAATTTACAACCAATTAGATGAATATGTTATTGGACAAGAAAAAGCAAAAAAGATTTTATCAGTTGCAGTTTATAACCACTATAAACGACTCAATAAGAGTAATATTAAAGATGATGTAGAACTTCAAAAGAGTAATGTTTTGCTTTTAGGGCCAACAGGAAGCGGCAAAACTTTACTTGCTCAAACATTAGCTAAAATTTTAAATGTACCTTTTACTATCGCAGATGCTACTACTCTTACAGAAGCTGGATATGTTGGTGAAGATGTTGAAAATATAATACAAAAACTTCTTCAAAAAGCAGATTATGATCCTGAAAAAGCTGAACTGGGAATAGTTTATATAGATGAGATAGATAAAATTGCTAGAAAATCTGACAATCCTTCTATCACTAGGGATGTTTCTGGAGAGGGAGTTCAACAAGCTTTATTAAAGTTAATTGAAGGAACAGTTGCTTCTATACCGCCTCAAGGAGGAAGAAAGCACCCACAACAAGAATTTATTCAGATAGATACATCAAACATACTCTTTATATGTGGGGGAGCCTTTTCAGGTCTTGATAAAGTAATAGATCAAAGAACTAATAAAAAAGGTATTGGATTTAGCGCTGATGTGGATTCAAAATCTAATGTTAGCCAAATCAGTAAAAGTTTAGATGATTTAGAGCCTGAAGATCTTGTTAAATTTGGACTAATTCCAGAATTTGTTGGAAGACTGCCTGTAATATCAAATCTTCACGAACTTGATGAAAATGCTTTAGTAAGAATTCTTAAAGAACCCAAGAACGCTTTAGTTAATCAATATAGTCATTTATTTGAAATTGATAACGTAGAATTATCATTTCGTGATGAGGCACTTAAAGAAATTGCTAAACAAGCAATTAAAAGAAAAACTGGCGCACGTGGGCTAAGGTCTATTATGGAAGAAATACTTATGGATACTATGTTTAATCTTCCCGATCAAGATTTAGAAAAAGTTATAATAGATGAGAACAGTGTAATATCTAAAACTGAGCCAATTAAACTTTTAAAAACTAAATCAAAAAAAACCTCTTCTGGTAATTGATATTTATTCAATAACCCCTATATTTAATATATGAGTGATATTAAATCTGACCTGCCATTAATACCTTTAAGAGATGTAGTAGTTTTTCCTGGAATTGTGACTACTTTATTTGTAGGAAGACAAAAATCTGTTGAAGCATTAAATGTTGCAATGTCATCAAATAAAAAACTTGTTTTAGTAAGTCAAAAAGATGCAGGAAATGAAAATCCAAAAGTAACAGATTTATACGAATATGCCTCTATAAGTAATTTACTTCAATTAATTAAACTTCCAGACGGCACTATGAAAGTACTAGTGGAGGGCTATAAAAGGTGTTCAATAGAAAAAATTATTGAGAAAGATGCATATACAATTGCAAGAGTAAAAGAAGAAGAAGAATTGGCACTCAAAGAAAGCGAATCCAAAAATCTCGTAAGATTAATAAAAGCAAAGTTTGAAGACTACATAACAGTTACTAAGAGAATCCCGCCTGAAATTGTTTCCACTGTTGACTCTTTGGATGAATTATCAAGATTGATGGATACAATTACTGGACATTTACCTATTGAAACTTCAAAAAAACAGGAAATTTTAGAAACCATAAATTTAAAAGATAGAGCAGAGAAAGTATTAACCTTTTTGGAATCTCAATTAGATGTTGTAGATGTTGAAAAAAAGGTTAGAGATAGAGTCAAAAAACAAATGGAGAAATCTCAAAGAGAATATTATCTAAATGAGCAAATCAAAGCAGCTCAAAAAGAGTTAGGTGAAATAGGTGAAGAAGGAGATGAGCTAGAAAACTTAGAGAAAAAGATTAATGAAGTTGGTATGAGTAAAGAAGCTTTAAAAAAAGCTAAAAGTGAATTAGCAAAATTTAAACATATGGCTCCATCTTCTGCAGAGGCATCTGTCGTTAGAACATATCTTGATTGTTTGGTTGATGTTCCATGGAAGAAAAAATCAAAAGTAAAGTCTGATATTAAAGCATCAATGAAAATCCTTGAAGAAGATCATTATGGGCTCGAAGAAGTTAAGGAAAGGATTGTTGAGTACTTGGCTGTCCAAAAAAGAGTAAAATCAATGAAAGCTCCAGTTCTATGCTTAGTTGGGCCACCTGGAGTGGGAAAAACATCTTTAGGGGAATCCATAGCAAGAGCCACTAATAGAAAGTTTGTAAGAATGTCACTTGGTGGTGTTAGAGATGAGTCTGAAATTAGAGGACATAGAAGAACTTATATAGGTTCAATGCCAGGAAAAATAATTCAAAAACTTTCTAAGGTTGGAGTAAAGAACCCACTTTTTTTGTTAGATGAGATAGATAAAATCGGTATGGATCATAGGGGCGATCCTGCATCAGCTTTATTAGAGGTATTAGATCCTGAACAAAACAATACTTTCAGTGATCATTACCTTGAGGTTGATTATGACTTATCTGAAGTAATGTTTGTTTGCACTGCAAATAGCTTGAATATCCCAACACCTCTTTTAGACAGGATGGAAATTATTAGAATTCCAGGTTACATAGAAGATGAAAAAATCAATATAGCTGAGAAATATTTATTACCAAAACAAATGACCAGGAATGGTCTCAAAGATAATGAAATTAAATTTAATAAAGATGTAATACTTTCTCTAATTAGATATTACACAAGAGAAGCTGGTGTGAGAGGACTTGAACGACAAATAGCTAGAATTTTAAGAAAAGTTGTTAAACAAAGATTAATTGAAGATAAATCAAAAACAAGAGCAACTGCAATATCAACAAAAAACCTAGAGAAGTATTCTGGAGTAAAGAAATTTAAATATGGTGTTGCTGAAAAAGATAATGCAATTGGGCAAGTTACAGGACTTGCATGGACAGAGGTAGGTGGTGAGTTATTAACAATTGAAGCATCGCATATTGATGGTAAAGGCCGAATAATTAAAACTGGTTCCTTGGGAGATGTAATGCAGGAATCAATTCAAGCAGCCTTAACTGTTGTTAGATCAAGAGCAGAATCGCTCGGAATAAAACCTAATTTTTATGAGAAATATGATGTTCATATCCATGTGCCTGAAGGAGCTACTCCTAAAGATGGACCTAGTGCTGGAGGGGCAATGGCCATATCATTAATTTCCGTATTTACTGGTATTCCTGTCAAAGCAGATACTGCCATGACAGGTGAGATAACTCTTAGAGGCCAAATTCTTAAAATTGGTGGCTTAAAAGAAAAGCTTTTGGCTGCCAAAAGAGGAGGAATTAAAAACGTTATAATTCCAAAAGAAAATGAACCAGATCTTCAAGAAATTCCTAAACAAATTACAAAATCCTTAAATATCATTCCAGTTGAATGGATTGATGAAGTCATCTCATCTGCTCTTGTTGAGGAACCGACTCCTTTATCAAAAAAAATTAAAGGCCAAAAATCTAGAATATCTAAAAAATCAGAAAATAAACAAGCTCACTAAAACCCTTTATTTACTTGACTTTTAGCGATAAAAAGCTTTTCATAGATAAGTATTTATTAAATAAATTATCACAGAGGAGTATTTAAATATGAATAAATCAGATTTAGTTGATGCAGTAGCAAGTAGCGCTGATATGTCAAAGTCTCAAGCAGGTAATGCTGTAGACGCAGTTTTAGATGGAATTTCAGGTGCGCTTAGCAACGGTGATTCGGTTGCTTTAGTTGGTTTTGGAACATTTTCAGTTAGACATAGAGCTGCCAGAGAGGGAAGGAATCCTCAGACAGGTGCTTCAATGCATATCTCAGCTTCTAATGTCCCGGGGTTTAAAGCTGGTAAAGCTTTAAAAGATGCTGTTAAAGCTGGAAACCCAGCATAAATTTTTTTCTTTTAAAAAGGGTGCTTATGCACCCTTTTTTTATTCTATAATATCGCCACTATGATGGAATCGCTTAGAAATTTTCTTACCGGACCAAGACTACTTATAGTAGTGCTTATTTGCGCAATACCATTTGTTTTTTTGGGCACCGGATCTTTAGGGACAGCATTTAGTGGTTCTTTTGGAACTATTAACGGAGAAGATGTAACTGAAAATGACATACAGATAGCTTCAGGCTCTGCGGTTCAGAGATTTAAAAGCATATATGGAGAAGATTTTAATTTTGATATGTTAGATGAAGATTTTAAATCCGAGTCTATTAAACAAGAGTTAATTCTTCAAAAAGTTCTTGAAGCAGGAGCAAAGTCTTTAGGCTTTGTTAATGAATCGACTAAAAATGAAACAAAAAAAATGATTGTTCAAAGTCCAATATTTCAAGTAGATGGAATCTTTAATGAAGGAGTATATGAAGCACAGGTTAATTCAAATGGATATACCAAAGAAGGGTATATAGACGTAATGACAAATTTTGCTGCGGCTGAACTTTTTAGAACCTCCTTTAATACAATTAATTTTGTAACTGACGCTGAATTATTAGAGCTGGTTAGCTTATTCGAAAAATCTTCAGATATAAATTTTATTAAGATTAGTTTTGATGGACTTATGTCAGAAATAATTAATTCACCAAAAGAATTACTAGATTACTATAATGATAATCAAATATTATTTTTCTCGGAAGAAGAGCGAAGCTTTGAATATATTAGTCTCCTCCAGTCCGATTACAATAAAGATGTCCAAATTCCTGATACCTACATAGAAAACGCCTACAATCAATATTTAACAAGATTTGATAATAGTGCTCAAATAAGAATTTCTCATATCATGATTGATAAAATGAACTACGACTCAAGAGACTTGGCATTTGAGTCTATCCTAAAAATTGAAAATTTACTAAAAGAAGGAAATAACTTCTCAATGATTGCAAGTGAGTTTAGTGAAGATATCGTAACTAAAGATATTGGCGGCGATTTAGAATATTTTGAAAAAGATATTTTTCCTCCTCAATTTGATGATGCAATTCAAGACTTAGATTTAAATGGAATAAGCGAAGTGGTTGAACTAGATGATACCTTCCACATTATTAAAGTTACTGAAAAGAATATTGAGGAGCCTTTATCAGAAGAACAAGTTAAGGATGATTTGATTAATGAATTAATTGAAACCGAATCATTTGCATTAATGCAAGATGATTTCAATGAGTCAGAAGAAATGATTTTACAAAACAGCTCATTAATTGAAATATCCGAAACATTGTCAAAAAACATTAATAGTACAAATTCGTATACAAAAGAAAGCTATGACTTTGAGCTTACAGATTCTCAAATCAAAGACTATCTCTTTTCATCTGAAGCTCAAATGAACCAGCCATTTGCTATTGAATTAACTGACAGAATTATAATTGTATCTATCAATGGTATTAACGAGCCACAATTACAACCATATGAAGAAGTTGTTGAAGATGTTTCAAAACTTTTATCAGAATTTAAAGCTATAGAAAAAATTGCATTATTAAGTGAAGAGTTAAATGGCATATCTAACAACGAAGAAATATCTGAATTTATTGGAGCGTACAATTATGTTATTAATGAATCTTTTGTAGATGTAAAAAGATATTCCTCTTTATTGCCACGTGAAGTATTAAGTAAAGTTTTTAATTCAAAAAGTGGTGTTCGTCTATTAAGTGATGCAAATAATCGTGATAAATATATTGTAGATATAGTTAAATTTAACTCTCCTTCTGTGACAGAAATTGATCAGGTCCTAAGTGAATACACTTCATTCGGAGAAGATGTTATTTCTACAAAAATGTCACAGATTATTAATGAAGATGTATTTAAAACAGCCAGGGTAAATCTTAACAACTTAATATTTTAGAGATCTTTAATTATGAAAAGTAAACTGTATTTATTTCCTTTAATTTTTATTTTTGTTACTAGTTGCTCTGAGAGCATCAATCCTGTCGATTCAGGGCTAGAAAATCAGATTTATCATCATGGTAATGGTTCTGAACCTCAAGGAATTGACCCACATATTGTTACAGGAGTTCCAGAACATCATATTCTAATTAGTTTATGTGAGGGTTTAACAATACCAAATCCAAACCCAAATGACATGAATGGTTATATGGCTGGAACTGCTGAATCATGGAGTATTAGTGATGATGGTAAAGAATATATTTTTAATATAAATAAAAATGCAAAATGGTCAAATGGCGAGCCTGTGACAGCAGATGATTTTGTTTGGTCATGGAAGAGAATATTAACAGCAAGCTTGGGATCTCAATATCCTGATATGCTTTATTATCTTGTGGGTGCATACGAGTATCACAATGGACTTATAGATGATTTTGATCAAGTTGGAGTAAAGTCAGTTGACAAACATACTTTGAAAGTAAATTTAAAAAATCCAACTCCATTTTTTTTAGGCCTTCTTAGTCATTACAGCACATGGCCAGTTCACAAAGATACTGTTCTTAAATTCGGTGACATTGACGATAGAAATGGAGAATGGACAAGGCCTGGAAACTTTGTTTGCAATGGACCTTTTCAATTAAAAACATGGGAATTAAATAATAAGATAGTTGTTGAAAAAAACCCACATTATTATGATGCGTCAATAGTTCGATTAAATGAAATACATTATTATCCAGTATCAAATGTAATGACAGAAGATAGAATGTTTAGGGCAGGCCAACTTCATTTAACTAGCACTTTACCTTCGCAAAAATGTCCAATTTATATAGAAGAAAATCCAAATTTGAGAATAGACCCATACATGGGGACATATTTTTATAGGATTAATACTGAAAATGAAGTGCTTAAAGATGTGAGAGTAAGAAAAGCTTTAGCATATTCAATTGATAGACAATTACTTGTTGATAAAGTTACCAAGTGTGGACAGATTCCAGCTTATTCATTTACGCCTCCTGGTTCTAATGGTTATCAGCCAACTACTGAAATCCCATTTGATCCAATACTTGCTAAATCATTACTTGAAGAAGCTGGTTTTTCAGAACAAAACACTTTCCCAAAATTAGAAATTTTATTTAATACAAATGAAGATCACAGAAAATTGGCTTTAGCAGTTCAGCAAATGTGGCAAATTAATTTGGGTATTGAAGTTGAATTAGTTAACCAAGACTGGAAAGTCTATCTTAATAGAGAAATGATTGGTGATTTCCAAATATCAAGAGCAGGGTGGATTGGAGATTATGAGGATCCAAATACCTTTCTTGATTTAATGAGACCTAACCGTGGTAATAATAAAACCGGTTGGGAGAATATGGAATATGATGCTTTGGTTGAAAAAGCTAACACTATAAATAATCAAGCTGAGAGATATAAATTATTGTATCAAGCAGAAGAAATTCTTATTGAAAATATGCCAGTTATACCTTTGTATACTTATGTAAGAGCTTATCAACTATCACCTGATGTTAAAGGCTTTAGTCCCCATATTTTAGATCATCACCATCCTAAATTTATTTATTTAGAAAGAGATTGATCGTAGATGATATCAATTTTTTTTAAGAGAATTTTATTAGCAATTCCGGTACTATTTGCTGTTGCAAGCATTACTTTTTTTCTTATAAAAATTGCACCAGGTGGTCCTTTTGATGCTGATAGGGCTGTTTCTCCTCAGGTCTTAAAAAATTTAAATGAAACCTATAATCTTGATGCATCTAATTGGGAACAATATGTTGATTACATGTCGGGTTTGATGCAGGGCGATTTAGGACCTTCTTTTAGATTTCCAGGTAGATCTGTCACTGAAATGATTGCAACAGGTCTTCCTGTAACTTTTGAATTAGCTTTTTACGCGATTTTAATTGCACTATTAATGGGAGTTTTTTCTGGAGTTCTTGCTGCGTTAAAAAGAAATACTGTTTTAGATTTTATACCAATGGCAATAGCTATGATTGGTATATGCGTGCCAACATTCTTAATGGGACCATTATTAGTTTTAATTTTTGGTATTAATCTTGAACTTTTACCAGTATCTGGTTGGGGTCAATTACCAGGCGATAAAATATTACCATCTATAACACTAGGATTTGCCTATGCTGCTTACATTGCACGACTTAGCAGGGGAGGTATGTTAGAAGTTCTGAATCAAGATTTTATACGAACCGCTAGAGCCAAGGGCCTGACCGAAAGAATGGTTGTGATTAAACATGCTATGCAAGGTGGTCTAATTCCTGTTGTTTCATTTTTAGGTCCCGCAATTGCTGGACTTTTAGCAGGGTCTTTTGTTGTCGAAACTATTTTTCAGATTCCAGGCCTTGGAAGGTTCTATGTTGAAGCTGCATTTAACAGAGATTACACAATGATTCTTGGAACAACAATATTCTTTTCAGCAATGATAGTATTTTTCAATTTAATGTCAGATTTGGCTGCCCTATGGTTAAATCCAAGATCCAGAGATGCCTCATGAATAATAATTCTCTTTGGTCTGACGCTATCTACAGACTTTCTAGAAATAAGGCAGCAATGTTAGGCGGACTTATTTTAATAATGTTAATTATTTTGGCTGCTTTGGCGCCATGGATAGCTCCATATTCATACTCTTTTCAAGATTTAAATTTAGGTGCTAGTCCACCTTCCGCAGATCATTTGCTTGGAACTGATATCTTAGGAAGAGATCTTTTAAGTAGAATTTTGCATGGTGCTCGTATCTCATTACTTGTTGGTTTTGTTGCAACTGGAGTTGCATTAGTAATTGGTGTTACATGGGGAATAGTTGCTGGGTATATTGGAGGAAGGGTAGATTCAATTATGATGAGAATAGTTGATGTCTTATACGGCCTTCCATTTATTATTTTCATAATTTTATTGATGGTAATTTTTGGTAGAAATCTATGGCTACTTTTTGGAGCTATTGGAGCTGTTGAGTGGCTTACTATGGCTAGAATTGTAAGAGGTCAAGTAATAGGATTAAAAAATCAAGAGTTTGTAATGGCTGCAAGAGCTATGGGAGTCTCAAATTTATCTATGTTCAGAAAACATTTGTTACCAAATATTCTTGGGCCGATTGCTGTATATGCAACACTTACAATTCCTCAAGTTATGTTACTTGAAGGTTTTTTAAGTTTTCTTGGACTTGGCATTCAACCACCAATGAGTAGTTGGGGAACATTAATAAAAGATGGTGTTGAGTCCATGGAAGAATATAGTTGGTTGCTTATTTATCCAGGAATAACTTTTACTATTACACTTTTTGCACTTAACTTTTTTGGAGACGGTTTAAGAGACGCCTTAGATCCAAAAACTTCTGATAACTAAAAAGCTCTTATAGCTACCTTTATAATCTGCCCTGGTATTAATGTTGTTTCATTAAAATTATTAATTTCTTTAATACTTTTAATTGTTACATCAAATAATTCTGATATTTTATAAAGAGTATCCCCTTGTTTAACAGAATAAAGGATAGTCCTTTTTTTTGATTCCATATTTCTATGTATATTTTTATTTCCAATTGAAAGTTGTTGGCCTAGTTGTAAATATTCATTTTCATTTAATGAGTTCATTCTTGCTAAATCACGAACCTCTAAATTATATTTCCTAGCAATACTCCACAATGAATCTCCCTCAGAGACGATATACATCTCATAAGGAATAAAGCTATTAGATTTAGTTTTACCTAATGGAATTAACAATGTGTCGTCAATTGAAAGAAGATCATTATTTAAATAATTAATTTCTTTAATTATTTTTACTTCAGTATCATACTTCACAGCTAAGTCCCAAAGATTATCTCCTTTTTTCACAATATGAGATATCCAATTAATCTGATTAACATCTTTAAAGGGATTATTATCACTTTCAAACAAATAATACTTTTCAAGGGGTATATAAAAAACACTCTCATTTTTTGGTGCCGATGCCCACTTTGTATAACCCGCATTTAATTTATATAAAAGTTCAGGTTTTACTTCTAAATATTCACTTAAAGTTAAAATTTCAACCTGACTTGGGATTACAACTTTTCTTACAACTGTTTCGTATGGAATTTCGGGCATTTTAATACCATAGGAATCTGAATTTATAATTAATTCTCTTAAAGCTATATATTTGGGAACGTAGTTTTCAGTTTGAGCAGGAACATTTAGTGACCAAAAGTCAACATCATCTCCTTTTCTTCTGTTTTGATTTATTCGCCTATCAATAAGGGATGGGCCTGCGTTGTAAGCGGCAATAGTAATATATACATCCTCATCAAATCTTTGGTATAAATATTTTAAGTAGCCAACTGCAGCTTCTGTTGATTTAAATGGATCATGTCTGTCTTCATTCCACCATGATCTATTTAGGTTATACATTCTTCCTGTTCTCGGCATAAATTGCCACATTCCAACAGCTCCAGATGGTGATATTGAAAATGGGTCATAATTACTTTCAATATAAGGAATGATTGCTAATTCAATTGGAAGATCATTTTTTTCAAGTTCATTTATTACAAAGTAAATAAAGTAGTATGAATCATTTAAATATTCTTCAAATTTATCAAGATCTTTTAAATGATTATTCATATAAGACAAGACTTGATCATTTAAAACAATTTCATTTTTTGATGAATTATTATTTTTAATATATTCCCAAATGTTTTCGTATCTAGGCTCCTTAATTAAAATATCTGAGCCCTCATTAATTTTTTTATTAATATTCTTTTGCTTAACCTCGACTTGTTGACAGCCAAAAATTAAAAATGAAATCAATATAGTTATTAGTAGTTGTCTTTCCATTTTCTTATTGCGGTAAAAATTTCAAATTCGCTATTGCCTACATTAAATCTTTCGATAATATTTTTTTGTATTTCTAAAGTATTGCATCTTAAAAAAGGATTTAAATCTAATTCTTTTTCAATTGTTGTGGGAAGAGAAGGAATATTAGATTTAACTAAGCTCTGAACATGTTCAAATTCACTTTGAAGCTTTTCATTATTTGGGTCTACCTCAAGTGCAAATTTAATATTTGATAAGGTATATTCATGACCACAATAAACTTTAGTATTTTTTGGAAATTTAGATATTTTCTTTAAGGCCTCAAACATCTGTTCATATGTTCCTTCAAAAACTCGACCACAACCACCTGCAAAAAGTGTATCCCCACAAAAAAGGATTGGGCTTCCATTATTAAATGAGTAAAAGGCTATGTGGTCTAGGGTATGACCAGGTATCTCTATAACTTCAAATTCTATTCCAATAATTGAAAACTTATCTAAATCACTTACTTTTTTATTAATACCATTGATATTATTTATAGGACCATATACATCAAATTCATTTTTTTCTAATAAATCTTTAAGTCCATTTGTATGATCATAGTGATGATGTGTTATAAGAATTCCTTTTAAGTCTATTATATTTTCATCAATAGCTTTAATTATTTTTTCTGATTCTCCTGGGTCAATAACTATTGACCCTTCATTAGTTGATACTAACCAAATATAATTATCATCATATGCATTTATTGGCTCTACACTTAACATATATAAATTCTAATTTAATTTTATGAAAACAGTAAATATTTATACCGATGGTGCATGCAGAGGAAATCCTGGTCTTGGTGGATGGGGAGTACTAATAGAGTATGAAAACATATCAAAAGAATATTGTGGTGGTGAAAAAAATACAACCAATAATCAGATGGAACTTAAAGCTGCCATAGAAGGGTTAAAAATTTTAAAAGAACCTTGTGAGGTTAATCTTACAACTGATTCCAAATATGTTATGGATGGAATAACATCATGGATTGAAAATTGGAAAAAAAATAATTGGAAGAACTCAGCAAAGAAAGATGTTAAAAATAAAGATTTATGGATGGAATTAGATGAGCTTGTTTCTAAACACAATATAAAATGGAATTGGGTTAAGGGACATTCAGGACACAAAAAGAACGAGATCGCAGATGCGCTTGCGAATAAAGGAATAGATAATCTTTAAAAATGGCAAAAAAATATATAGTACTAGATACAGAAACAACTGGATTAGAGGTAAAGCAAGGACATCGCGTAATTGAAATAGGTGCAGTTTTATTAAATGATCGAAAAAAGTCAGAAGATCATTTTCATAGTTACTTAAACCCATCAAGACTAATTGATGAAGAAGCTTCAAAAGTACACGGCATTACTAATCAAGATTTAGAGGATAAACCTTCTTTTGATGAGATTGCTGAGGAGTTTATAAATTTTATAGAAGGAGCTACTTTGGTTATTCATAATGCTCCTTTTGATTTAGGTTTTTTAAATAATGAGCTGCAATTAACCTCTACAAGCTATCCAAAAATTGAAGAAATTTGTGAAGTAGAAGACTCTTTAATCATAGCTAGAGACAAATTTCCAGGCCAAAGAAATTCTTTAGATGCTTTAGCAACAAGATACGATGTTTCGGGTTATGACAGAACCTTCCACGGAGCATTGCTTGATGCAAATATTTTGGCTGACGTTTATATGCAACTTACTGGTGGTCAGAGCAAGTTTGAATTTATTACAAACGGGACAGCATTGTCTAATAAAAACATAGATTCAAAAAACCTTATAGTTGAAAAAATTGATAATCTACCAAAAATTAATATCTGCAAAGAAGACATTCAGGCTCATGAAAGTAGAGTAGCTGAAATTGAAAAAAAACATTCTGTAAGTGCTATATGGAGAAAATTTAAATGAAAAAAGTTATCACAAGATTTGCTCCCAGCCCTACAGGAACATTGCATATTGGAGGAGTAAGAACAGCGCTTTTTAATTATGTTTATGCAAAACAGAATGATGGATTATTTCTTATAAGAATTGAGGATACTGACAGAGAACGCTCAACCAAAAAATATGAAAAAGATATTCTCGATAATTTGTCGTCAATTGGACTATCGCCAGATCAAAAACCAATAAATCAATCAGAAAGAAATGAGATATATACAAAAGCTGCAGAAAAAATTGTCGAATCAGGAAATGCATATTGGTGTGACTGTTCTCCTGAAGAATTAGATAAAATGCGAAATGAACAAACTGCTGCTGGAATTAAGCCTATGTATGATGGAAGAAGTAGAAATCTTGGCTTGGAACGTTCAGAAAAAACAGTATTGAGGCTCGCCACACCTGAGGATGGAGATATCATAGTTAATGACATTATTAGAGGTGAAATAAAATTTAATAATAATGAACTCGATGATCTTATCTTGCTGAGAAGTGATGGGACACCAACTTATCATTTATGTAATGTTGTAGATGATTATGAACAAAATGTAACCACTGTTATTAGGGGTGAAGATCATATCAGTAATACCCCAAGACAAATTCACATTCAAAATGCTCTTGGATATCCAGAATTAGAATATGCTCATTTGCCTTTGGTACTTGGAACAGATAAAAAAAGGTTATCAAAAAGAAATGCTGCAACAAGCCTGAAAGAATATCGTGAAAAAGGATATTTAGATTCTGCGATTTTAAATACATTGGCTAGACTGGGTTGGTCAAAAGGAGATAAGGAGATATTTTATTTAAATGATCTTATTAAAGATTTTGATATTAAAGAAGTTCAAAAAGCTGGTGCAATTTTTGATATTTCCAAACTGGATTGGTTAAATTCTCAACATCTTGCAAATCTATCTTTAGAAGATTTTAAAAATCAATTAGAACCCTTTTTAGAAAAATTAAATATAAGCATAAATGATCATCATGATGTAGATTTATTAATTCAGTCTATGAGAACTTCTGATAATACTTATTCAGGAATAGCAGAATCTTTAATTCCATATTATCGAGAAATAGAAAGTTATGATGAAAAAGCAATAACTAAGTTCATCAAAGATAAATCAATACTCAATAGTCTAAAAGATATTTTTGTAAATATTGATAATTGGAATGAAAGTTCCATTGACATTGTTTTAAAGGAATTTCAAACACAAAATGAATTATCAGTTCCTGCCGTAAATCAACCAATAAGAATTGCTCTTACTGGCTCAACTAAATCACCTTCATTAGGACTAACTTTAGCAATATTTGGAAAAGAAAAATCGATTGAGAGAGTCGAAAATTTATTAAGTTACGTATAAATAAAATACATAAATAATATTTACAAAAGTAGACATATAATTGGTCTATTGCCTATAATAAGCGTAATTTAACTGTTTCATTAAAGGGGATTTTTATGAATAATTTAAAGTATTTACTAACAGTAATGCTATTAATGCCTTTTGGATTATTAGCACAAGATAGTTCTGATACAGATGTAGAAGAAGTTGTTGTGGTTGGTTCTCAAATAAAGGGAGCATCAATTACCGCTGCTTTGCCTGTTACTGTGTTATCTGCTGATGACATTTCAGCATTGGGAGTTAGCGATGGTGATGAACTTGTTGAAAATTTAGTTGAACAAGGTCTGAATTTCTTTAATGAGCAAGAACAAGCTTCTGGTGGTGTAAACGCATCAAGAGGTGACTCTGGCGCATACAATTTAAGAAGTATGGGTGTTGGAAATACACTAACTCTTTTAAATGGAAGAAGAATGGTTAACAATGCTGGTTATCAAACTGAATATATTGGTGGTGACTTTGTTCCAACTGTTACCGTTAACACAAACCTGATACCAACTAATGGCCTAGACAGATTAGAGATACTTAGAGACGGTGCATCTGCTATTTATGGTGCTGATGCTGTTGCTGGTGTTGTAAATAATGTTTTAGATACTGATTATGTTGGATCAAGATTAGCTGTTAGAGTTACTGGATACGAGCACTTTGATGCAACCGATAAAGATATCAGTTATAAATTTGGTACTGATCTTAATGGTGGCGCAACAAACATTTCTATTTTTGCACGACATAGAGACAGGGGCAGCATCAGCGCATGTGAAGATGAGAAATGGTGTTTCCAAGACTATGAAAGATATCTTGATCCTGATTCACCATTTATAGACGCTGGTTTAAATAATACGAGTGCTTATGGTTGGTTCCAGCTTGATCTTAATTCAAAATATGGAAAATCTACTGCACTTTCGCCTTTTTCTTGGGCAGCTCCTAAAGATGGTGAAGTTGAAATGGCTCCTGCATCATCTCCACTTTGTAGCCTCCCAGGAGCAGTCTCTACTGGTATGGGAACTTGTATGTTTAATACTGATCTTGGTAACTTTAGATCAAATCAAAGAGGTTTAGGTGATTACCGTGGTGAAATGCAAAGATCTCAATTTTTTATCTTTACAAATCATGAATTTGATAATGGAGTTGAGTTATTTAATGAGTTAGGTTACTACACAGCCTCATCAAGCAGAGCTGTTTCAGCTGGTAGTTTTAAAGGTGGAATATTCACTATAGATTCAGATTATTATTGGTTTTCTCAACTTCCTGAGGCAATTGGTTTTCCAACAGATAAAACTGTAGGTATAGATGGTTGGAGACCGTTTAATAAAGGTCGAACTATAGATGTTGATAAAGTTAGTACACGATTTTTATTAGGTTTACGAGGTACGTTTAGTAATGGCTGGGATTGGGAAGCTGCAATTACCAGCTCAAAAGCAAGAAGTAATGATTTAGCAAAAGACAGAATGACTTATCCTTTGTTATATGAAAATTTAAAAGGTTCTTTAAGTACTACAGCTTCTGCTTTTAATATTTTCGATCCAAACTGGGATACTAATAATGGTGATAACATCCTTGCTGATATTAGGAGAGATGATAAATCAACATTAGATATGTTCGATTTTAAAATGTCTAATCCTGAGGTCTTTGAGCTTCCAGCTGGCCCAGTTGGTTTTTTAATCGGTATTGAAAGAAGAAAAGAAACATATACTGATGACAGAGATATGCTTCTTGATGGAACAATAACTACTCAAGATTGCTGTGGAGTCACAAGTCAAACTAGATCTCATCCATTTACATCTGCTGTAATGGGATCAAGCCCCACTGTTGATGTTTTTGGTGTTAAAAGAGTTAATTCTTCATTTGTTGAATTTATATTACCGATAACATCTAAACTAGATGCTCAAATTGCATTTAGACAAGAAGATTTTTCTGATACAGAATCAACTACTGTTGGGAGAATAGCTCTAGGTTATGATTTGAATGATTATGTTAAATTAAGAGGCTCTTTTTCAACTGCATTTAGATCTCCAAACATTTTACAAATGAATCAACCATATGTTACTAGAACAGGCACTAGAACAGATGCCGTTCAACAGTATAGGTTGTACGTTAAAAATGGTAATAATATGCCAAAATCTGCTACTTCAGGATATAGTGACTACACAGTTGGAAATACTCTTCACTTCAGACTTGGTAACCCAGATCTTAAACCAGAAGAATCTGATAACTCTACTTTAGGTTTAGTTATAACACCTAATGATGCATTGACAATTACAGTTGATACATGGTCAATTGAAAAAGAAAATACTATTGGTCTTTTTGGAAGAACTAACCAGAGTGTATTAGATCTTTTATTAAGGATAGAGCAAGGTATTGGTGGTGCAACAAATGTAGCTGAAATGCTAGCATTCTGTTCAGGTAAAAATATACTAAATAATCAATTTGGTAAGTATGCTCTTAATGGTTCTGTTGTGTACAGAGATCAATACGGGTATAGCGGGTCAAAACCATCATCTTCTTATAGAGATGATGCAGGCTTTTTTGCTGCAGGTATATGCCCAGCAGGCCAACAAGATGTTATATATGAACCATACAGAAACTTGGCTACAAGAACTGTAAAAGGTACAGACTTCTCAGTCTACTATAACTTTGAAACAAGTCTTGGAGAATTTGGTGTTACTTTCCAAAGTTCTATTACCGATGAGTTCGAGCAAGAACCATCTGCTGAATTTTCTAAAATAGAAGCAGCTGTAAATAATGGCACTCTTCCTGCTTACACAACTATTTCTGGCTATGGCGATCTTTTAGGAGTTGAGACTACTGGTACTGATCAGAAAGATACTCTTAAAGTTAACTTTAAGCGTGGTGAATGGGGCGCAACATTAACCGCACTAAGATTAGGTGAATTACTTGATACTGGTGTTAAAACTGATGATGGAGTTGCTTGGAAAATTCCAACCATGACGACTGCCAATTTAAGTGTATATAAAAACTTTACACTAAATGGAAATGATGCAAGGCTCAGATTTATGATTAAAAACATAAAAGATGAAAGAGCTCCTCTTGCCGATGGATTCTTTGGTTTCTATTCAGATATCCACAGAGATGAGGGAAGGCATTATTATCTTGATCTAAGAATGGATTTCTAAAATTGTTCATGTAAAAAGGGAGTTATTTAACTCCCTTTTTTTTGTCTTTTAAACATATAATTAAGTAATGTCGGCATATAAAAAGAAAGGTTTCTCAATAGGAATATTATTATTTCTAATCATGCTAATTTCTCCTACTCCTGATGGTTTGAGTGTTGTAGCATGGAATGTTGCAGCTGTCGCAGTTTTAATGGCAATTTGGTGGGCAACTGAAACAGTTCCCGTTGCGATTACAGCATTATTACCTTTGGCATTATTTCCATTACTTGGAGTAACCTCTTTTGAAGAAGCTGCAGTACCGTATGCAAATAAGAATATATATCTATTTTTAGGAGGATTTATGCTCGCTTTAGGCATTGAAAGCTCAGGACTTCATAAAAGAATCGCTTTAAAAATGATAATTTCTGTTGGATCAAGTGGAAGAACATTGGTTGGTGGATTTATGCTTGTCGCTGCCCTTATTAGTATGTGGGTGATGAATACCTCAACTACTCTAATGTTATTACCTATTGGGTTGGCGGTATGCACGGTAATGTCAGAGACTATTCCAGGACTTACAGATAGAGATAAATCTAATTTTGATACAGCTTTGCTTCTTGGTATTGCCTATGCTGCAACTATTGGAGGCATGTCAACATTAATTGGCACCGCGCCAAACATAGTATTTAGTGCTTTCATGCAAGATACCTACGGAGTTGAGATTTCCATGTTTGATTGGATGATGTTAGGAGTGCCACTGGCAAGTATTTTATTATTTGGAGCATGGATATTATTAACAAAATATGTTTTTCCAATAAATTTTACGTCTTCAATTGAGGCAAGAAATGAACTCAGAGTTATGTTAAGTGATATGGGAGAATTCACAAAAGATGAAAGAAGAATTTCTATTATTTTTGGATTAGCAGTATTTGCATGGGTATTTAGAACATTGCTAAATAAAATAGAAGTACTTTCTGGTTTAACAGATGCTGGTATAGCAATTATTGCTGCTATATTAATTTTTATGACTCCATCAGCCTCTAAAAAAGGTGATCTTCTTCAATGGGAAAGATCAAAAGACTTGCCATGGGGTTTATTAATATTATTTGGAGGCGGTCTTTCACTTGCTGCTCAAATTAGTTCAAGTGGTCTAGGTATATGGATTGGTAATAGTTTATTAATCCTCAATACAGTTCCTCCAATAGTTTTAATATTAGCTGTAGCTACTTTAATAATCTTCTTAACAGAGATAACAAGCAATGTAACAACTACAACAACTTTCCTTCCTGTTTTTGGAGCTTTAGCTATTGCGATAGGAGTCCTACCAGTTTCCTTAACAGTACCAGTATGTTTGGCAGCAAGTTGTGCATTTATGTTGCCAGTTGCTACTCCACCAAACGCTATAGTTTATGGCTCAAATAAATTCACCATAGCTACTATGATGAGAGCTGGATTCGCCTTAAATATAATAGGGATATTGGTTGTAACAATTTTTGCTTATTATTTTGCACCACTTATATTTTAATGAAATTTATAGTTTTAATATTATTCTTCTCATTAGTAAAAGCTACAGACTATATAGATTATCCTCATCCATTTCATCCAACTTCGAGTAAGAGTGGAATGGTTGTAAGTCAAAATGTTCTTTCGTCTGATATTGGTATAGAAATCTTAGACATGGGAGGAAATGCAGTTGATGCTGCGGTTGCAGTTGGTTTTTCTCTTGCTACCACATTGCCAAGGGCTGGTAACTTAGGCGGTGGAGGTTTTATGCTAATTTATATAAAAGAAAAGGATGAAATTTTCTATATTGATTATAGAAGCAAATCTCCAAGAAACGCATCAATTGAAAAATTGCTTGGAACAAAAAAAGTACCTGAAACAAATTCAAAAAGATGGGAGAGGGTGGATTATACATATTTAGCCTCAGCAGTTCCTGGAACTGTTTATGGATTACTGGAGGCCCATAAGAATTTTGGGAGATTAAATCTTCAAGAAATTATGAAGCCTGTTATAGCTCAAGCTGAAGAAGGTATAGTTGTTTCAAGTGATTTAAGTTACGTCATTGATGTAACACCACAACTTAAAAGCGATAAGGAATCTTATTCTATATATTTTAAAGATAATGAACCCTTAAAAGAATTTTCAATCATGAAAAGACCTGATCTAGCTAAAACATTTAAGGAAATCTCAAAAAATGGTATTAAAGGTTTTTATGAAGGTGAGATTGCTGACAAGATTGTCAATGCAATGAATCAAAACAATGGATTAATAACTCATGAAGATTTAAAAAACTATGAATCTTTTTTTAGAATGCCAGTTGCTATAAATTATAAAGGTTATAAAGTTTTTACTGCAGCTCCACCATCAGGTGGCGGCATTACTTTATTAACATCTTTGAGTATTCTCAATAATATTAATATTAATAAATATAAAAGTGACTCAACTAAAACATACCACTTTTTAGCAGAATCTTTAAGAAGAGGCCATAACAATAGATCTCATTTTGTTGGAGATCCTGAATATTTTGATGTTCCAATTTCAGAGTTACTTTCAACTGAGAGAATTAAAGAGCTTATTAGTTCAATAGATTCAAATAAGGCGAGTCCAGTAGAAGATGTAAAACCCTTTAAAAAACCAAAAGAAAGCAAGGACACAACTCATTTTTCAATAATTGATAAAGAAGGAAATGCTGTATCAAATACTTATACGCTTGGGCTGTCTTTTGGTTCTGGAGTGACAATTCCTGGAACAGGAATATTAATGAACAGTCAAATGAATAATTTTGCTTATAGATACGGTGATAAAAATGATATTGGAAGAGGTGCAAGCCCTGGAAATAGATTTGAGCCTGGAAAAAAACCAATGAGCACAATGGCGCCGACCATTGTATTTGATAAAAATGATGATTTATTTTTAATAACCGGTTCTCCAGGTGGATCTGATATACCAGCTGCAATCCTTAGAGTAATTACAGGCGTTATAGATTTTAATTTAGATATTGGTGAAGCAACAATGCTTCCAAGAATTCATAAAGATTGGCCTTATGAAGGCCTTGAACATGAGAGGGCAGTGAGTAGAGATATTATTAGAAGACTAAATAATATGGGGCACAAGACAGAATATGAAAATACGATTGGTAGCACTCAAAGCATACATATATCTGAAGGAGTAAACTATGGTTTTGCTGATTTAAGAAGACCAAATGCAGGTGTATCAGTTCAAGCCAATTGATCTTCTTTAAAGATTATTCTTTTTCCAACCCATTCAGTATTTTGCATTTTATTAATAATAGATTCATCGGATGAGGTAATTAATTTTCTTTTTCTTTCATCTGTATCTACAAAAATGATGGCTTTATTGATGTTATTCTTCATAAGGATTGTGTATCCAATTATTTTTCCTGAGCCATTTTTCTGATCTGATAATTTAACTGGAAGTTCAACTTCTTTAGCTTTATGAGTGCAATCTTTATATTTGAAATCTATATATGGATTCTTTGACCAAAGTGCATATGATTGTTTTGTCATCATACCTGACGCTCCAGTAACTATTCCAACATTATAATTTTTTCTTAATTTTTCAATTAATTTTGCTGTTGAATGAAGCACATAACTATTTAAAGGACCTCCAGCAAATGGCATTGCTCCTGTAATAGTTTTATCATTAATTTGGTCAAGTTTTAATGATTTTGCAAACATTTGAACAGCAACAGGAAAGCAACTATATAAATCGTATAAATCTGGTTTTAAATTATATTTACTACAAATATCTAAAATAAAATTTGCTGCAAGTTGCATACCTTCTGATTGAATTAAATTAGGCCTTTGCAGAGTCGATATCATATGGTTATTTTCAGATGATGCTAAGGGATAGACTCTTTTCTCAATTGGAATATTAAGTTTGTTAGCAACATCTTCTGAACAAATTATAATTGCGCATGCTTGATTTACATTCCAGCTGGTACAGTGATACTTATTGTATGGAAATGCTTGCCTTAAATTCTTTTTTGATTCATTTTTTATATCTTTTTTATCAATAGACTGTTCAATCCATCCATCTTTATTTCTTGCAGCAATTTCTGAATAACCAGAATATATTTCAGATAAATAGTTATTATGATCGTCATGATTATTTTGTAACATGCATCTAAATGCGCTTTCTAAAATTGCATAATAACCAACAGCCATTGAACCCAATTCTTTTTCTTCAATGTCTAATTGAAGTTCTTCGGTTGATTTATCGTAAATATCAGGATTCGTTATTAAAGGGGTTTCAATATAATCTTTTTTTTCAATTGATGATCTAAGCATTTTAAAACGAGATTCACCACCTAAAATTAAGCTAGCCTCGATTTCACCATTTTGAATTTTATTGCATGCAGTATTGATAAGGTTTTGTTGAAGTATTCCTACTTTCGTTACAGTTGTTTGGACTGATTTGATATTATTGTTTTCAGCAACCCACTTACCAGGATCTCTATATCTCCAAAATCCTTTTGGAACCCTAACCTCATCTATATATTCTGTAATATTACTGTTCGTACTGTCACCAATAGCTTTCTTAACGGCTTTATCCATTAATATGAGAGCTTCATCAAGTTCGTCATAGTTACCTTTTTGCTGGATAGTTCCTAATCCAACCACAACAGGTCTATTGCTCATGAGTTTAGTTGGATGCTTCGCCCCAGTAGTTGTAACCAACTATTTTTGGTGTACTAGGAAGGTACATTTGATCTAGTGTATTAATTTTGAAACCATTTTCTTTTAAAATACTTGGTATATCTCTATTAATATTACATCCACCAAATAGTTTTCCCCATATTGGATTAATTCTATTTTGCCATTTAAGTATATTTTTATCTGGTGCAGTTCCATGTTCACAAAAAAGCATTTTTGCATCAGCTTTCATTACTCGTTTAATTTCTTTAAGTGCATCTATTGGATTTGGAATAGTGCACAAGGTGTACGTCATAACTACTGTGTCTATCGAATCTTTAGGTAATTCAATTTCCTCAGCTCCATTAATTAACAAATTAACATCTATTTCATTATCAGATGCTGATTTTTCTGCCATATCACATAATTCACTTGATGGATCAATACCATATAGATTGATAATTTTTGATTTTTCATAAAATGGAAGGTTTAAACCTGATCCTATTCCAATTTCTAAAATATTACCACTAGCATTGGGAACAATTTTTTTTCTTTGATAGTTTATTGGTTTAGTTGAGCAACAACAATCTAGAAGCTTTGGTAGCACATATTTTTCATAAGATTTTTTAATCATCGTTAAGCTCGTTTAGTGGCATCGCAGCTATATTAAATCCTGCATCAACATATGTAATCTCTCCTGTAATACCACTTGCAAAGTCTGAACACATAAATGCAGCAACATTTCCAACTTCCTCAGCTGTTACAGTTCTACCTAACGGAGCTTTATTAGAATGTTGAGATAGCATTTTTCTAAAATTTTTAACACCAGAAGCTGCAAGAGTTTTAATCGGACCTGCTGATATAGCATTTACACGAATATTATCTTTTCCTAATGATGCAGCTAAGAATCTTGTATTTGCTTCTAAACTAGCTTTAGCAAGACCCATAACGTTGTAATTAGGCATTGTTTGTGTTGATCCTAAGTAGGTAAGGGTGAGAAGAGCTGAATTCTCGTTAAGCATAGACTTTGATTCTTTTGCCATTGCTGTAAAACTATATGAACTTATATCATGTGCAATTTTAAAGCCTTCACGATTAGTTACTTTGAGAAAGTCACCTTCAAGCTGATCAGCAGGAGCAAACCCAATGGAATGAACAAATCCATCAAACTTTTCCCATTTTTTTGATAACTCAACAAATGAAGATGTAATTGAATCATCATTTGATACATCACATTCAATTAAAACATCAGAGCCACACTCATTAGCTATTGGTCTAAGATTCTTTAAAAGCCTCTCATTTTGATATGTAAAAGCTAGTTCAGCGCCTTCTCTATGCATTGCATATGCTATGCCAGCTGCAATCGAATACTTATTTGCCAATCCTGTAATTAAAATTTTCTTGTTTTTAAGTAACATAAATTTCTGCTAAAAATATATTGTAGATAAAAGTAATTCAAAGAGCCATTGTTATTATTTAATTTTAAATTAAATATATAAATCTTAGTTATATTTAATTATAAATAATTGCAGAAAATTGTAGATTTATATAAAAAACTCTGAAACAATAGCAACATGTTGTGTTATAGCAACTGTTTGTTATGCACATAAATTTAATTAACTACGGGGAAATGTATGTTTAATAATAAAGAAAATTACTTATTTGTAGTCCTTGTGTTAACTTTTGGCTTATTTAATGCCAATATTGTTGCACAAGATGATGCAGATAGCGACGTCGAGGAAGTTATCGTTACTGGATCAAAGATTGCAAAGGATGGCTTTAGTTCATCTTCACCTTTATTGATAATTTCTGAAGAGGATATTATGGATGCTGGTAATGCTAGTGTCGATGAGTATTTGAAATATACGCCTGCTTTTACAGGGTATCAATTAGGAACTTCTACGAATAATGGTGGTGATGGATCTAGAAAAGTTGACTTGAGAGGACTTGGTTTTAACAGAACACTTGTTCTAGTAAACGGTCACCGAGTTATTGGTGATGTTGGTGGTGATGGTGCTGTTGATATTGGCTCTATTCCTGAAATGATGATTAAGTCTGTTGAAGTACTTAAAGATGGTGCATCCGCTATTTATGGTTCAGATGCTTTATCAGGAGTACTTAACTTTGTTCTTGATGATGAATTTGAAGGACTAAAAGTTTCTATTGGAACCGGTCAAGGTCTTGAGAATGGTCAAGCTGAAAATAATGATGTTGGATTAATGGCAGGTATTGCAGGTAACAATGGTAACGTTGTATTTTCTGTAGCTCATAAAAATCAAAAAGAAATGCTACAAGCTGAGCAGCCATGGGCATACGATGCTTTATACCCACAGTTACAATCTGATGGAAATTTTAAAGCTGTAGGCTCTGGTTCATCAAACAGTAGAAAAATTAGAGGTCCAGGTGGAAACTATATTTATGATTCAACTATTGGAGCTGCTAGAGCTTTCACTTCAGGAGATGTTTATAACTATGCTCCGGTAAATGCATTAATTACACCAAATGAAAGAACTCAAATGGCTGTAATCGGTAAAATGGATGTAACTGATAATGTTGAGTTCTATTTTGAAGGTACATACAACAGAAGACTTTCACATCAAAGACTGGCACCAGATGCATCATTTGCTGTAAATAGTTCAGTTGAAACACCTAATAATGGCTCTCAATGGAATGATTATGTTCCAGCAAATAACCCATATAACCCATTTGGTTCTGTTGCTTGTGCTAACACTGCGGCAGACGATGGTTCTGCAATTTGTGATGTGGGTGTAAGAATTAACAGAAGATTCGAAGAGTCCGGTGGTCGTTTATTTGATCAGACTGTTGATCAATACAACATCACGATGGGACTTAAATGGGAAAGTAATGGAATGGACCATGATTTTTATATGGTAGTTGCAGAGACTGAACAAGTTGATGAAACTCTAAATTATGGAAGATTTGATAGATGGGCAACAGCTGTTGATCCAGTTGCTTGTGCTGCAAGTTCTTCATGCCCAGGTGTTTTAAATCCTTTCGCTGAATTTGGTTCAATAACTGATGAGCAAATGTCATTTTTGACTGCTGGATCTCTAAAGGATCAATCTGGAGCAGAAATGGAATTATTCGCATATACAATTTCAGGCGACCTATCTAATGGGTCAGCTTTTGCAGTTGGTGTTGAGAAAAGATCTGAATCTGGGTACTTTAAACCTGATGAATTCTCTGCAGAGGGTTTAACAACAGGTGGTGCTTCATCTCCATTAAGAGGTGGATTCAACGTCACTGAAGTATTTGGTGAGATTTTCACATCAGTATCTGATCAATTGAATGTTGATGCGTCAGTAAGATATTCTGATTATGACACTGTTGGTGATACAACTAACTTTAAGGTTGGTGCAGACTATGTAGTATCAGATGATTTAAGAATGAGAGCGACATACGGTACAGGATTCAGAGCTCCTAATGTTTCTGAATTAAATACTGTTGCAAGCACAACATTCCCAGTTATTGACTTACCTTGTGAGTTTGCTGACAGAAGATTAGCTTCAGGTTCAATTACACAAAATATCTATGATAATTGTGTATCTCTTGGATTTGATCCTTCAGATGCTGGTGAATACGGTTTTGCATGGCAGTCATATCACGAATATTACTCAGAAGGAGACTTAGCTCCTGAAGAATCAACCAACTTTACTGTTGGTGCTGTATATACTCCAGCTTCAATGCCTGGATTTGTAGCTTCTATTGATTATTGGGCAATTGAAATTCAAGATGCTATTGGCCTACCAAGTGCTAACGTATTATTCTACGATTGTTTAAATCAACCAACCTTAGATTACACTACAGGAAGCTGTTCTTACTTTATTGATTACGGTGATGGAAATCCATTATATTATTATGGTTATCCAGGTGACTTAGAAACTCCTTGGGGTAACTTTGCAAATATCGAAGCAAATGGTTGGGACATTAGCGCAGCATTAACTGGTGATTTAGATGGAGCAAGAGCGACTGGTTACAGTCTTAGCTTTGATTCAACGATTTATAATCAGTATGAATCAAGTGCTTTAGGTTCACCTGTTAAAGATTATGCAGGAACTGCTGATGGTTTTGCTGTTTATCCTGAATTAAGATTTGTTCTTGGTATGGGTGTTAATGGCGAAAATTGGTCATCAATGGCAAATATTAGATACGTTTCTGAATCTGATGATGTTTGGAGAGATCCATCAGTAACAGCTGATGCTGTTGCAGAAGCAACTACTTATCTTGATCTTGTTACTACATATGAAATGGGTAATGCGACTTATAGAATAGGTATTAATAACGCTACTGATGAAAACCCTCCATATTTCCATAGTAATTTTAATGGAAATACAGAACCAGGTGTTTACGATGTAATTGGCAGAAGAATTTTTGCTAGCGTTGTATTAGAATTCTAATATTAGATTTCAATCTTATAAAAGAGGGCTTTAGGCCCTCTTTTTATTGAACTCTATAATTTGATAAAATTTAAAAGTGAAATCAGTTAAATATAT
>CABYCL010000011.1 GCA_902517505.1 uncultured SAR86 cluster bacterium | reverse complement strand
ATTACACTTTAGCTAATGGAACACTAACAATAAGTGCAGGCTCAACATCTGGCACTATCACAATTGCTAGCATTGTTGATGATTCTTTGGATGAAGCAAATGAGACAGTCATCGTTGCGTTGTCGAGTCCTAGTAATGCAACTTTGGGTAGCGATGATGCCCACACTTATACCATCACTGATAATGACAGTGCTCCAGTTGTTGATTTCAATGCTACTAGTTCAAGTGGAGCTGAATCCACATCATCTAATGCTCTCACTGTTGATTTATCTGCAGCATCTAGTAAAAACGTCACAGTTGACTATGCAGTTACAGGAACTGCAACTGGATCGGGTACAGATTACACTTTAGCCAATGGAACACTAACAATAAGTGCCGGTGCAACATCTGGCACTATCACTATTGGCAGTATTGTTGATGACTCTCTAGATGAATCCAATGAGACAGTCATTGTTACTTTATCAAATCCTAGCAATGCAACTTTGGGAAGTGACGATGCTCATACTTATACCATTACTGATAATGACAGTGCACCAGCAGTTGATTTTGAAGCGACTAGTTCTAGTGGACTAGAATCAGTATCTTCTAAAACTATTACAGTCGACTTATCTTCAGTCTCAGCACAAGACGTAACAGTTAATTATGCTGTAACTGGAACTGCAACGGGCTCTGGAACCGATTACACTCTAGCCAATGGAACACTTACGATCAATGCTGGATCATCAACCGGAACTATTACAGTAGCAGGAATAGTTAATGATGGGAGTGATGAGGGAAACGAGACCGTTGTTTTGACTTTATCAAGTCCTAGTAACGCAACGGTTGGCAGCGATGATGTCCACACATTTACAATTTTAGATCCTTTAGTTGCTCCGGATATAGAATTTGCAAATGCCAGCTCAAGCGGAGCTGAATCAGTATCCTCCAAAGATTTAACCATTGAACTGTCTGCATCAAGCGGCTCTAACGTAACAGTCGATTATGCCATTACAGGCACAGCCACAGGTTCAGGTACTGATTTTACTCTTGCTAATGGTACTGCAACTATTTCAGCTGGTTCAACATCAACGACAATAACTATTGCTGGAATTGTTGATGACTCTCTAGATGAACCAAATGAGACTGTTATTGTTACTTTATCTAATCCGTCTAATGCTAACCCGGGTTCTACTCTTGTTCATACCTATACTATTACTGATAACGACAGTGCACCGGTGGTTGATTTTAATGCTAACAGTTCAAGTGATGCCGAGTCAGTTTCCTCAAAAGATCTCACGGTTGATTTATCTTCAGCCTCAGGACAAAATGTTACAGTTGATTATGCTGTAACTGGAACTGCGACAGGCTCTGGAACTGATTACACTTTGGCTAACGGTACTTTAACTATTAATGCTGGCTCCACAAGTGGAACCATAAATATATCTAGCATCATAGATGACTCAATTGATGAAGCAAATGAGACAGTTATTGTTACTTTGTCGAATCCCAGCAATGCAACTTTGGGTAGTGATGATGCTCATACTTACACCATTACTGATAATGACAGTGCACCGGTGGTTGATTTTAATGCTACTAGTTCAAGTGGAACAGAGTCAGTTTCTTCTGCAGGCTTGACTGTAGATTTATCAGCAGTCTCAGGACAAAATGTGACCGTTGATTATGCAGTTACAGGAACTGCAACTGGATCAGGCACCGATTACACCTTAACCAATGGAACCCTAACAATTAATGCTGGTGAAACCAGCGGAACAATTACTATTGCTAGTATTGTTGATGACTCCCTGGATGAAGCAAATGAGACAGTCATTGTTACTTTGTCGAATCCCAGCAATGCAACTTTGGGAAGCGATGATGCTCATACTTATACCATCACAGATAATGAAAGTGCGCCGGTGGTTGATTTTAATGCTACTAGTTCAAGTGGTGCTGAATCAACATCATCTAAAGCTCTCACTGTAGATTTATCTGCAGCCTCAGGACAAGACGTAACAGTTGCTTATGCAGTTACAGGAACTGCAACTGGATCTGGTACCGATTACACCTTGGCTAACGGTTCGTTAACCATTAATGCTGGAGCAACAAGTGGCACTATTACGATTGCAAGTATTATTGATGATGCGGCTGACGAGGCAAACGAAACCGTCATTTTAACTCTATCAAGTCCTAGCAATGCAACTTTGGGAAGTGACAGCGTACATACTTATACCATCACTGATAATGATGATGCTCCAGTAGTTGATTTCAATGCTACCAGTTCTAGTGGGGCTGAATCAGTATCTACAGTAGGTTTGACTGTAGATTTATCTGCCGCATCAAGTCAAGATGTAACAGTTGATTATGCGGTTACAGGAACCGCAACCGGTTCTGGTACCGATTACACTCTAGCTAATGGAACGTTGACAATAAGTGCAGGATCAACATCTGGAACTATTACAGTAGCCGGAATTATTGATGACTCTTTAGATGAAGCAAATGAGACAGTTATTATTACTTTGTCTAATCCAAGTAATGCAACTTTAGGTAGCGATGATGCCCACACTTATACTATCACTGATAATGAGAGTACTCCAACCATTGACTTTAATACCACCAGTTCAAGTGGAGCAGAATCTGTTTCTTCTAAAGCTATTACTGTAGATTTATCTGGTGCATCCAGTCAAAATGTGACAGTTGATTATGCTATCACAGGAACTGCGACAGGCTCTGGTACAGATTACACCCTAGCAAGCGGCACTTTAACTATAAGTGCAGGATCAACATCGGGCACTATCACCATTGCCAGTATTATTAATGACTCCATTGATGAAGACAATGAGACCGTGATTCTAACTTTATCGAATCCTAGTAATGCGACCTTGGGTAGTGACAGTATTCATACTTATACAATTTTTGACAATGACGATGCTCCAGTGGTTGACTTCAATGCTACTAGTTCTAATGGAGCTGAATCTGTTTCAAGCAAAACTATCACAGTAGACTTGTCTGCTGTTTCAGCAAAAAATGTTTTGGTTAATTATGCAATCACCGGAACAGCAACTGGATCTGGTACAGATTATACTTTAGCTGATGGAACACTTACTATCAGTGCTGGAGCATCGTCAGGCACGATCACAATCGCCAGTATTGTTGATGATTCAATTGACGAAGCAAATGAAACTGTTGTTCTAACATTATCAAGCCCAAGTAATGCAACTTTGGGAAGTGATAGCATTCATACTTATACTATTTCTGACAATGACAATACGCCAACGATAGATTTTAATACTACAAGCTCAAGTGGTGCTGAATCAGTTTCTTCTAAAGGTTTAACGGTAGATTTATCTGGGCCTTCTGGCGAAATAGTAACAGTCAACTATGCGGTTACAGGAACAGCCACTGGATCGGGTACTGATTATACCCTTGAAAATGGAACTTTAAGCATTGCTGCAGGCGACACAACTGGCACTATTACTATTGCAAATATTATTGATGATACTTCAGACGAGACGGATGAAACTGTAATCATTACGTTATCAAGTCCTAGTAATGCAACCTTGGGTAGTGATGATGCTCACACTTACACTATCACTGATGATGATGACCAACCTTCAATCAGTTTCAATATAACAAGCTCATCTGGTTCTGAATCTATTTCCTCAACAGCCATAACTGTAGATTTATCTGCAGCTTCCAGTAGTGACATTACAGTGAGTTATGAAGTTTCAGGTACAGCCATAGGTTCAGGCACTGATTATACTCTGGGTGATGGCAGCTTAACGATAAATGCTGGTGAAACAAGCGCAACTATTTCTATAACTGGTATTATCGACGATTTGTCATCAGAAGGTAATGAAACTGTGGTCTTAACATTATCAGGACCAAACAATGCTGTTCTTGGGGATGATAGAGTCCATACTTATACCATTAACGACAATGACGGTACTCCAACTGTAGCATTTTCCGAAACAACATCTGATAATCCAGAATCAGTCTCTTCGACATCAATTGAAATTTCAATTCCTTTTGCATCCGAGGCTGATATTGAAGTTGATTATGCAGTTACAGGAACAGCAACCGGATCAGGTACCGATTACTCTCTTGATGATGGAACGCTAACAATAAACGCAGGCGCAACAACTGGAATTATAACAATAAGCAATATTATTGATGACTTGTTGGATGAGATAGACGAAACAATAATAATTTCTTTGTCTAACCCAACGAATGCAACACTTGGGACTAATTTTGTTCATACTGTAACGATCAAAGACGATGATAGTCCCCCAGTAATAGAATTTAATCTAACAAGCTCTAGTGGGGGTGAGGCTAATTCATCTAAGGCAATAACTGTAAATTTATCAGCAATATCAAGTAAGGATGTAACGATAGATTATGTTGTAACTGGAACAGCAACTGGATCAGGCACAGATTACGCTTTAGCAAATGGAACTCTTACTATTAGCGCCGGTTCAACATCTGGCACTATCACCATTGAAAATATTGCTGATGACTCATTAGATGAACCAAATGAAACAGTAATCGTTACTTTATCGAGCCCCAGCAATGCAACCTTGGGAAGTGATAGTGTTCATACTTATACCATAACTGATAATGACAGTGCGCCAGTAGTTGACTTCAATACCACTAGCTCAAGTGGAGTTGAATCTGTTTCTTCTGCAGGTTTGACTATAAATTTATCTGCAGCCTCAGGACTTAATGTTACAGTCGATTACGCTGTAACTGGAACTGCCACTGGATCGGGCACAGATTACACTTTGACTAATGGCACCTTAACAATTAATGCTGGTGAAACAAGTGGCACCGTCACCATTAGCAATATTGTTGACGATTCAATTGCTGAGGGTAGTGAGACAGTGATTGTTACTTTATCCAGCCCCAGTAATGCAACTTTGGGAAGTGACAATACTCATATATATACAATTACTGATAACGATAAACCAAATATTGACTTCAATATTACCAACTCGAGTGGAGATGAATCTGTTTCCTCAGCAGCTTTAACTGTTGATTTGTCCGCTACATATACTCAAAACATAACAGTTGATTATACAGTTACTGGAACTGCAACTGGATCGGGCACTGATTACACTTTAACCAATGGAACGCTCACAATTAGCGCTGGTGAGAAAATTGGAACTATTACAATAACTGATATTGTTGATGATGCGTTAGATGAAGAAAACGAAACAGTAATAGTCACTTTATCAAATCCAAATAACGCAATCTTGGGAACTGATATCGTCTACACATACACTATTAATGATAATGACAACTCTCCTAAAGTTGATTTTAATATCATAAGCTCAGAAAGTGATGAGCCTTCGTCCTCAATAAGTATCACGGTTGATATATCTGAGGTATCTGGCAGACAGATTTCAGTGGATTATCAATTGACAGGAACAGCATCTGGCTCAGGTATTGACCATGATTTAGAGGATGGCACCTTAACACTTGATGCTGGCGAAAATACCGGCATCATAACAATTCCTAATATTATAGACGACGACCTCGCAGAAGATAACGAAACCATTATCATCACACTGTCTAATCCTATCAATACAATACTTGGTGATGACAATATTCATACTCATACAATATTGGCAAATGATGATGATAAAAGACCTATTTTGATTGCAACCAGTCCTCTCGATGACACAACAAGGGTCCCGGTAGATAGTGATATTATTTTGACTTTTAATAAGGCTGTGAATTGTGAATCTGGCACAATTAATATTGAATCAGAGGATAATTCTTCTTCTTTTGCTGTTAGTTTACCAAATGAAATTGTAACTGGTTGTGGGACAGAAATCATTACGATTAATCTGCCCATGGATCTTGAGTATGAAACAGAATATTACGTATTAATTGAAGGCACTGTATTTGAAGACATTATAGGCAATTCTTTTAAAGGTATTAGTGATAAGAAAGAATTTAATTTTAAAACTCCTATCGTATTGACGGATCCTACTTTAAAGCAGCCTGTAATTGATAATGCAAAAGCTATGACACAGATCGCAACACGATGGGTTGATAAAAATATTGATGTAATTTCCAAGCGTATGAAGACTTCATCGCGACAAGGTTTAAGGGTTAATTTTAACAATAAGATAATTGATTCAATTCAAACTATTGGCGTGAGTGAGCTTGATAATAATTTTGTTAAGGAGCCAATAGTAGAACTTTGTACGATTAATTCTAGCGGCCCTAAAACTGCTACATCTTTAGAGATTAAAGTGAATTTATCTAAAATAGCACCTGAAAATATCGTTGTAGATTTTAGTGTTACTGGCTCATCAGATGTAGAAAAATTCTCATATGGTGAAGGGATATTAAATATAGATGCTGGGCTTAAATCTGCCATCCTTACTATTGATGATATTCAGCAAGATAGATATAGCTTTATCCAGGGCGACAGGAAAATTATTATCACTCTTTTAGAATCTTCTAATTCACTATTAGGCAACAATTTGGTATACACCCATACACTAACAGATGATCAAAAAGCATGGACAGACCCAAATGTTAATTATTTCTGTATATCAGATTTTGATAATTACACACCATCAGAATCTATGATTGCAAAAGCCTCTTCCAATTCCGATACAGAACTTATTAATTCTCAATTTAATGACTCAGACTCAGGTTTTGTAGATGATAACTCTGAAATTAAAATTTCGAATATAAATGATGATCAGGATCAAGCTGAAAACACCTTAAATTTAGATGAATTAAAGTCAACCATTAAAGCATGGGCATCAGACCCTGTGAAAGTGACGGCTGATGGAGAGCTTAAAGAAGTGATTGGTGATTGGTCAGTATGGATTGATGGTGAATTTGGAGAATTTACTCTAGGTAAAACTAAGCCTAGTCCAAGAACTCTAGATGAAAGATCTTTTCACCTAGGGATTGATAAGTTATTGAGTGATGAGGGGGATTTATTTGGTTTTGCCTTGGGTCTAGGAGAAAGCAAACCAATGGATAGAAACTTTGAATCCCATGTAGAGTCTAGGAATTATAGCTTTTCAACATATGGAAAATTTGATGATAGACCGAATACCTTGCAATATATTTTTGGGATAAGTAAGTTAGAATTTAACTCAGACCGATTGGATAAAGAAGAACTTCTAAAAGGCGAACGAGAGGCGAATCAGGTATATGGATCCCTTGCGCTCATTCGCTCGTTAAGTAATGAGACTAGCAACTGGCAGATTTCTCCCTATCTTAGAATCGATGGCTCATACACTGAGTTTGATAAATATAGTGAAATAGGCGGTGAGACTGCATTAACTTTTGATGAACTAACATTATCAAATGCCAAGGCATCAATTGGAACAGATATCAGCTATCTATTTTCGAGATCTAAATATAACGTAATGCCTTATATGACGATAGAATATGGTTTAGATTACTCGAAAACTTCTAGCCAGAATATGTATTACACCGTGGAAGGGGCGAATAGAAATTATATATTAGAACTGGACGATGGAATGAAAACTCATAATTGGGAAGTTGAGTTAGGATTGATGCTTGAAATTTTTACTGCTATGAATACTAATATTGGTTGCAGACAGCAAGGGAGATCTAGCTACTTTTCTGACTACTCAAGTGTTTCTAACAATGATATCTCTTCATCAGAAGTTTGTTTTCTTGAGCTAATGTGGAATTTTTAATCATTCAGTTTACCTTTGGAAGTTCATACCAATTAGTTGTATATTTCGGAGAAGTCATATTTTGTTTCATTGGTGACCATTTTTTTGTATTTTGTGAAGCATAGTAAATCTGGGTTTCATAAGCATTCATTTGATCAAGATATTTCATAAACCTTGTATTTTGCTTGGGTTCATTAGGATCTTTGAATAAAGAGTGTTGTTTAATTTGCTCGTTAGTAAATTTATTTAAGATTATTCCTGCTTTTGCATAGTCATATCCAGATCTAAAAATTGGTAACAAACCTCTCTTTGCAGCTATGAGGATGTCTCTGGTGTCATTTGTAGGGGTAAATAACTCAATTGATTTTAAATCTGAATGTTGAGGCTTGTTTATATTAAAAGGACTGGTCCTAACAAAAACAGAAACTTGAGAGCATTTTTGTTTTTCACTTCTCAGTTTTTCTGCTGCTCGAACAGCAAAATTGCTAACTATAGGTTTTAATGTATTCAAATTAGAGACCCTCTCTCCAAAACTTCTACTGACAACAATTTGTTTTTTTGATGAGATATCATCTTCAATATTAAGACATCTTTCACCCCTAAGCTCTCTAACAGTTCTTTCTAAAACCACACTAAATCTTTTTCTAATATTTTGTGGATTGACCTTCGCAAGATCTAAGGCTGTATTGATACCAGCTTTATTCAAATGATCATTTAATCTTCTTCCTACTCCCCATACTTCACGAACTGGGGTATGACTTAAGGCGATTTCAATTTGTTTTTTATTTGATAAATGAATCACGGATGTTGGTATATTTCTTCTTTTAATTTCATTAATTGCAATCTTACTTAAAGTTTTATTTGGAGCTATGCCTATTCGAACTGGTATTCCTGTCCATTGCCTTACTAAGGACCTTATATGACAACCAAAATCATATAGTTTGTAGTTTTGTTTTAAAGTATCTAAATCTAAAAAAGCTTCATCAATGCTATATATTTCAATTCTTGGAACAAATCCTTCAAGAATATTCATAACTCTGGAAGATATATCGCCATAAAATGTAAAGTTTGATGAAAAAACTTGACCGTTTTGTTTTAGAAAAGATTCTCTAACTTTGAACCAGGGTACTCCCATTCCAATACCCATTTTTTTTGCTTCAGTACTTCTTGCAATAACACAACCATCATTATTAGAGAGTACAACTATTGGAATATTTTTTAGGTCTGGACGAAAAATTCTTTCGCAAGATGCATAAAAACTTTCACAGTCTACAAGAGCAAAAGCCATTAGAATTTATTAATTGCAGCTGTTACGGTACCTACTATTTCTAATTCTTGACCATTATTAATAAAGATAGGAGGATATTCAGGATTATCTGGCATTAAACACATTCTTGGTTTGAGTTTTAATCGTTTACAAACAAATTCACCATCTATGGTTGCTACAACTATACTGTTATGCGAAGGCTTTATACTTCTATCAACTATCAAAACTGCCTGGTCAGTAATACCAGAGCCAACCATAGATTGTCCTTGAGCCCTCACTAAAAAAGTTGCAGCTCCATTTTTAATTAAGTGTTTATTTAAATCTATAGGACTTTCAATATAGTCGCTAGCAGGGCTAGGGAACCCTGCATGGACCGATTCAAGAAAATAGGGCACAAATATTGCCGGCAGATTTTCTTCAGAAATTTTTCCGATATAGTTAACTTTCATAGGAATTACTAAATACTGTATAAATATACAGTATATTTAAGTTTAAGACAATGCTGTTTTTAGATTTTAAATTCTTTTAAATTTAGATTATTTTCTTCAATAGAAAAATACCAACCAAACTTATCCCAATCTCCCAGAACAACTCTTTTAGTTGAATTATGTTCATGTATTTTTGGTCTGTGTGTATGACCATGAATAAGAATATCTGGTTTATTTTCTTGAATGAAATTATTTACTGTTTCAAGATTTGCATCTGTGATTTCAAGAGACTTTTCAGAGGTAGCATCTCTGCTATCAGATCTCAATGAGTTTGCAATTTCATTCCTTTCATCAATACTTTTAGATAAGAAATCTTTTTGCCACTTTTCAGATCTAACCTTATCTCTAAATTCTATGTAGTCAACGTCATCAGTACACAAGAAATCTCCGTGGCTTAGGATGGTATTCATACCATTGATATCAAGAGTATAAGGATCTGGAAGCACAGAGATGCTAACTTCATTGGCAAAAGCCTCACCAATTAAAAAATCTCTGTTTCCATGCATTAGAAATGTTTCAGGACCATCTGAAGTAAAGTCGATAAGAGCTTTCTTTATATCTTGAATGAAAAGATTATCATCATCATCACCAATCCAAATTTCGAATAAGTCTCCTAATATGAATAGGTGAGTACAAGTCTTTTTAGATTCATTTAAAAATAACTTAAATGCATTAGTTAAATGAGGATTATCTTCGCTTAGATGTATGTCTGATATAAAGCGTGGCTTCATTCACTAATAGTAACAGACTCAATGGTTATAACATCTTCAGGAACATCTTGATAACCGCCTGAAGTACCAGTTGCAACATCTGCGATTTGATCTACTACATCCATACCTTCAGTAACAGCACCAAAGACTGCATAACCCCAACCTTGAGAATTTTCACCTGTATGATTTAAAAACCCATTATCTTTATGATTTATAAAAAATTGACTGGTTGCAGAATGAGGGTCCATGGTTCTTGCCATTGCAACAGTTCCTCTGTCATTTGAAAGTCCATTATTTGCTTCATTTTGAATGGGAGCAGTGCCGCTTGATTTATTATTCATATCTGCTGTTAAACCGCCACCTTGAACCATAAAACCATTGATGACTCTATGAAATATAGTCCCTTCATAATAACCAGACTGCGCGATTGCTTTAAAGTTTTCAACAGTGATAGGGGCTTTCTCATCATTTAATTCTAATTGGATATCACCAACAGATGTCTTGATAGTAACTTGTGTCATAGTTTTCTCCGTAAGTTCTTCAACTTCTTTAATATTAGTCTTATCTGCACATGAAACCAGAAAAATGAGCAATGACGCAAAAGTTAATAAAGTTGAATTTTTATTTATATTCAATGAATTTTCCTGGATTAATTAATTAATTTTATCATTAAAACTCATTATTCATAATGTAGTTTTTTAAATGATCATTAATATTTTTCTCATTTAGACCAAATTCTTCCAATGAATAATTATGTTTTTGTTTTTTTATTTTGGTTTGATTTATCAAATATTGTTTCATACTGTTTTCAGTTTCTATATCAATGTCTAAGCCAAACTTTTCATAAATATCCTTGATGCTTAAAAGAGGGTTATTTATAAGACCTGAATAGCTTACGTCAATAATTTGCCCTTCAGAAAGATTTTGTTTTGCATCGATACCTTTATTAAGACTATGCTGCCAAAAATCCAAAATAACATTACCAATTTCTTTGGTGTTAACATTCTTTGAAAATGCAGACCTAATATTTTTAGCAAGGCTGCAAAACGAACCAATGGATTCCATTGGAGATCTATGAATATTTATAAATTTTGCGTTTGGATAAGTAGAAAGTATCTCAGGTATATGACCAATATGACTTGGATCTTTTAACAACCATCTTTTTGGCTTGCCATTTAATTCAAGCATCTGAAAAAATTTTTTATGCCACATAAACACAGACTCAAAACTACAATCTTTAAGATACTCCACATACTCAGGTACGTTTGCCATACACATATATACAAAACTTCTTACATTGATTGTTGCTAGCAGTTCGCATTCCTCAGGAGTTTGTGCACGAATATGATGCATCGATCTTAATTTTGGGATTATTGTTCGAGCAAATTTTAGTTCTGCATTTATTTTCCATTCCCGCCTTTTGATATCAAAATCACTTTTAGTTATTGGTAAAGGAGACATAATCTCCCAATATTTTGGAGATCTATGATTCTTATCGAGTGCCAAAAGATTGAATAAGAATGTTGTTCCAGATCTTGGAAGCCCAGTAACAAAAATAGGATCAGAAGGAGGGGGTAAATCTTTACCCTTCATAAAGTTATGTAATTTACTTCTCATTTTTAACCTGTCTTTAAGTTGGTTTTTAAATGCAAAGGTACCAAATAGGTTAAATTTATTATTTTTATTTGCAGAATTTATTAGAATTTCAAGTGGCTCAGAATAGTCATCTTCACCGAGATGGCCATCAAGACCATCCAGCATATTATTTATAGAAATTTTACTGAACACTTTATTAATTATAATTAAAAGTTATAAGATACTCTTATATTAAACAATCTACAATTTTCGATAATGAATATTCTTTTTTTATGTGTTGGCAACTCTGCTAGGAGCCAAATAGCGGAAGGCTTAGCAAAAGATATGCTTCCAAAGTCATACAACATAAGAAGCGCTGGATCAAAACCATCAAAAAAAGTCCATAGTGATGCTATTTTTGTAATGAATGAAATTGGCATTGATATTTCAAGCCACAAAACAAAATCAATCGAAAGTCTTGATATGGAGTTTATAAATAAACTTGATCATGTGATTACTTTATGTGCTGAAGAGGTCTGTCCCATTGTTCCAAAATCAACTAATACTTTGCATTGGCCAAATGAAGATCCAGATAATGACAGTTATACAAAAACTCAGTCAGAAAATGCTTTTAGAAAAACTAGAGAAAATATCTTTAACTTGCTTAAGAAGTTTTTTATTATGAATTCTTAGGTAAAAATTTTAAAGAAAAGTTAAAATGGCTCCTCAGGTTGGGATCGAACCAACGACCAATTGATTAACAGTCAACTGCTCTACCGCTGAGCTACTGAGGAACGCTAATAGCTGAGCATTATAAGTAATTTTTTATATATAAGTAAATGACAAAAACATTAAAGGTAGTATCTGATTTTGAACCAGCGGGATCTCAGCCTGAAGCCATAACTAATTTAGTTTCTGGTTTACAAGATGGATTACTTCATCAAACCTTGTTGGGCGTAACAGGTTCTGGAAAAACATACACAATGGCTAAGGTTATTGAAGAAACTCAAAGACCGGCAATAGTTATGGCCCATAACAAAACTCTTGCAGCTCAACTATATGGAGAATTCAGAGATTTTTTTCCAAATAATTCTGTTGAGTATTTTGTTTCTTATTATGATTATTACCAACCCGAAGCATACGTTCCAACCTCAGATACTTATATTGCAAAAGATGCATCAATTAATGAGCATATTGAACAAATGCGTTTATCAGCCACCAAAGCATTAATCGAAAGAAAAGACACTATTGTTGTTGCAACCGTTTCATCTATATATGGTCTTGGTGCTCCAGAGTCCTATTTAAAAATGGTAGTTCATTTAGATAGAGGAGATACTATTTCACAACGTGATTTAGTCCTTAGACTTTCTGCGCTTCAATATACTAGAAATGATTTAGATTTTAGAAGAGCAACATTTAGAGTTAGAGGCGACACAGTAGACGTATATCCTGCAGACTCGGATAAAGAAGCCCTAAGAATTGAATTCTTTGGAGATGAGATAGAAAGGTTATCTTGGTTTGATCCTTTGACCGGAGCAGTAATTAATGAAATACCAAGAGCAACAATATTTCCTAAAACTCATTATGTTACTCCAAAAGAAACAGTCACAAATTGTATTCCAGATATCAAAGATGAATTGAAGTTACGTTTAGAATTTTTGAAAGAGAATAACAAACTTGTTGAAGCTCAACGTCTCCAAGAAAGGACTACCTATGACATGGAAATGATGAGAGAACTAGGTTATTGCCAAGGTATTGAAAATTACTCTAGATATTTAAGCGGACGAAAGCCTGGAGAATCTCCTCCATGCTTATTTGACTACATTCCTAAAGATGCAATTGTATTTATAGATGAATCACATGTTTCTGTTCCACAAATTGGAGCAATGTACAAAGGTGACAGGTCAAGAAAAGAAACCCTTGTGGAATATGGATTTAGATTACCCTCAGCATTAGATAACAGACCTTTAAAATTTGAGGAATGGGAGATGCTTGCTCCTCAAAGAATATATGTTTCAGCAACACCGAGTAAATATGAAAATGAAAAACAAGATAATTTAGTTGAATTACTAGTTAGACCAACTGGCCTTACTGACCCCGATGTTGAAATAAGACCTGCTTCAACACAAATTGATGACGTCATTGGCGAATGCAACGAAAGAGTATCTATGAAAGAAAGAGTTTTAATAACCACTCTTACAAAAAGGATGGCAGAAGATTTAAACGACTATCTTAATGAGAATAATATTTCAGCTAGATATATGCACTCAGATATTGATACTGTCGAGAGGGTTGAGATTATAAGAGATCTTCGATTAGGCAAATTTGATGTATTGGTTGGTATTAATCTTTTAAGAGAAGGGTTAGATATACCAGAAGTAAGTTTGGTGGCTATTTTAGATGCAGATAAAGAGGGTTTTCTAAGATCAGATACCACCCTTATCCAGACAATTGGTAGGGCGGCAAGAAATTTAAGAGGTAGGGCTATTTTATACGCAGATAAAGTAACAGGATCAATGCAAAGAGCTATTGATGAAACAGATAGAAGAAGAGCCATCCAAGAAAAATTTAATAATGAAAATAATATAACTCCAAAATCTATTACAACAAAAGTAAAAGATATTATGGAAGGTGCAAGGGTTATAAAAGGAAGTACGAAAAAGAAAAAAGAAGATATAGAAAAAATTGTTACTTTCAAGATTCAAGACGATACTGTTGAAAATATTACTGACACTCTTAACAAGCTTGAAGATGAAATGTTTGCTTTAGCTAAAAAAATGGAGTTTGAGAAAGCTGCCGTATGTAGAGATAAAATAAATTCTCTTAAAAGAAAGTTAATTGATCTTTAGGTGCAACACAAGAATGCGCGCTTAACAGTTGATAATAATTTTTCACTCTATCTACATAATCTATAGCTTGTTGCCCTCGCGAATAAGAGCCACTATCTGAAAGGCTCAGATCTTCTGCTTTAATAGTGCTTAATTCTTTTTTAATTTCATTCCACAAAACTTCTTCAATATTTGAATTTACCAAGTTTGCAACTTTAATAATATTTGTAGGACCAAGATTGTAACTTGCTAGAACAATAGATAATTGATCAGCCTCGGTGGGACCAATTTTATTTTTTTCCATAAGCATTGCAAAATATCTTGCTCCACCTTTAATGTTTTGTTCTGGATTTAATCTTTTTTCAACGCCAACCAATGCTGCTGTTTCTAACGTAACCATCATCATACCTCTAACGCCCATATTAGATATTGCTTTAGGATCCCATTGAGACTCTTGAAAAGAAATAGCTGCTAGGAGATTTTTTTCAATATTTGTTTCATCTGCAGCATCTTGAAACATTAAGTCATACTCAGGATAACGATTTGTAAATAAATCTTTAAATTTATTTTTTTCAAAGTTATTTAAAGAAGAATTCATATATATAGTATCTAAAATTTCTTCACAGCTCATTTGTTTATTGATATTTGAACAACTGATCAAAATTAGAGCTGTTACTGGTAAGAAAAAAAATCTAAAGATATTCCCCATTTTTAATTATTTAATATATAAAGACTTTATAATTGTTATATACAATATTTCAGACTTAAAGAAGTGTCAAAGACTAAAAACTTTATATTTCAAGGCAAACAAAGTTTTTCAAGTTCCAAGCTTGCTCAAATTAAGGACCAATTCAATAAATCCAATCAATTAGATGCAGAATTTAACTCTAATGAAATATACATAGTTCTTGCTGATTCTGACCAGTTCAATGAAGAAGGCATAAAAGATATTCTCTGTGCTGAAGATAGCAATGACCAATTTAATTTTTATGTGGGGCCAAGGTTGGGAACTATTTCTCCATGGTCATCTAAGACAGAAGACATTATAAAGAATGTAGGCTTAAAAAATATCTCGAGGATTGAGAGATTGTATGGATTTAGGGCTGACTTGAAACTTGATTTTGATAATCTTGATTTTTCAATGTTTTTTGATCGGATGACTCAATCAATATATAGAAATCATGATGATTTTAAAAATATATTCGCATCAGATGGTCCAAGATCTTTAAATCATATTGATATTTTGAATAAAGGTAAATCTGAGCTTGAAAAAGCTAATAAATCTTTTGGTTTTGCGATGAGTAATGATGAAATAGATTACCTTTATGATTTTTATTCTCAAGAAAAAAGAAATCCTACAGATGCAGAGTTAATGATGTTTGCTCAAGCAAATTCTGAGCATTGTAGGCATAAAATTTTTAATGCTAAGTGGAATATAAATGGCAAACAAAAAAATAATACACTATTCGATTTAATTAAGGAGACCAGCAAATCATCGCCAGATGGAATAATTTCAGCATACAAAGATAACGCTGCAATTACCAAAGGTTCTAAAGTAGAAAGACTAAATTTAAATGAATCTAATGAATATGAATTTATTGAAGATGATTTAAATTCAACCATTAAAGTTGAGACCCATAATCATCCAACGGCAATTTCACCCTATCCAGGAGCATCAACTGGATCAGGAGGCGAAATTAGAGATGAAGGGGCAACGGGAAGAGGGGCTAAACCTAAAGTAGGATTAGTTGGTTATAACGTCTCTAATTTAAGAATTCCTAATTTAAAAAGGTCTTGGGAAAAAGATGAGCGAAAGCCATCTAGAATTGCTTCACCTCTAGACATTATGATTGAAGCACCTATAGGCGCAGCTGCATTTAATAATGAGTTTGGAAGACCTGCAACTTTGGGATATTTTAGATGTTTTGAAACAGACTTTGAAGATAACAAAGCTACTGGTTATCACAAACCGATAATGCTAGCAGGTGGAATTGGTGAAATTCGTGATAGAAATAATTTTAAACTACAAATAGAAGAAGATTACTTAGTAGTTGTTTTAGGTGGTCCTGCAATGTTGATAGGTCTTGGTGGTGGAGCAGCCTCATCAGTTTCGTCAGGTGAAAGTGATGAAGATTTAGATTTTGCATCTGTCCAAAGAGACAATGCAGAAATGGAAAGAAGATGCCAAGAAGTAATTAATAGATGTTCCTCTCAAGATGATAGCTTTATAGAATTTATTCATGATGTAGGTGCCGGAGGGCTATCAAATGCTATACCAGAATTAGCTAAAGATTCTGATTTAGGTGTTTATATTGAGTTATCAAAAATACCTAATGCAGATAAATCTATGTCTCCTATGGAAATTTGGTCCAACGAATCTCAAGAGAGATATGTCTTGGCAATTAACAAAAATAATCAAAAAGAATTTGAAAAGATATGCCTAAGAGAGAGATGTGAATATGCAATTGTTGGTCACACCATGAAAGAAAAAAGTGTAAAACTATTTGATGATCACAACAATAACTATCCAGTTAATGTTCCTCTATCAATGCTTTTTGGAGATTTACCAATAACAGAGATGCATATCACCGATGATATTCAAGCTGGCATTAACGAAAATAAATCTGAAGATTATGACCTTGAAGAATCAATACTTAAAATTCTTCAGCATCCAACAGTGGCTTCAAAATCTTTTTTAATAACAATAGGCGATAGAAGTGTAGGAGGTATGGTTGCTAGAGATCAATTTATTGGACCATATCAAGTTCCTGTTTCTGATTATTCTCTAAGCTTAAGGTCATTCACTTCAAATAGCGGTGAAGTTATATCTATTGGTGAAAAGCCTACACTAGCGCTAACGAATCCAGCAGCTTCAATGCGTATGGCATTAGGAGAAGCTCTTACTAATATGGCTGGAGTAGTCATTACAGGTCTAAATAATGTTCAGGTATCAGCAAACTGGATGGCAGCTTCTGGAGAAAATAATGATGATGCAGCACTAAGATATGGCGTTGAAGCGTTATCAAAGATAAGTATTGATCTTAATGTTTCAATTCCTGTGGGAAAAGACTCTTTATCAATGAGGACAAAATGGTCTGAAAAAAATGATGAACTTGAAGTTTCAAGCCCCTTATCTGGAATTGTAACTGCGATGGCGCCAGTTGAAGATGTATCTGTTGCGGTTACTCCTGAATTAAATCTAGATGAAGATAGCGCTATTTTATTAATTAAGTTGGATGAAAATAATAGATTAGCAGGATCAATTTTTTCCGAGGTAACAGAGTCTAAATATGAAAATACTCCTGATATAGAAGACACGAAGAAATTTAATAATTTATTTACATCGATCCAAGGCTTAGTTAAAGATCAACAAATACTTTCCATGCATGACATTTCTGACGGAGGTTTAATCACAAGCCTTTTAGAAATGTGTTTTACAAAAAAAGTGGGAATGACATTAAATTTAGGCAGCGTTTCAGATATTAACAGCTTTATTTTTTCAGAAGAGATAGGTTTTGTGATTCAGGTTAAAGATGATGATAAAAGTGAAGTCATATCTATTCTTGAAAAGGACAATCTTTTTGTAAAAGAGATCGCAAAGATTTCAGATAAAGATTTTTTAATAGTAAATAATGAAAAAAATATATTTAACAAATCAATCATAAAGCTTGAAAAAATTTGGAGAGAAACCTCCCACGCAATTCAAGCTCTAAGAGATAACAAAGAAGTAGCTGATTCTGAACTTAGTTTATTAGAGGATAAAGATCATATAGGACTTCAAAGCAATATCTCATTTGATGAGTCACAGCTAAAACAAGTTAATTTAAAAGCAATAAAACCCAAAGTTGCTGTCCTCAGAGAGCAAGGTGTAAATGGTCAAAATGAAATGGCGGCTGCCTTCACTTTGGCTGGATTCAGCGCTCACGATATTCACATGCAAGATCTTCTTGATGGAGAAGTAAATTTAAAAGAATTCGAAGGCATGGCGGTATGTGGTGGTTTTTCATATGGAGATGTTCTTGGTGCTGGAGGAGGTTGGTCAAAAACTATTTTGTATAACAACAGTGTAAAAGATCAGTTCCAAGAATTTTTTAATAACAAGAATGTATTTACGCTTGGTGTTTGTAATGGGTGCCAGATGCTATCTAATTTAAAAGATATTATTCCAGGTGCAGATAATTGGCCAAGTTTTGAACGAAATTTTTCTGATCAGTTTGAGGCTCGATTAGTTCAAGTGAAAATTTCAAAAACTCAATCGGTTCTTTTAGACGGTATGGAAGATTGGATGATTCCAGTTGCATCTGCTCATGGAGAAGGAAGAGCTTTTTTTACTGATAATAATTTAGAAAAATTAGAAAAAGCTGATCAAATTGCAATGCGTTTTGTTGATTCATCAGAAAACTCAACTGAAAAATATCCTATTAATCCTAACGGTTCTCCTAAAGGTATAACTGGTATTACAGCTTCTGATGGAAGAGTTACTGTCATGATGCCCCATCCAGAAAGAGTTTTTAGAAAGGTTCAAATGAGTTGGCATAACATTGGCTGGAAAGAGTTTTCTCCATGGATGCAAATTTTTGTGAATGCTAAGAAATTTAGCGACGATTCATAATTACCAAAGCTTAATATTTTCTTCTCTAAAGATGAACTCACCATTTTTTAGATCTTCAATATAGTATTCAAGGGTTTTTTTAACGGTTGGAAAGGCTATTTCATCCCATAAAATCTCATCTATATCAAAAAGTTTTACATCAGAGCTTTCAAAAGTAGGCCCATAATTATCATCTAAAAGATCGGCTAAAAAGAACATATGTACTTGATTGATATGAGGAAGACTAAACATAGAGTAAGCCATTTTGATTTTGGCTTTTGAACCTGTTTCTTCAAACGTTTCTCTTAGTGCGCCTTCTTGTAATGTCTCAGCATTTTCCATAAATCCTGCAGGAAGTGTCCACAAGCCCTTACGAGGATTAATGTCTCTTTTTGCCATCAATATTTTTTTGTTTCTAATACATAGTGCCCCAACTACATTATTTGGGTTTGTATAAAAGATAGAGCCACAATCTTGACAACAATATCTTTTAATATTGTCATGCTCTGGAATCATAAATTCCAAATTTGAACTCCCACAATTAGAACAATATTTCAATTTTCTTCCTTAATTAAAGAATATAGATACTTAAGAAGTTAAACTTATCTATATGTTAGACAGCATAAAACAAAAACTTGAACAAATAAATCTAATTGATAAAACCAAGAACAAAAAAGCTGGAGTTTTAATTATTCTTTTAGAAGATGAAAGAGATGGAGAATATAAACTTTTATTTACCAAAAGATCTTCAAATCTTTCGACTCATTCAGGTGAAGTTAGTTTCCCTGGCGGTATGTGGGAAGAAAATGATTCAAGTCTTTACGATACTGCGCTTAGAGAATCAAACGAAGAAATAAATTTAGATTTAAATAATATTGAAAAATTGGGAAGATTAAATTTTTTATTATCTAGACATAAGATTGAAGTCCATCCTTTTGTAGGAATTCTTTGTAATCCCCAGGAATTTAAAGGTAATTATGAAATAGATGAAATATTTAATGTCCCAATAAGCTTTTTGTTAGATAAATCAAATATTAGTTATAAAGAATTTAAAAGAAGTAATTTAAAAGTATATATACCAAGTTGGGTTTATAATGGAAACCGAATATGGGGCTTAACTGCGATGATTGCTGCTGACTTTTTAAATATTTGCTTTGATGCTTCAATTAAAACCAATTTTGATTTAATTAGGACATATGATGAATATTGATTTAGGAGATAAAAAAATTGAAACAGATGGAGATAATTTTTGGATAGCTCCAACTGCCGTTGTAATTGGCGAAGTTAAGTTAGCTAAAGATGCTAGCATCTGGTTTAACTCAGTTTTGAGAGCTGACAATGAACCCATACATATTGGAGAAGGTTCTAACGTTCAGGACGGAGCAATAATTCATACAGACCCAGGTTTTCCATGTTCAGTAGGTAAAATGGTAACTGTTGGTCATATGGCTATGCTTCATGGATGCACAATAGGGGATGGAAGCTTAATAGGCATAGGTTCTGTAGTACTAAATGGAGCAAAAATAGGAAAAAACTGTATCATCGGCTCCAAAGCATTAGTAACAGAGGGAATGGAAGTTCCAGATGGATCTATGGTTTTAGGTATTCCTGGAAAAGTTAAAAAAACTCTTAATGAAGAAGAACAGAGCGTTGTTTCTATTGGCGCTAAACACTACATTGAAAATTATAAGAAATATAAGAAGTTAATGAAGGAAAATGAAAACTAACAAAATTAGAAAATTATTCTTAAATTTTTTTAATTCAAAAGGTCATGAGGTTGTATCTTCAAGCTCTTTAGTCCCAAATAATGATGAAACATTACTTTTCACAAATGCTGGAATGGTTCAATTTAAAGATGTATTTCTAGGGACAGAAAGCAAAAATTATAAAAGAGCTGCATCGTCTCAAAGATGTATCAGAGCAGGTGGAAAACATAATGATTTAGAAAACGTAGGATACACACTCAGGCATCATACTTTTTTTGAAATGTTAGGAAACTTTAGTTTTGGAGATTACTTTAAAGAAGATGCTATTAAGTATGCTTGGGAATTCTTAACTGAAGTTCTTAAATTAGATAAAGATAAACTATGGATTACTGTTTACAAAGATGACGATGAAGCAGAAGAGATATGGAAAAAAATTATAGGGGTTGAACCAAACAAAATAGCAAGACTAGGAGATGAAGAAAACTTTTGGTCTATGGGTGATACAGGTCCTTGCGGCCCATGCTCTGAAATTTTTTATGATCATGGAGAGCATATCGAGGGAACACCTCCAGGAGCAGAAGGCGATGAAGGAGATAGATTTATAGAAATTTGGAATTTAGTTTTTATGCAATTCAATAGAGATGAAAACGGGCAGATGGAGCCACTACCAAAACCATCTGTTGATACTGGAATGGGATTAGAGAGAATTGCTGCTGTGCTTCAAGGAGTTAATTCAAACTATGAAACAGATGTTTTTAAAGATTTAATTGAGGCATCGGAAAAACTTCTTGGCAATGAAGGTAGCACATCACATAAAGTGATTTCTGATCATATTCGTTCCAGTGTTTTTTTATTATCTGATGGCGTAATTCCAGAAAAAGAAGGTAGAGGTTACGTTTTAAGAAGAATCATGAGAAGAGGTATAAGACATGGATATAAGATCGGTGCAAAAAAACCTTTCATACATCTTTTAGTTAAAGATTTAATAAAGCTTATGAGTTCCGCATATCCTGAATTAAAGTCAAAGCAAAAAGAAATAACAAAATTAATTAAAAATGAGGAAGTTAAATTCTTTGAAACATTAGAAATCGGTATTGATATATTAGAAGAAACAATTTCAAAAATGTCTAATAAGATATTATCTGGAGACGTGGTTTTTAAACTTCATGATACATATGGATTCCCGTTTGATTTAACAGCAGATATTGCAAGAGAAAAAGAACTTGAAATAGATGAAAACCGTTTCAATGAATGTATGGATCAACAAAAACAGACCTCAAAAGCGTCGAGTAGTTTTGTTTCATCTCTTCCAGCAGCCTCAGGGATTGAAGAAACCACATTTTTAGGATATGAAGATTTAGAATCAGATTCCAAAATATTAGTAATTTGGAAAGACCAAGAAAGAGTTGATACTGCAAAGAACAAAGATGAAATCTTTATAGCATGTAATCAAACTCCATTTTATGCAGAATCTGGAGGACAAATAGGGGATAAAGGAAAGTTTGCATCTAAATCAGCTACTGGTAATATTTTAGATTGTAAGAAGCAAGGTAAAGTGTTTATTCATAAAGCCGTTGTTGAAAAAGGAAAAATCAAAACTGGTGAAGTAATTAAAATGAGCGTTGAAAAGGAAAAAAGGGCGGCAATTGCTATCCATCACTCATCTACTCATTTAGTTCATGCTGCCTTAAGAGAGGTGTTGGGAGACCATGTTCAACAAAAAGGATCTTTAGTTGATGAAAATAAACTAAGATTTGATTTTTCTCACTCAAAACCACTTACTCAAGATGAGATCTCAAAAATAGAATCGATTGTCAATAAAGAAGCTTTGAATAATTTAGAGGTCAAAACTGAGTTAATGAAACTTGATGATGCTATGAAATCAGGTGCGATGGCATTGTTTGGTGAAAAATATGATGATGATGTCAGAGTTCTTACAATGGGTGAAAATTCTTACTCTGTAGAGTTATGTGGTGGAACGCATGTTCAAAGAACTGGAGATATTGGGTTCTTTATTATTACCAATCAATCAAGTGTTGCTTCTGGAATAAGAAGAATAGAAGCTGTTGCAGGAATGAAATCTTTAGAGCATATCAAGCAAATAAGAGATATAAATTTATCGCTCCAAAATACATTAAATGTTCCTGCTGATCTTGTTAATGAAAAAATTAAAGTGTTAATAGAAGAAAATAAAAAACTTAAGAAAGGTTCAAATAATAAAACTTCAAAAAAATCTGTTGTTGTATCAGAAACTCATGAAATTAATGATTGGAAGTTAATAATAGAACAGGTGGAGATTGATAATACAAAAGATTTGAGGAACCTGGTTGATGAACAAAAAAATACTAATGAAAAAATATGCGTAGTGATCTTATCTACAACTGGTAATAAAGTTGCACTAGTATGCGGTGTAACTTCAAATTTAACTGATTCTTTATCAGCTAAAGATGTCATTTCAAAACTATCTGGTGATATTGATGGCTCAGGTGGTGGAAGGGCTGATTTTGCTCAAGGAGCTGGCGAAACTGAAAATTTAAAAGAATTCGTGACTTCTATCCCAAATTCAGTAAAATCCCTCGAAAAATAAAAATAATATGTCTGAAATTATTGTTCAAAAGTTTGGAGGCACTTCTGTCGGCTCAGTAGAAAGAATAGATGCTGTAGCAGACATTATTAAAAATGCATCCCAATCAAATAAGATTGTGGTTGTTGTCTCTGCTATGGCAGGCGAAACAAATAAGTTAGTCAATTTAGCAAAAAATTTTAGTGAAAATCCAAATAAAAGGGAGTTTGACGCATTAGTAGCAACTGGGGAGACAATAAGTTCAGCTTTATTGGCAATGGCCTTACATTCAAAAGGTCTTAAAGCTAAATCTTATTCTGCATCACAAATCTCAATGAGAACTACTGATTCATTTTCAAAAGCAAGAATTTTAGATGTTGATGCAAAAAAAATATTAGAAGTTCTAGAAGAAGATACTATTCCAATTATTACTGGTTTCCAAGGCATAACTGAAACAGGGGATGTTACTACTCTAGGCAGAGGAGGATCAGATACAACGGCTGTAGCAATTGCTGCTCAAGTTAAAGCAAAAAGATGCGACATTTATACTGACGTAGATGGTATATTTACTACTGATCCAAAAATTGTACCGAATGCAAAAAAATTAGATTCGATTACAATGGAAGAGATGCTTGAGCTTGCTGGACAGGGTGCAAAAGTCATACAAACTAGAGCTGTAGAGTTTGCAAATAAATATAATGTTCCTGTTCGAGTATTATCAAGCTTTAATAATGGGAACGGAACATTAATTTCATTAAAGGAAGATACTATGGAAAATGCATTGGTATCTGGGATAGCCTCTCAGAAAAACCAAGTTAAATTTACTTTACATGGAGTTGGAGATATTCCTGGAACAGCTTTTAAGATTCTTGGGCCAATAAGTGATGCTGATGTTGAGGTAGATGTCATTGTTCAAAACGTAAGTGTTGATGGTAAAACAGATTTCACCTTTACAGTCTCTTCAGAAGATCAAGAAACAGTCAATTCAGTTATTGAAGATATAAAAGAAGATGTTGAGTATAGAGATTTAATAGTTAACTCAGATATTGCAAAAGTTTCACTTGTTGGAGTTGGTATGAGATCACAAGCCGGTGTTGCAAGCCGAGCTTTCAAAGCTCTTTCAGAAAAGGATGTAAACATACAAATAATATGTACTTCTGAAATTAAAATAACAATGGTTATTGATGAGTCTCTAGTTGATAAAGCAGTACAAGTGCTTCATGAGGAGTTTGAACTAGACAAATAAATGTATGACCTAATTCTAAAAAATTGCACTGTTATTAATGAAAATAAATCTTTTGAGTCGGATATTGCAATTAAAAATAATAGAATTGAACTAATTTCAAACTCTATAGATCAAGAGTCAAAAGAAATAATAGATATAGATGGAAGATTCGTAATACCTGGTCTAATTGATGATCAAGTGCATTTCAGAGAGCCTGGATTAACTCATAAAGGTGATATTGCGACTGAATCAAAAGCAGGTTTAGCTGGAGGAGTAACAAGCTTTTTTGAGATGCCTAATGTTAATCCAACCACAACAACAAATGAAAATTTATCTAAAAAATTTCAACTTGCTAGCACAAGAGCTCTATCAAACTATTCTTTTCATCTTGGAGCAAGCAATACTAATATTGAAGAAATAAAAAAGGTTGATATCAATCAAGCTGCTGCTCTAAAAGTATTTATGGGAGCATCATTTGGAGAAATGTTAGTCGATGATATAAATGCTCTCGATGATATTTTTAACTATTCACCATTAATTGTTGTTACTCATTGTGAGGATCAAAAGAAAGTTAAAGAGAACGAGGAGCTATATTTTAACAAGTATGGTGAAGACTTGTCCGCTGAGCATCATCATTTAATAAGAGACGTGGATAGTTGTTATCTATCTAGCTCACTTGCAGTGGATTTAGCAAAAAAATATGATTCGGATCTCCATGTTTTTCACTTAACAACAGAAAAAGAGATGGAACTTTTTACTGCTGGCAAGATTGACGGTAAAAAAATAACAGCTGAGGTTTGTGTTCACCATATGTATTTTAATGAATCACGATATGCTGATCTTGGTAATCAGATAAAGTGTAATCCTTCTATCAAATATGAGTCAGATAGACTTGCACTAATAAATGCTTTGCTAACAGATAAAATTGATATCATTGCAACTGATCATGCTCCACATACATGGGATGAGAAAAGTCAAAGTTATTCTAAGGCACCTGCAGGATTACCACTTGTTCAACATGGTATGCAAATTCTCATGGACTTTTATCACCAAGATATCCTTTCTCTTGAAACAATTGTTCAAAAAACTAGCCACAATGTTGCAAATAGATTTCAAGTTAAGGAAAGAGGTTATATAAGAGAAGGGTATTATGCAGATTTGACTGTGTTAGATATTGATAAACCTTATAAAGTTTCTAATGATAATATTTTATATAAATGTGGTTGGTCTCCTTTTAATGGCCATACATTTCAATCATCAATATTTATGACAATTGTTAATGGAAATATTGCCTTTAAAGATGGTCAGGTTGCTGAAGATTTACCTTTTGGAATGCAAATAGAATTCGATAGATAAATTAGTTATCTTTATATTTTCAAACAGTTATAATCCCTCTTCTTAATATTAATAGGAGAGTTGGCTGAGTGGTCGAAAGCGCCTCCCTGCTAAGGAGGTAACTGGGCAACTGGTTCGAGGGTTCGAATCCCTCACTCTCCGCCAGATATATGGTTTAATAAATTATGAGTATTGAAGCAATAAAAAATTTTTTAGATGGATTCTCTATAGAAGTTACACCAAGGGCTGCTGCCAAAATAGATAATTTTGCTGACCTTATTCCAAAAGGAACCTTAATTTATATTGCTCATATAGAGGGAACTCCAATTGAGGAGATGGTAGCTACAGCTAAGAAAATAAATGAACAAGGTTTTACACCAATGCCACATTTTCCTGCTCGAATAATTAAAGATAAAAATGTTTTACAAGACTGGATATTAAAATATCAAAATGAGGCTAATGTCAAAAATGGATTATTAATTGCTGGTGGGGCAAATAAGCCATATGGAGAGTATGATTCTTCTATTCAACTGATTGAATCAGAACTTTTTGACAAAGCAAATTTTCAAAATCTTCATATCGCTGGTCATCCTGAAGGCAGCATGGATATAGATCCAGATGGATCAACAAAAAATGTTGATCAAGCACTATCGTGGAAGAATGAATTTAGTAAACGAACAGATGCAAAAATGGCGATTACAACTCAATTTAGTTTTGATGCTGATTCAGTAATAAGTTGGGCAAATAATTTAAAAAAATCTGGTATCGATATACCCATTCATATTGGAATAGCGGGCCCAGCAAAACTCCAGACACTTTTAAAATATTCAATAGAATGTGGAGTAGGAGCTTCTATAAAAATTATACAAAAAAGAGCAATGGATCTTACTAAATTATTGTTACCTTATAAGCCAACAACAATTATTACTGATTTAGCTAATTACAAGGCTAATAATCCCTTCTTTAATATTGAAAAGGTACACTTTTTTCCACTTGGCGGAGTTAAACAAGTTTCAGATTTTGTAAAAGAAGCTTAATTTAATTTATGTATACTAAATATACTTAATATTTATATATCAATCTCTATATTCTTGTAATATATATCTAATCAAAAAATAATAAGGGAGATATTATGGAAGATATTATTATACAAAGCGCTATGGCAGAAATTGCTATGTGGGATGCGTTTCATACTGGAAGAAGTGCAAATGCAACTGGTTTATTGGCATTAGTTATAGCCTTTTGGGTTGCTGCAAGATTTAGCAGTGTTTCTATGGATAAGGGTACAAACTTACTTGGAAAAGTAATTGTTACCTCTTTTGCTGTCAGTGTGTTTATGTTTTCAATGATTGTTTTCACAAACATAGGAAATTTATTTGAAGGTCAAGCAGCTGCATTAGCCGCTCTTGATGCTGCAAATGGTGACGTTGATCTAAGTCCTGCTGCTCAAGCTTATTTAGCTAATCAGGATGAAGGGAATGGTTTTGGTATTGCTATGGCCTGGATGATGAGTGTTTCAGCATTAGCCATTGCTGTATTGCCTATGTGGTTTAATACTAACGATTAATTCATTAATCTATTAATAAAAAAACGCTCTTTTGAGCGTTTTTTTTATTAAAATAATTCGGTAAGCATACACCTTGCAGAACCACCGCCATATTTTTCAATAGTTGGAATATCTGAATGAATAATATCTTTGTAGGAGCTTAGAAGTTTATCTAATTGAGTTTGATTTAACGCTTTATAAGCTGTCGAAGAAATAATCAAAAATAATTCCCCGTCTTTGTTCTGTGCTTCTATAGCATTCCCACAAAATCTTTTAATCTGATCAGCTGATAGCTCAATTACCTGATGATATTGATTTACCTTTTTTTTAACATAATCTAGGTGCTCAGGCTCGATGACATCAAAGCAAATTCCAATAATTTCAGTTCCAACATACATCAAAACATCTGTGTGATAAATTGGTGAACCTGTGTGACTCTCTGTTTCAAATAAAACTAATTCAAAATCATTATTTCTGCACCATATAATTAGTTGAACAGCATTAGTTCTAGGTGAAATACCTGCATAAACGATTCTATTTACTCTATCAAAAACCATGCTGCTTGTAGATTCCAAGAAAACCCCTTTACCTTCAAGATATGACATGTCATCCGTTAACTCATATGTCTTTGTAAGATGTTCAATCATAGATAACTTTTTTTCTTTTCTTCTATTGGGAGCCATCATGCTAAATATTTGCATTGTTTTATTTTGAAAAGTTATAAACCAATTTGGAAATATATGATCAGGGCAATCTTTAGACCCTTTCAGACTGGTTACCTTAATACCTCTTTCTTCAATTGCACTTTTAAGATTATGAAACTCGGTTAGGGCTTTTTCTGAAATAATTTCAGGAGTTTCATCTGTAACCTTTTCTTGATAATGATTTGTAAATGCAGTCTGTTCATTAGAATAAAATGCCTCTGGCTCTATCATGAATAAATGAGATGTTGACTGTTTAGACATATAATTCTTTGCTCATAAAAACTATGCGGTTAAAATACACTCATGTCACAAAGTTTACAAGACGAATATATAAAAAAAGAATCGCTTTTTGGTGCCAAAAATTATGCGCCTTTATCTGTCGTTCTAGATAGAGGTGAGGGCGCTCATCTTTGGGATGTTGATGGAAATAAATATCTTGACATGGTATCAGCATATTCTGCAGTTAGTCATGGGCATTCGCATCCTGAATTAGTTAAGACTATTCAAGAACAGGCGAATAAACTAGCTATTACCTCAAGAGCTTTTTATACAGAACCATTTGGAGGTTTCTTAGAAGAGTTATCAAAATCTACAGGTTTTGAAAATATATTAACTATGAATACTGGTGCTGAAGCAGTAGAAACAGCCATAAAAGCTGCTAGAAGATGGGGCTATCATACAAAAGGTATTAAAGAAGACATGGCCGAAATTATTGTCGCAGATGGTAATTTTCATGGAAGAACAACTACTATTGTTGGATTCTCCTCTGAGAAGTCATATAAGGATGGTTTTGGACCGTTTAGTGGAGGATTTATCGAAGCAAAATATTGTTGGTCAGAATGCGGAATGGATGAATCGATCAAATCATTTGAAAGTAAAATAAACAAAAATACTTGCGCAATTTTAATTGAACCAATTCAAGGAGAAGCGGGGATTAGAGTTCCTGAAGAAGGGTGGCTTAGAAAGATAAGAGACTTATGTACAGACAATAATGTATTACTTATTTTAGATGAAATTCAATCTGGTCTTGGAAGGACAGGAAAATTATTTGCGTATGAACACGACAATATAAAACCTGATGGTCTTATTCTTGGGAAAGCCTTAGGTGGTGCAATGCTACCAATTTCTGCATTTTTAAGTTCTAAAGAAGTTATGAATCATTTTAATGCTGGCTCTCATGGATCTACTTTTGGCGGGAACCCATTGGCAACAAAAGTAGCAAGCAGGGCATTACAACTTTTACATGAAGATAATTTAATAGAAAACAGTGCTGTTTTGGGGGAGTATTTCAAATCAAGATTACAATCTATAGATAACAAAATTATCAAAGATGTTAGGGGAAAGGGTTTATGGATTGGAATGGAACTTAATGAATCAGAAGTAAATGCTAAAGATTTGTGTTTGATGCTTCTTAATGAAGGACTTTTATGTAAAGAAACTCATAAAACGGTTATTAGATTTGCACCACCATTAATGATTTCAAAAGATGATTTAGATTGGGCTATCAAAAAAATTACTAAGGTAATTAGAGCTACATAAATGCTAAAAAATTCTGATTTCGATAAATTAGTTTTTGAACAAATTGAAAAGATTCCCTACGGAAAAACGAAATCGTATAAAGAAATTGCAGCAGCAATTGGAAAACCAAAAGCATATAGAGCAGTCGCTAATGCGTGTGGCAAGAATCCAATACCAATAATAAGACCTTGTCACAGAGTTGTATGTTCAAACGGAAAAACTGGAGGGTATAGCTTAAGTGGAGGAGCGAAATTAAAATCTATTTTATTAAAAATAGAATCTAAACCTCAATAATTTATTTGCTTTCAAAAAAATTACTTACTTTAAAATAAATCAAGTCATAGTGATTTGATTTAAATTTACTCTTATTACTAAATGCTAAAATATTTTTTAAAGTTGAAAAAATTGCTGCCTTTGAAACTTCGTCATAGGATCCTTCATTAAACCCTTCAATTAAAAAATCAACATAAGTAGATTGTAAGTTCTTTTTAAAAGTATCCGGTTTTTCATTTGAAATAAAAATTGCAGAGTTCAAGTCATTTAAAACTTCATCTGGCAAGTATTCATTGCCATACAAAGAGCTATTAACAAGTCTTTTCATAACAGCTGGATGCAATATGTTACGAAGAATATTGCTTTGGCTTGCTAATACAATTTCATGAAAGTCAGGATCATTATTATCACCAAATGATGCATAGTAACTTACAGAATCTCTTTCAAAAACAAGGTTTGCAAGTATTTTAGGATCATAGTTCATTGCACCATTTGAAAATACTTCCTTCTTTAGAAGTTCAAAAGCTTGTTTCTGCTTCTCATATGGAACAGGTTCTAATGAAACAAACTCATTTTGACTGGAAGCAATTTTATTAATATAAACACCACCAATTTGTTGAGCAACAGTCTCTAAAAATCTACCTTTTGTTCGAAATAATCTATAAAAAGAATTTGTATAATTATTAAACCCTTCTTCATCAGAAAAAATTTCTGGTAAAGCATTAATTTTTTGATCAACAATTTTAACTATATCTTCAGCATAGGCTATTGGATCATTACTCATGTCATATCGTTTTGTTCTTGGATCAATATTATTTCCTGGATAGGACATAGCGTCATCATCAGTGCCAAAAGTTAATTCTCTTTTAACAGACTGTCGAAGAAGTTCAGTTCGTTCTTCATCTGATAAATCAGGCGTATATCCAAATTTGATTGCCCATTTATCATATATTCCAGGAACAGTAGAAAAATAAATACCTTGTTCAGTTCCTTCTGGTGCAATATTAATAGGATCATAATCCATTACTGAGCTCATTAAGGTATTTCCAGTGATAGTTTTATCATGAATTTCAGTTGGGCTATATAAATAGCTGCCTCTAAAATTATGTCTCAGTCCTAAAACATGACCAACCTCATGTAATGTTAGATTAGTTATATATTGCATCAATGGATCATTATCTTCTGTATACCCATAAAGCTTTCTGTAGTTGTAACCTAATTTTATAGCCAATAATTTATTTACAACATCTCCAGAAATAATTTCACCCGTTAAAGGGTTAGTAACACTTGGACCAATTCCAAGAAGATTTCCATCCGGTTCAGATGACCATCTAACAACATTATAGTCATAGTCAGCAGCATCCCACTCAGCATCTTCAGGTTGTATCTTAGCCACAACAGCGTTAATGAATCCTGCTTCTTCAAAAGCAATGTTCCAATTTTCTATTCCAGCTACTACTGCAGGAATAATTTCTTTTGGAGTAGTATTTTCAACCCAAAATACAATTGGTTCCTCAGGCTCAGACATCTCTGCATCAGGATTCTTTTTAATTAATCTCCATTTATTAATTAATGCAAAATTTGGAAAATTGTCGTACGAAGTTAAATCAGTAGACTTATTTACAAAATAGCCAATTCTGTGATCATTAACCCTTGGCTCAAATCGATCGTCGGGCATCTTTATGAATATATGTCTTCCTGTAACTGATAGATATCTTGGATCTGTTACTGCTGAGACTGAAAACGCATCTGGATTAGGCATTGAATTTTCAAATGCAAACGTAACCTCAAATGCCGTATTAGTTTCGTTATTAAAAACATTTTTAACAAAGGTTTTTGATTCATCAGGCATGCCGTAATTAACAGAGATATACTCTCTATATTCACTTGGAACATAACTAATGGAATCCATTTTTTCTGATAATAAAATACTATTTACATTAATAAGGACAGATTTATCAGTTCTTGCAGCGGGTTTAAAAACTTCAACAAAAGCCTCAGTTATATTTGTAATTGTTGATTTAGCAATATTATTCGTTTCATCTCCTTTTATATAAGATGTATTAATCTGATATAGCCCTATATTTTCTGATTTGAAATTTCTAAATTCGAGCACCTTACCATCAGACGGAAGTCCTCCTGTTAATGTACTGCCTTGAGGTGCATTCATAACATATGAAAAATAGAGGAATTGCTTGTTAAGATCCTCTTCATCTAGCTTTAAAAAATATGAAGACCCATCATCATTGCTATATATCTTTAAAAATCCATCAATAGACTTGAGTTCCTCTTCTTCAATAAACTCTTCGATAGTTTTCATAAATTCTTTTTCGCAATCTTTAGCATCTTTCTTACTTTCAGCCTCCATCATGCATTCCTCAAGATTTTCTGGAGGAAGGTCTTCATTACTATCCTCAGTAATTGATTCATCTGAAATATCTTTAGATTCTTTACTTTCCATGCCCGGATAAGAATTAAGGTTATTACTAACGAATATAAGAATAAAACTTAATATAAATGTTGAGAATATTTGCAAAGATTGTTTGTAAAACATTTGTTTGGTCCTTTTAAAATAGCATGTAATTCTATCTCAATATCAAACATACTGGTAGTATATACATATGAAAGACTCATACGCGTTAATAACAGGAGCATCTTCAGGGATAGGATTGGAGATTGCTAAAAATTTAGCAAAAAGAGGTTATAACTTGATATTAACCGCTCGAAGGACTGAATTATTAGAAAGTCTTTCAAAAGAAATTACTAATGAAAATAATATTAATGTAGATATTATTTCTAAAGATTTAAGTCAATACGAAGCGCCTAAAGAAATTTTTGAGTTTTGTGAATCTAAAAACTACAGAGTTGATATTTTAGTCAACAACGCAGGATATGGAATAAAGACATCTTTTCATGAAACAAGCATTGAGGATGAAGAGGCATTTATCAGAGTATTAGGAACCTCAGTGATTATGCTTACAAAATTATTCATACCAAAAATGTTAGAAAATGGTGGCGGTAAAATCATGATTGTCTCATCAGTTGCATCTTTAACACCACCTTCTGCAATTCAGCCATTATACGGACCTATTAAAACATTTATGAATAGATTTAGTGATGGAATAAATATTAATTACAAGAATAAAGGTATTACTTCTACAGCAGTTTGTCCTGGTTTTACAACTACAGGATTTCATACAGCAAGTGGGGTTCAAAAAGAAATGGATAGGGTGCCTAAATTTATGGTTTTTCCAGCCTCAAGAATTGCAAACGAAGGAGTTGAAGCAATGTTTGCTGGTAAACGTATTTTTATTCCTACAAAAACATATAGGACTTTAGTTTTCCTTACATCAAACCTTCCTCAATCTCTTCTTAGATTTATCTCGAAACTTCTTGCTCCAGGAAGGTACGACAGAAATTAACTTATTCCTAAGACTGAATCAGAAACAAATGCATTACTAAGTCTTTCTGCTTTGAAGGTAGAAACTGGACCGTGGCCTGGAATAAAATCTATATCGCTCCCTAAAGGCCATAATTTGGTCTTTACAGATTCTATTAGTTGATCAAAGTTACCACCAGGTAAATCTGTTCTGCCGATTGAGCCATTGAATAAAACATCTCCCACAATTGCTAAGTTACTTTTTTTATTGAAGAAAATAATATGCCCAGGTGTATGTCCAGGGCAAAAATAAACATCTAATTTTTCCTCACCAACTGAAACTTCATCACCTTCTTTTAACCATAAGCTGGGATGACAATCTTTTGAAGGCATGCCAAACATTTCACCTTGACTTTGAAGAGAGTCTAGTAAAAATTTATCTTCAATATGAGGGCCATGTATTTCAACTTTTAAAATTTCAGATAATTCGGTTGCTCCCCCTGCATGATCAATATGTCCATGAGTTAATAAAATTTTTTCAGGGATAAGATCGTTTTCCTTTGCTAATTTCATTAAGATCTCTATATCTCCACCAGGATCGACAATTGCACATTTCTTTGTTTTTGAACAAAATAGAATAGAAGCATTTTGTTGAAATGGAGTAACAGGTTGTATTAAAAATTTCAGCATTAATGATTTACAATTACAAATTAAATTAATTATAAATAATTACAATGACTGATGAAACCAACGAATCCTATTTAAGCTTAAGGATACCCTCTAATGAGAATGATGAAAAATTCATCTCAGGAATAAATTCATCTTACGAAGCAGCTAAATTAAGAAGTGCTACAAAAGACGCAAAAACAAATCAATATCATTCGCCAGTAAAATTTTCGTGGAAAGATTTTTGGAAAACAATGATTTATGAAAATCTCCCTCCAGTAATATTTTCACCAATAGCATCTTTATTTCTTGAAAAATCTTTAAGTAGGGCATGGCACGTTAGCCAAAATAGAATGTTAATCGCTATTTCAACTAAACATCACTCTATTGGAGAAATTATTCAAATGTGGTTGGTTGTGTATCCAGGCTCATGGCTAATGAATATAGGGTTATACCTTGCGCTGTTTAGTGAAAGCTCATTAATTTTAAATATTGATCCATTTCACATGATTCTTGCTTATCTATTATTATTTATGCGTAGATTAATTATTTCAACAAAATATGGATATTTCAGACCTGAAGATAATGAAAGACTATGTTTGCCTGCTCCAGATTGGGACAGGAATAAAACAAATAGACGTTTAGTTGGTCAGGGATGGCTTCAACCTTGGCTTTATCCAGGGCTAATTGAAGATGAATTAACCGTAGCAATGGATGAAAATGATATATGCCTTCAAGGAATTCCTTTAGAGGTCAATGACAAAAATGAAGAAAAATTCTTACAAGAAGATTCTAGTAGTTTATTTCCAGCAAAGACAAGCGTCTCTAATGAGAATGAAGTTGCATCCGGCTTCATTCTTTTTAATATAATTAAATCTGTATATAGCAGCCCAACAATGAAAAATTTTAGGACTATTTTAGTTGTTACTGTCTTATCTCTATCAGTTACTCCATTTTTAGTTAAATTTTTATATGGAACACCTCTTTTTGGAATGACAATAAATGAAAAAATAATATCTGCTGCTACTCTAATTGGTCTGCTTAATGGTTTTCAATTGATAATGTTTGGTGTCATATGTTCTGTTGATTACGAGAGAAGATATAGGTGCTCGAAGAAATTGGGTGACCTTGTTAGCTTTCCAGGATTGAGCTTTAAAGATATGTTTAGGTCATCTAAAGAAACCAGCAAAGTTTATCTTGATTTACAAAAAAGATTAAATGTATTTAGTTGGATGAATATGAGAAAAGTACTTCGATCCTTTGGAGAAGCATTCTATATGCGTATTCAAAGCTATACTTCAATATTAATATTCTATTCATTATTTTGCGTTGCAATTCTGAATTTAATTGTTTGGACTGAATTAAGACATCATATATCTACAATGTATTTAATTTGTGTCGTGATCTTTTTTGTATCTTCAATAAGCTTATTTGCAATATATAAAGCAATTAAACTTCAGTCTCTTAGCGCAGAACACAGAGATTTCATTAGAAATGAAATATTTATTATTGAGGAAGAGATATGGGAATTAAAGCTTCAAAATGGTGATAAAGAAAGAATAGTAGATCTTACTAGCGCTAAGGCTCTTCTGGAACAGGTTGATGAATCTATAAATTATAAAGAGCTGATATATAAACCAACGACTATTCTAGGATATGCGGCTAATAACGGGGTAATTGGTTCTGTTTTAGGCTTAGTTTTAACTGGATGTCTTTTTGCTGTTCAAGGTTTTGTATCAACAGGAATTGAATATGATGCAGCAGGTTGGTTTAATTTTTAGTAAAATGCTATAGAATAGGCATTTTTAACATTATTGGAATATAAAAATGAGTAAAAAAGTATCTAAAGATGAAGCTTTAAAGGCTGTAAAGACTATTACTAAAGAGATTTCTGAAAGCTCGCTTGAAAAAGAAGCGCTCGAGGCAGTAAGAACATTGATACTCTGGGCTGGTGACGACCCTGAAAGAGAAGGTTTAATTGATACTCCAAAAAGAGTCGTTAAAGCATATAAAGAATTTTTTGCTGGCTATGATGAAGATCCTGAAGAAATATTAAGCAGAACCTTTGAAGAAGTTGAGGGTTATGATGATGCAGTCATAGTAAGAAACATAAGAGTAGAATCTCATTGTGAGCATCATATGGTTCCAATTGTAGGAGTTGCTCATATTGGCTATATTCCTAAAAAAAGAGTTGTTGGAATTAGTAAATTAGCTCGATTGGTAGATTTGTTTGGAAAAAGACTTCAAACACAAGAAACAATGACAGCTCAAATTGCAGATACAATTGAAAAGGTTCTTCAGCCAAAAGGTGTCGCTGTTGTAATAGATGCAAACCACCAGTGCATGAGCACTAGAGGTATACATAAAACGGAATCAAGCACAATTACATCAAGAATGCTGGGAACTTTTAGATCAGACAACAAAGCTAGAGAAGAATTTATAAGCCTAATTAATTCGCCTAAAAAATATTAAATGAGCAGGTCTCTGGAATATTCCAGTATCATACCAAAAGCTCCTATTATTCTAGCTTCTGGTTCAGAAAGCAGAAAACAAATGCTTGAAGAAGCACGTATTGTTTTCGATGTGATAGTTTCTGAAACAGACGAAGATTTGATAAAGAAAAAAATCTCATCATTACCATACAGTGAACAGGTTATTCATCTTGCCAAAGCAAAAGCAGAGACTGTTAGTAGACAAAATCCTGAATCAATAGTTATTGGAGGAGATCAGATGTGCGCTCTTAGCGATAAACTACTTCATAAACCAGGCAATAAAGAAAAAGCCGTTGAAAGTCTTAAACTTTTATCAAATCAAAAACATTATCAGCATAGTGGAGTTTGTATTTTTAAAAATAATGAATGTATATGGGAATATTCAGAAACAGTAGAGTTAAAAATGCATGATCTAAGCGATAAAGAAATTGTCAATTACGTAGAAATGGAAAATCCTATTCATGCTGCAGGTGCATATAAATTTGAATCTTTAGGATGTAACCTGTTTTCATATGTAGATGGATCTTCGCATACTGTTAGAGGCATGCCCTTGATACCATTGCTAAATGCACTAAGGAAATTAAATATAATTGGTCTAGAATAAATTTATGAAAAGCTCAACGTCTTTCAATTTATATAATACTTTGAATGGAAAAAAAGAAGTATTAAAAGCTATTGATCCAAAACATTTAAAGATTTATGCATGTGGTCCCACTGTGTATAACTATGCACATATTGGAAATGCAAGGATGGCGGTTGTATTTGACACTTTGGTAAGAACCTTGAGAAGCATTTATCCAAAAGTTACCTATGTATCTAATATTACAGATATAGATGACAAAATTATTGAAGCAGCCGTCGATCAAAATGTAGATATTTCAACAATAACCGAAAAATATACACAAATCTATAATGAAGATATGTCCAAACTTAATGTTTTAGCTCCTGATGTTCAACCAAAGGCAACCGAATATATTTCTGAAATGATTGAGCTAATAGAAGATCTTATAAGCAAGAGATTTGCTTATGAAAAAGAAGGACACGTTCTTTTTCATGTTCCTACTTATAATAATTATGGAAAGCTTTCAAAAATAAATAGAGAAGAACAAATTGCAGGAAGTAGAGTCGAGGTTGCACCTTTCAAAAAAGACCCAGCTGATTTTATATTATGGAAACCTAGCACTGGAAATCAACCTGGATGGGATTCTCCATGGGGTTTTGGGCGTCCTGGCTGGCATACAGAATGCTCTGCGATGTCAAAAAAAACTTTGGGATTACCTTTTGATATTCACGGAGGTGGAAGAGATCTAATTTTTCCACATCATGAAAATGAAATTGCACAAAGTTGTTGCTCTTCAGCAAATATTGAAGACCCTAGCTCTTATGCAAAATACTGGATGCATAATGGTTTTGTAACCATTGAAGGTGAAAAGATGTCTAAATCATTGGGAAACATAATTCTCGTTAGAGAATTAACTGATTCATACCATGGTGAGGTCATAAGACTAGCTTTGTTGTCGTCTCACTATAGACAAGGCCTTGATTGGAATGAAAAAGTAATTCATCAGGCAAATAAACTCCTTAATAAACTTTATGAAATTAAAGATGAATTAGATGAACTTGATACTTCTAATAAATCTAGCAGTGATTTGAGTGTTATAGAAATGCTAATGGATGACCTAAATACACCAGGATTAATCGCGGAGCTAAATAAAATAATTAAAGATTTTAATTCTTCTAATAAAGATAAAATAGTTATAAAAGAAAAACTTACTTTAATTGGTTCTGTTTTAGGCATTTTACAAGATAATTCTTTCAACAATATTTCTGATGAATTAAAGATAAAAGTAGAAAAAATGATTTTAGAAAGAGATGAAGCTAAAAATAATAGAGATTACGACTCAGCTGACATGATAAGACAACAGTTGCTTGATATAGGAATTGAAATAAACGACACCAGTGAAGGAACTAACTGGAAACTTAAATCGTAAAGTAATACATGGAAATTAATTTACCAGATAATTATTGTAAACTTGAAGATACGCTCACTTCAGCAGATAAAATTTTAACTAAAGCTGTTGATGATTCAAAAACTCTTTTTCATACCATGGTGGTTTCATCACTTGATGGTGAAAAAATTTCTTCAAGAGTCATGGTTCTAAGAGAATTTAATTTAGAAGAAAGGAAGATGAGATTTCATACAGATTACAGAGCACCAAAAATTCAACATTTCTCCAACAACTCAACAGCAACAGTCTTGGGATATGATCCTGAGATAAAGATACAAATTAAATTACAAGGAAAAATAACTCCTCACTATAATGACGAATCTACTAAATTAGCATGGGATGGCTCTACTCCTCGATCTAAAAAATGCTATTCAGTAAAAGGAGGCTCAACAAAAGAAATCCATGACCCTAAAGATTTCGATATAGGTGATTTTGAAGTGGAAGAAGGATATAAAAATTTTTCAGTTTTGATATTTAGTTTTGACACACTAGAATTTTTATATCTTAAAAGCTCAGGCCACAGAAGGGCAATTCATAAATGGAATAATGGCTATGAATCATCTTGGCTGGTTCCTTAATTAAAATAGCTTAATTTAGAATTATGATTGATTTTATAAAAGGAAATAAATCTCTTTTAATTTGCTTATCTATAATTTTTGTATCGAGCTTTATAGCCTCTCTAGTTCAATCAAGTTTTAATAAAGTAGAAATAGAACTAAAAGAACTCAAAACAGACAACGCACAGACATTAGTTTATGACTTATATAAGCCAAAAATAGCGACCAAAAAAAATAAAGTACCATTTGTTATAGTTGTTCCCGGCTTTCAAAGATCAAAAGAAGCTTTATCAAATATAGCTATTGAATTATCTAGAAGGGGTATAGCAGTTGCTTTAATAGATCCATATGCACAAGGCATGTCTTCATCTTCTGTAAGCAGAATAGCTGCTACCACTCAAGGATATGGAATGTTTGCTCTTGTTGATTATGCATATGATGGAAATTTTCCTTTTGTTGATCCCGAGAAAATTGCCTCAACTGGTCATTCTATGGGAGGAAATGCTGCTATAAGAGGCGCTGATTATTTTGGAAAAAAAGCCATTCAAGAAAACAAAAAAAGTAAATTACATTCTGTGTATGTTTCAGGTTACGTATTAACATTAAGAGATGAAATTTTGAAAGATTCTAAATCAAATATGGGCATTAGCTATGCTCTCTATGATGAGGGAGCCTTTAGAAACGAGTTAAAGGGTTGGGATTCTGGAAACATGGAAATTGCACCAGAATCTTTACGAGTAATAAATAATGTTTTGTCTGATGAAAATAAAATAGATCAAGTCGAACTAGGTAAGTATTACGGAGATAAAAAAGATAGAAGCTTAAGAGTAGTGTTTAATGAAAAGCTATTACATCCTTTTCAGCCATACAATAAGGAGGCAACGTCAAACCAGTTAGACTATTTTGATAAAGTTTTAGGTTTTCCAAATAAAATTAATTCCTCTAATCAAATTTGGCAGTTTAAAGAATTATTCACTTTAATTAATATGGTCGTTTCCTTATTGATGTTAATTCCTTTAACAAGATTATTTCTTAAATTAAAATTTTATAGTTCATTAATAAAACCTGTTCCAGATCCTTTACCAAAACAATCCAAAAAGGGAAAAATAGTTTTTTGGACAATCTTTTTCATAAGCGCAACTATTGCTTGTATTTCATTTATACCAATGGTGGATTTAGCAAAAATTTTATTTGTTGATGCTGCAAATAGAGAGCTTACTTGGTTCTTCCCTCAAAGAATGAATAATTCTGTAATGTTGTGGGCAGCGCTTAATGGAACTATAGGCTTAATTATTTTTGTATTATCTTATTATTTTTTTGGTCGCCACCACGGAACACAGAAAGAGTCATGGGGGTTAAATATTTCTTTATTTGATTTTACTAAAACTTTACTTCTTGGGCTTTTAGTTTTCAGTGCATATTATTTAATACTATTTCTTATTTACTATCTTTTTCATATTGACTATAGATTTTGGTTTATGGGCGTGAGGGTTTTTCAACCTGAAATGATTCTAGTTTTGTTAATGTACTTCCCTTTATTTTTTATATTCTTCTTTTCAAATTCTCTAAGAGTAAATGGATCAATGCGATTTCAAGACCAGCCTGAGTGGAAATCAAGGCTAATTGCAGGTTTTGCAAATTCAC
>CABYCL010000010.1 GCA_902517505.1 uncultured SAR86 cluster bacterium | reverse complement strand
TCCAAAGCATGTATTAGAAAAGATAATAAGGCAGAATATAGTATGTTTTATATATCTCACATTATTTAATATCATATAAGGTATTCTAAATGACAAAAGAAATTATAGAAAATGATCCCTACAAATCAGCAGGCGTTGATATAGATGCTGGTAATGATTTAATAAACAAAATTAAAAAAGATGTTGCTGCAACTCAAAATAATAATGTTTTAGAAAACATTGGTGGTTTTGCAGGCATGTATAAACTTGGTAATAATTTTAAGAACCCGGTACTAGTTGCATGTACTGATGGAGTTGGTACAAAAGTCTCACTTGCTCAAGAATATAACGATTTATCAGGTATCGGACAAGATCTGGTTGCAATGTGTGTGAATGATCTAATTGTTTGTGGTGCTGAACCTCTTTTCTTTCTTGACTATTACGCCTCTTCTAAACTTAATGTAGACGAAGCATCTTTAGTGATCAAAAGTATTGCTAAAGCATGTTTAGATTCAGGTTGCTCTCTCTTAGGAGGAGAAACAGCTGAAATGCCAGGACACTATATTGATAATAATTTTGATTTAGCAGGATTTTCCGTTGGTTGTGTTGATGAGAAAAAAATATTAAATGATAAGAATGTTAAAGTTGGAAATATTCTAATTGGTATTGAATCCAGTGGCCCACACTCTAATGGATTCTCATTGATTAGAAAAATTATTAACGATTCCCAGTCTCCAAAAACTCTGAAAGAGGATATGGTTAAACAAGTTCTTAAGCCAACTATTTTGTATCCAAACCTTATAATGAGTTTAATAAAAGATTTCAAAGTTAACTCTATTTCTCATATTACTGGAGGTGGCTTACTAGAAAACCTTCCTCGATCTATTCCAAATAATCTATCCATTGAAATAGATGAAACTTCATGGGAAATGCCAAAAATATTTCAATGGCTTAAAGAAGAAGGAAATCTATCAAATAATGAAATGTATAGAATTTTTAATTGTGGTATTGGAATGGCACTATTTGTTGAAAAAGATGATTCATCAAAAATAATGAATAAAATATTGCAAATGGGACATAAGTGCTTTCAGATTGGTGCGGTTTCTGAAAAAAAAGACAATGATTCAGTAAAATTTTTCTAATAAAATGAAAAAAATAGCTGTCTTGATATCTGGTAGTGGTTCTAATTTAGAGGCAATCGTAAAATCCTGTAACTCCAATCTAATTAATGGTGAGGTTGTAAGTGTTATATCGAATAATCCTGATGCGTATGGATTAATTCGTGCTAAAAATTTTAAGGTTAATACTAAAATTATTAATCATAATGAATTCGCTTCAAGAAATGAATTTGAAAAAGTGTTAGGCGAATACTTAGATCAACTAAATGTTGATTTAATTGTATTAGCAGGTTTCATGAGAATACTTGGTAAAAAAATTATAAATAAATTTTCATCTAAGATGATTAACCTTCATCCATCACTATTACCTCTATACCCAGGTTTAAATACGCACGAAAAAGCTTTATTAAATAATGATAAAGAACATGGTATTTCAATACATTTTGTTTCAACGGAATTGGATGCTGGACCTATAATTGCTCAAGGAATAATTAATATAGATAATGCTGAAAAAATAGAGACATTAATTGATCGAATTCATAAAATAGAACATAAATTGCTACCTAAAATTATAAGTGAAATTTGTAAAGACAATATTTATATCGAACAAAATATAGTTAAATTTAAAAACATTAATTTAAAAGGTAAAAATATTTATATTAAGAATTATGAAGTTTAAGAAACTATTTTTATTATTATTACCTTTTAATTTTCTATTATCAGAAATACCAGCCTATAGCGCAAAATATAATTTTGAATCAGATGAAATTTCAATTACTGGAATAAGGGAATATAAAAAAACTAGTAATGGCGATGAAATAAAATTTGAAGCATCGAATTTGTTTGCTTCTTTATTTTTTTCTTCTAAATTTAAAATTAATAAAAATGTTGTCGTTCCAAATACCTATGATATTAAAATTAGACCAAAATTTCTTAATAGAGATCAATCAATTAAATTTAACTATGAAGATAATATAATTAATTCCATAGGTGTGAATAACTGGGAGACGTCTCTTAGTGAAAATAATATATTTGACCCATTAAATGTTCAGATAATGATAAGAAACTCAGTTAAAAATGGTCTTAAAGATTTTAATTTAAACATTGTTGATATGGAAAGTGGTGGCTATAAAACATATAGTTTTAGATTAGTAAATAATGAAGAATGTGAATTTAGTAACAAAAAATATAATTGTTATGTTATTGAACGTACTCAAGAAAACAGTAAAAGAAAAGTTGTGTATTACTTAGCTGAAGGTTTAGAGTTTATGTTTCTAAAAATAATAGATTCTAGTCCTGAAAGAATAAATAAATTGGAGTTAAGGGAAATACTAAGTTTTGGGTAAAGTTACGCCTGTTTGTCCTTGATATTTACCCCCACGATCCTTATAGCTTATTTCACATTCTTCGTCAGATTCAAAGAAAAGCATTTGTGCGACACCCTCGCCAGCATATATTTTGGCTGGTAAATTTGTTGTATTTGAGAATTCTAGAGTTACATGACCCTCCCACTCTGGTTCAAGAGGTGTGACGTTCACAATAATGCCACACCTAGCATAGGTTGATTTACCTAAACATACGGTAAGAACATTTCTTGGGATTTTAAAATATTCAACTGTTCTGGCTAATGCAAAAGAATTTGGTGGGATTACGCATATATCAGAATCGATATCTACAAAACTTTTTTTATCAAAAGACTTAGGATCAACTACAGCTGAATGTATATTAGTGAAAACCTTAAACTCATTTGAACACCTAACATCATATCCATAACTAGAAACACCGTATGAAATTAATTTATTTCCATCTTCATCAAGTCTTACTTGATTCTTAGAAAAAGGTTTTATCATGTCCTTTTTCTCAGACATTTCTTGTATCCATTTATCAGATTTAATCGACATTAATTTCTACTCGCCCTTCTATTGCACGAGCAATAGTTGTTCCATCAACATACTCTAACTCTCCTCCAATTGGAATTCCATATGAAATTCTTGAAACCATAGCATTTTTTACATGATCTTTAATAAATATTGCTGTTGCATCTCCTTCAACAGTACTGCTAGTCGCCAATATGACCTCTTTAATATCTTCACTATCAATAATTTTTAATAGATCATCAATTCCTAAATCTTCTGGTCCAATATTATCAATTGGTGAAAGCCTCCCAAGTAAAACAAAATATTTACCTCGAAAACCACCGGTTGATTCAATCGCAAGGACATCTGAGGGACTTTCAACCACACATATACTTTTTGAATCTCTTGAAGTATCAGAACAAATATCACATATAGGTTTTGACGTTAACATTCTACATCTTGAACATCTTTGAATATTTTCAACAGCCTGATTAAGAGTATTAGCTAAGATACTTGCTCCATCTTTATTTCTATCCAATAGATAAAGTGCCATTCTTTGAGCTGATTTTTTACCTACGCCTGGAAGAATAGTTAGAGCATTTATAAGTTCTGTTACTAGATCTTGGTTCATTTTATTGGCTTTATAGTATCAGTTTTTATTTTTCCGTTAAATTTGTTAATAAAATTTTGGATTTCTTTATCTTTATTAATGTCAGTTTCAGCAACTCTTTTTTCGTTTTTTTTATTATTTTGCTCTTCTTCAATTGGTGAATTTAAGACATCGCCAACTTCAATTTTTATACTAATACTCTCAGAAAATTTATTCTGCAAAATTGATTTAAATTCTGAAATTATATTTTCAGGCACCTCATTTATTTCAGGGCTTGAACAAAGTATTAGCGAATTATCTCTAAAGGAGTTTAATGACATATTTCCAAAGTAATTTCTAGCAAAAGGGCTCATTTCAAGTGAATTAAATAATGTTACCCAATCATCATTATTTTTTATTGAATGGCTTTTATTATTATCTTTAAGATCAGGTTTTTGTATATCTAATTTATTATCAACTTTTTTTAGAGTTTTTTTTTCTGAATTATTTGTTTCATTTGAACTGCTATCATCTGATAACTTTTGAAGTGGATTAAAAGTTAACATTCTTAATAAACATATTTCTAAAGCCTCTTTTGGACTAGGATGAACAGAGAATTTTGAAAAAGAATTCATAGCAATTTCATAAAGCAATTGATTGAATTCTTTATCAATAAGGCTTGCTAAATGTTTTATTCTTTCGTCTTGTGAGTTATTTAAAACCTGTTCTAGAGAAATTTGATGAAGGATAGAGATAATATCTTTTAGAATAGAATCGTATTCTGGAGACAATTCTTCGATTTTTGATAATAAGTCAAAGACAGATACTCCATCTCCATCAATGACAGAATTAATTAATCCTATTAATAATGAATCATCGATAGTTCCTAGTAATGCCTTAACTTGATCTTGTGAGAGTTTTCCATTTCCATGTGCTATAGCCTGATCGAGTAAAGTTAGTCCATCTCTTACTGAGCCATTTGCTGAATTTGCAATCAAGGCAAGACTTTCATCATCCGACTGAATTTTTTCATGTTTAAGTATTTTTCTAAAATGATTAAATAGTAATTCCTCATTAACTGTCTTTAAATTAAGTTGTAAGCATCTAGATTGTACGGTTTTTGGAATTTTCTCAGGATTAGTTGTTGCAAATATAAATACAACATGCGCGGGAGGCTCCTCTAGTGTTTTAAGTAGCGCATTAAAGCTTGCGGGCGAAAGCATATGAACTTCATCAATTAGATAAATTTTAAATCTTCCTTTAGCTGGTTTATATTCTACGGTTTCAATTAAATCTCTAATTTTATCAACTTGTGTATTTGAAGCTGCGTCAATTTCTAAAAAATCCACACTTCTTCCAGCTGAGATCTCCATAGTATTTGAGCACTTATTACATGGGTTTGAAGTTGGTTTAGAGTCGCTATCGCAATTCAAACATTTTGCTAAAATTCTAGCAATTGTGGTTTTTCCTACTCCTCTTGTGCCTGAGAAAATATATGCTTGATGAATTTTTTCTTGATCAATACTATTTACCAAGGCTTTAACAACATGATCCTGTCCAACAACTTCATCAAAATTAATTGGTCTATATTTTCTCGCTAAAACCTCATAAGACATAGCAAAAAATCATAACATGTTATTGGTAAAAACTGATTCTATTTCTTTAAAACCAAATCCTCTATTTTGAAGAAAGCTTTTTTGTTTTAACATTTCTTTAGTATCAGAACTAGGTCCATCTTTAAACTTTTTCATGAAAGCCAATTTAGCTGACTTCTTCCAGCCTCCCTCTTCAGCAATTATGCTTTCTGTTACTGACTCTTTTACACCTTTAGATAATAATTCAAAAGAAATTTTTTTTGGTCCAAATCCTTTTCTTTTTCTATTAGAAACATAAGCTTCGGCAAACCTAGCATTGTTTACAAGATTATTTTCTTTAAGTTTATTAAGAACAGAGTTTACGATTTCCTTATCATCAAAGCGCAAGAGAAGCTTCTCTTTTATTTCCTTAATTGAATGTTCTCTTCTGGAAAGAAGATCTAGTGATTTATTATATATATTGTTGAATATGTCATCGGACATTATTCAGATGGTATAACTCTTGATTTGCCGTTTCTTCTTATAATTCTAACTTTTTGACCATTAAAGAAAGAATAAGCACCTATCTCTTGAATAATTGAAACAAAGCTTCCGCTGTCTGTTTCAATCAATAGTTCAATTCCTTCCCTTTTATTAGCAGCAATTTCCGAACCAATTGAAGCGCCTACCACTGCACCTAAAACAGTTGCAATATCTTGTTCTGGTTCAGAATCTGTAATTTCTTTGCCAATTTTGCCACCAATTGCTGCTCCTGCAATAGCTCCAACCTCTCTGTCATCTTCAATTGTTACTCTATTGGTATCCCTGATGGTTCCAAAAACAACATATTGTTGTTTTTGAGCGTCTGATCTAGAAACTACTTCAGGTTGCAAAGAATTAACGCTGCTAACACATGAAGTTGTAACTATAATTGAAATTAGTCCGATAAATAGTTTATTCATTATTCTTTTCCTCATTTAGTTTATAGTATCGTAAAAGATCTTCTTTTATTACAAAATATTTTCTATTTTTTTCAAACCCATCTAGAAGTTTAACTTCATAAATTTTTTCAAAGTGCTTAGGCTTTATAATTTGAACTCTATCTCCTTTGTTAAGTCGAACTAAGTTTCTTGAATCAACAATAGAGAATCTATCCCAATCAGAAAACTTTCTTGCTTGATAGGTGTTGTGAGCATCATTTGGAAAAAAATATAATACTTTACTAGTAGAAGGTGTCAATTTATTACTTTTTGCATCTAAATACCATGTTTGCCCCTCTTCAATAAGTTGTTTCTTTTCTTCAGCAAAAGAAAAGGAACTAAAAAGGAGGATAGATGTGTATAAAATGATTTTTGTCTTCATATTAATTTATAAATGGATTTGATAAATGATTCTATAAGGATATTTTAAAAACAAAAAAAAATAAAGGTTGAAAAAGGCAAAAAAGACTCCAAATAAGTTTTGATGAAAATGCCATAACGGATTTTCGCATTAACAAGTGTATGCTTTAAAGATACACATTTATAAAGTCGCTTTTAGGGAGGACTATTATGATACTTAATTTTACAGACCCATTTTTTACCACTCGTGTATTAGGGTTCGAACCTTTGTTTGATAGATTACAAAGACTCTCAGAGTCAAATGATCGTTCATCAAGCTATCCGCCTTACAACATAAGCAAAGATGGAAATCTTTTTGCTATAGAGGTTGCAGTTGCTGGATTGTCAAAAGATGATATACAGATTGAACTTGCTGATGGCGTTCTTTCTGTGAGTTATGACGGCCCAAAAACTGAAGTAATAAATGGTGAGAACAAGGTTGTTTATCAAGGAATTGCTCAAAGAGCCTTTAAACAACAATTTACTTTATCAGAAGATGTTGTTGTTCAAGGTGCAGAACTAGTTAATGGTTTGTTATCTATTAATTTAGAAAAGATCATACCTGATGAAAAGAAGCCTAGAATGATTGAGATTAAATCACCAAAAAGAATCTCAAATAAATAACACACATATTGTGAAATGGGGTGCATAATGCACCCCAAATGTTAAATAGGATAAAATTACAATTAATGAAATTTCTTAAAATATCCTTTCTATTATTTTTTTGCTTAGCTATAAATGCAGTGACTATTGATACCGGTCATGCAAATGTATCGTTGGTAAAGTTTGAAAATATTCAAAAAGGTCAAAGCCAAACTCTAATTGGCATTAGAATGGATATGCAAGAGAATTGGCATACCTACTGGAAAAATCCTGGTGATTCAGGAGGCCCAATAAAAGTTAAATGGTCTCATGATGATAATATTTCAATAAGCGATTTATATTGGCCGACTCCAACTTTAATCCCATATGAACCACTAATGACATATGGGTATAAGAATTTTGTAATTTTTCCCTATGAGATTAATAATTCTAATGATAAAAATTCATATATTGAGGCAAATATAGATTTTTTAATTTGTGATGATATTTGTGTTCCAGAAAAAGCATTAATCAAAACAAATCTTAATGAAATAAAAAATGATACTTCGCTATATGACTGGTTTTTAAAAGTTCCATCTCAGACACTTCCTATAAAGGCATCAATAGATAAAGAGTTCATAAATATAAGGTTTTCTTGGCCTTTTGATGTTAGTTCTGCAATATTTTTTATAGATGATCAAGATATAGTCGAACATGCTTCAGATCAAAATCTTATCAAAGAAGAGAACAATTACCTGCTTAAGATCAAAAAATTAGATGATCTTAAATCTTTTGAATATATATCTGGTGTGATATCAATTAATGATAACGAAAGTTTTATCATAGATGCTGAAATTGAAAATACTAATAAAAACTCTCTAAATATTTCATTTTTGCAAGCTTTAATTTTTGCTTTTGTTGGAGGCTTAATTTTAAATTTAATGCCATGCGTTTTTCCTATAATTTCTTTAAAAGTTCTAAGTTTTGTTTCAATGAGCAATCAATCTCCATCAAAGATTAGAGCTCATGCCTTATCGTTTTGTGCTGGAGTGATGATTTCATTTCTTCTTATCGGATTTGCAATGATTTTACTAAAACAAGCTGGTTTATATTTGGGCTGGGGATTTCAATTACAGTCCCCACTTATTGTTGGATTGCTTAGTTTATTAATGTTTGTAATTGGTTTGATACTTCTCACAGATATAAATATAGGCTCAGCATTTACTAGACTTGGAGGTATAGGAGCTAGTGGGAGTTTGGTTGGCTCCTTTTCCACAGGTATTTTAGCTGTTATTGTTGCCTCACCATGTACAGCACCATTTATGGGTGCAGCCCTTGGTTATGCATTAATTCAACCTTCCGGAATAACTTTACCAGTCTTTTCTGCTCTAGGCCTTGGTTTTGCATTTCCCTATTTTGTATTATCGGTCTCACCAAGCTTAATAAATTATCTACCGAAACCAGGTAATTGGATGGTTGCTTTAAAAGAATTTTTTGCATTCCCGATGTTTGCAACATCAATATGGTTAATATGGGTATTTAGCGTACAAACATCATCAAATGAAGTAATTTTTCTTTTAATGACAATTTTAATGATTTCTTTATTAATTTGGCTTGCGACAAAACTTCATAAATCAAGCTACAGACTAGTTATTTTTGCTATTGCAATTTTTGTAATTTTCTTTCAATTCAAAGATATTCCTTCAAACGAAATTCAAACTACAAAAGATTTAAAACTTGAAAATTATGATTATGTTCAATGGAATAAAAATATAGAGAATGAATATCAAGACAAAAATCAAGCTTATTTAATCAATTTTACTGCTGCGTGGTGTATTACATGCCAAACAAATGACAAAATTGCCTTATCAAGGCCAAACGTAAAAGAATACATTTATGAAAATAATATCCAATACATTATTGCAGATTGGACTAACAAAAATGATGAAATTCTAAAAACTCTTGAATCCTATAACAGAAGTGGAGTTCCGTTATACATTTTTTGGAAACCAGGCATGAGTGAATCAGTTATTCTTCCAGCAATACTTACAGAACAAATTTTGCTAGATAGTTTTTAAAGTGACATACTAAAGTAATATAATACTGACAAAATAAATATAATTGTGAATATGTTTGGTACTCCTTTTGAAATATTTGGCACAGTTCATTTGATGACAATAATTGCAGTAATTGCTGTATCAGTTTTATTACCTAAGTTTTATAAGAGCAAATCTGATAGTCAAAAATCTTCAATGAATAAAATTATTGCAGGTGTAATCGCCTTGCATGTGATTATTTCTCCTTACAAAGATCTTTATCTTCTTGCGAATCCTTATGATTGGAGAGAAACCATACCACTTCATATGTGTGATTTATCAGAGATATTTCTCATTTGGTTTCTATTAGGTGGGCCAAAAATCTTATATTTATGTGCTTTTTTTTGGGGCCTTGGTGGAGCATCAATGGCTATATTGACTCCAGATATTACCCATCATGATTTAGATTATATTTTCTTCATGATTGGTCATGGAATGATAATTGTAGGGATTATGTATGCAACTGTAGCACTTGGAAATAGGCCTTATGCTAAAGATATTTTAATTGTATCTGCAATAACAGCATTTATATTATTACCAATTGTTTATGCAATAAATATCTTATTAGGCGAACCAGCTAACTTCTGGTATCTGGTAGCTAAACCAGATGGTGCATCTCTGATGGATATGTTTCCAGAGCCACCATATCATTTGCTTTATACAACACCTCTTGCAATAGCAGTTTTTTATTTGATATATCTTCCTTATTTTATTAAAGATAAGGCTGTAAAATAAAACTTAATAATATGGATAATTTTTTAAAACTAATTACCGAGGTGTGGAATTCAGGTTTCTTAGGTATTGATTTAGGTTCTATTATTTCTTCTCTTGCGGTTATTTTATTAGCTTTTCTTTTTCGAGGATTTATTATTTCAATAATTTTAAATGCTCTTGAGAGGCTTGCTGACAGTACAGAATCAAAAATTGATGATGAAATATTGAATGCTTTAAGAAGACCAATTGGTCTTATTCCAATAACAATTGCTTTATATATATGTACATTGATTTTGCCTCTTGATGGATTAATTGGGGATATTGCTACAAATATTGTGAAGGCATTTGTTATTTTTACTATTTTTAGTGCTCTTGCTAATAGCGTAAAGCCTATTTTTGAAGCCTTATCAACTAGTTCGTGGTTAACAGCATCAATGCAAATGTGGTTAGAGAGAGCATCAAAATTTATAGTCTGGGTAATAGGAATAGCAATCATATTAGATATATTTGGCATTCAGATAGGTCCTCTTGTGGCTGGATTAGGTTTGTTTTCTGTTGCAGTTGCATTGGGGGCTCAGGATTTCTTTAAAAATCTAATTTCAGGAATATTAATAATTGGTGAACATAGATTCCAACCAGGTGACAGAATTGAAGTTAGCGGTCAACTTCATGGAATTGTTGAAACTATTGGTTTTAGATCAACAGTAATTAGAACTTTTGATACTGCTCCAATGGTTATACCAAACAAAGATCTTTCTGATGTTAAAGTGATCAACCATGGTGAAATGATCAATAGAAGGATTAATTGGAAGATTAATCTTATTTATTCAACAAATGTTGAACAACTTGAATCGATAAGAAATGAAATTAAACATTACATTATTAAAAGTAATGACTTTACTACAGATGGTGATTTAGATCCTGTTGTGAGAGTCGTTGAGTTAGGTGGTAGTTCAATTGATTTAATGATTGTAGCCTATGCTGATCCAATGGGGTTTGCTGCGTTTAATGAAGTTAAAGAGAATTTAATTTTTAATATCATGAAAATAGTTAAAAATAATAAATCAGAATTTGCATACCCTTCTACATCACTATATGTAGAGTCCATGCCAAAATAAAAATGTCCCATGAACGATCAGATTATTCTTTCATCTACTTTAGTTGCCCTTCTTTGTTTATTTATATGGGGTAAAATTCGTTATGATGCTCTTGCTGTAGGAGCGCTATTTGTACTTGTAGTTCTTGAAATAATTCCAGCTAATGAAGCGTTTGCTGGATTTGCCCATCCTGCTGTAATCACTGTTGCGCTTGTCCTTATAATTAGCCAAGGGTTAAGTAACTCAGGTATAGCTGGACTTGTTGGAAAATTAATTGGAGGAAGAGAGTTTACTGAAATACAATTCTTAATCGCCCTTCTTTTTATTGCTGCAATTCTATCTTCATTTATAAATAATATTGGTGCATTAGCAATACTATTACCAATCACATTGAATATATGCCAAAAGATGAATTGGCACTCCTCCAAATTTTTAATGCCGCTTGCCTTTGCATGTATTTTGGGAGGAATGAATACAGCAATTGGCACACCTCCAAATATAATTATTTCTGAATACAAAGCCTCAATTTCTTCATCAGGATTTAATTTTTTTGATTTTTCTTATGTTGGACTTGTGATAACTTTTATATGTATTTTATTTATTGCATTTATTGGTAATAAACTCATTTTTTTAAGAAAAGATATTCCATCCAATGAGCATCTAATAAATCTTAAAGGTTATTTGTTTGAAGTTCTTGTAAATGAAGGAAGTTCATCTATAGGCATGACTTTATATGCATTTAAAACGCAAGCTGGGGAAGATACTGAAATTCTTGGAATAGTTTCAGAGAGTGGATCAGTAAAGAAAGTTCAGAACAATATGAGAATAAAAGCAGGTCAAATTCTTGTAATTAAAACTCCGCCTGATGATATAGGTAACATACTCGATATTTTTGATTTTTCAATTCCAAAAGAACTTCACTCATTTGATGAAGACGATCTTGAAGAAATTGAAGTTATGATTACTCCTGGATCAAGACTTATAGGAAGAAAATATGACTTCTTTTTAAAACTAGCATTTGAAGAACTTAATCTTTTAGGGTTATGGAGAAAAGGTTCTAAGTATAGAACAAGACTTACAAGAGAAACCTTTAAAGCTGGTGATGTTTTACTTTTAGGCGTTAGAGATCTAGCCGAAGAAGATGTTTCTAATAAAATTAAACATTTGGGCTTAATGCCTCTTAGGCAAAGAGAACTTCAAACAATTCCAAGCAGAAGTAGACTTTTTAAAGGATTAATTTTCTTTGCACTTTCAATATTTCTAGTTTCATTTAATTATTTAAGTGCTGCGCCAGCATTTTTATTATGCGTGCTTGCTTTTGCGCGAATAAAAATTATTGATAGTAACTTTTACAGAAATATTGATTGGCCAATTATTGTTATGCTAGCCGCAATGATACCAATTGGAACAGCTCTTCAGACAACAGGTGTAAGTGCTTTGATAGCAACATCAATATCTCAATATGCAGCAGATTTAGGTCTATTTTGGATACTTCTTATAATTTTAATTGTCACTATGGTAACGACAGATATTATTAATAATGCCGCAACTGCAGTCATAATGGCACCAATATCCACAGGTATTGCAATAGAGTTAGGTTATACAATTGAGCCGTTCCTCATGGTAGTAGCTGTTGGTGCAAGTTGTGCTTTTCTAACACCGATAGGACATCAATGTAATACTGTTGTAATGGGCCCAGGTAATTATAAGTTTACTGACTATTGGCGTATGGGCTTGCCTATGGATATTCTTATAATACTAGCAACTATACCCATGATTCTTTTTGTTTGGACTTAATGGACGAAAAATTTAAAAGGCCTAATAAGCTTACTGGGAAACCATTCAAACCAGGATTTGAAAGTGAAGATGGAAGATTTTTTCTAAGGTATTTGAACAAGCATGGTAACGACGGTTATTATTTAGAAGAATGGAAAAAAGATATCAATAGTTTTATTAAAAAAGCTAATGAATTAAATATTAATTTCGACTTAGATCAGCAATAGAATCAATAATTTCTGGATATTGAAGGTAAAATTCATATGACTCACCATCTTCTGCAGTAACAGGTGAGATTACATCTGTGCCAGGCTCTATAGATCCTGATTCTATTAGCTTCCTACCAATACTAATAGCATTCTCAATACCAGCCCACCTTAAGTATTTCATGATTCCCCATTTTTGAATTGAGCCAGAGTCCTGTTGATTGTATTTGGTAATGCGTGTAACTACTAGATCATTTTCCCTATCAACAAATGTAAATTGTCCAAATTTTCCACTTGTATTAAAAATTTTTGACTCTTCATCATATTTTGATACCCACCAATGAAGTGAATAATATCGTTTGTAATCTGCCCATCTATTAGGTGTTTCCCATACGACTTTAAATGTTTCATCTATAAACTCTTTAGAAATTATCTCTTGGTCATTCCAGGTACCATTTCTCGAAAATAATAGACCAATTTTAGAATAATCTCTTGCCGACATGTCAACACAGCAATAGGTCATTACATTACCATTTTCATCTTTCCATAATTTATAATCTTTTATTGATAATGGTTCTAATATTCTTTCTTCAAAAAGCACATCAGCCTTCTTCCCTGTTGCCTGAAACAATATATCACCCAAGAGCATTGAATTAACATTGTTATATTCGAACATTACCCCAGTATCTTTCTCAACACCTACATTTTTTGCATATTTAAGATGGTCTGATTGAAAAAACATTTTTTCATGTTCATGACTGGGGAAATCTAGACCACTAGACATATCTAAGAGGTCTCTAATAGTTATTTTTGATCTTTCATCGCCAAAATAATCTAAATAATTTGAAACATTTTCATCAAGACTTTCTATCTCTCCTTTATCTAATGAAATTCCTATAAGAGCTGCATAATAGCTTTTCGCCATAGACCAAGATGTACCATGAGATGAACTGTTATAACCATCAGCATATTTTTCACCTATGATCTTTCCGTTTTTAATTACAACAACAGCAGATGTTGAATCATCTGAAAATGATATATCTAAAAGCTTATTAATTTTTTCTGAACTAACCCCTTGATTTTCTGGTGTTGAAATTTCCCAATTTTCAGATTGAGGGAAATATCCAGCATATATATTTAATGTAAAGAAAAATAATAATGAAAAGGTTAATCTGGATTTGTAATTATTTGTTTTCATAAATTTAGGAAATGAATATGTGTTTAAAAATATATCATTAATATATACATTTTTAATTTATTAGCAAATAGATTTTAATATAAATATTATTGATATTTAATTATAAATAATTATAATAATACATGATATGAAATATTTATTAGTATTTACATTAATTCTATTCAATCTAAGTATATTTGCTGCTAATTATGATGTGAAAATGCTTAATCAGAATGCTTCAGGTGTTATGGTTTTTGAACCAGCAGTTTTAAAAATTAATGTTGGTGATACCGTAACGTTTAAGTCTATAGATGCAGCACACAACTCAGCCTCAATACCAGGAATGATTCCAGCTGGTGCAATACCCTGGAATAGTGAATTGAGCAAAGACTTAACAGTTTCATTTGATGTGGCTGGAATATATGGATATCAATGCACTCCTCATTCTATGATGGCAATGGTTGGTGTTATTGAGGTCGGCAATGATCAATCTAATTTGAGTCAAGTTAAATCAGTTGCACAAACTTTTAAATCTGTATTCGTAATGAATCAAACTAGATTGGATGATTATTTATCCCAAATTAATTAATGAATAAACCAAGGAATTTTTCAGACTTTTTCGCCCTTACTATGACTAAATTTTTTAGATTTATTGCAGATACTTTTTTTGCTAAACGATATGGCCATAGAGCTGTTGTATTAGAAACTATTGCTGGTGTTCCAGGGATGGTAGCAGGAATGCTTATACATCTTAGAAGTTTAAGAAAAATGCAAACTGGTTATGGTAGTCAAATAAGGGAAATGCTAGCAGAAGCCGAAAATGAAAGAATGCATCTTATGTTTTTTATTGAAATAGCTAAGCCAAATGCTTTTGAAAGATTTTTGGTAATAGCAGCTCAGGCAATTTTTATGGCTTTTTATCTGTTTATGTATATATGTTTTCCAAAAACATCACACAGAATGATTGGATATTTTGAAGATGAAGCTGTTAAAAGTTATACAGAGTACTTAGACCTTGTCGAAAATGGCACAGTGATGAACATAAGAGCACCGAGAATTGCAATTGAATACTATAATCTTAAAAAAGATGCTAGATTATCCGATCTAATAATATCTGTAAGAGCAGATGAAATGCATCATGCAGAAGTTAACCATGACTATGCAAATGATGTTCAAAGTAAATCATCTAAAAAAGAAATGAATGATGATCCTAAAAAAGAAGTAGCCTAAAGCTTATATATACTCTTTTAAATTTTTTTGTGTAAAATTACCGTTCTATTAGGGCGAGTAACTCAGTTGGTTAGAGTGTCTGCTCGACACGCAGGAAGTCGGGAGTTCGAATCTCTCCTCGCCCACCATAAAATTATTTAGTTATCTGTTCAGATACCCAACTTAATGACCAGTTATGTCCTAGTCTTCTGTTATTGTATGTTTCAGGTAACCTTACAACTGTACTTCCTTGAAGATCTATTATTTGAGGGTCGTATTCTAAATCCCTAAACGCTGCATCTAGTTCTTTTATTGTTCTCCATTGAAAAAAATTTACATTATTCATTATTACTTTTGGTGGATAGTAATTACATATATTCTTGAACAAGCTTGACCTTAAAGAGGTTGAAACAGGTCCCGTCAATGGTCCGGCTACAGTATGAATAGATAATGGAACATCATTTATCCATTGATCAGAAAACATTGAAACAACCATAGCACCATAACTATGCCCCATTAGAATAACTTCCTTAATGTTTTGATTTGTACTTAATATATTATCTATTTCATTATTAAGTTTTAAATATGCGCTATTGGGACAAAAACTGTCATTGTATCTAAAAAAAGATATTAAAGTTGCATCTGAATCAATCGTTATAAGAGGATATATCCATTCATACCCCTCACTATTACTTCCATGCACACCTATAAATAATTTATTTTGATTTATTGATTTATCCTCTAAGTAATTTACACCATACCCAAGATCCATCAAATCTCTTCCGTTGTTAAGAACGTCTTCTAAATTAAAGTCTTTTAACAATATATCTGCTTTAAGAAAAGATGAGCTAAGAAGAATTATTAAAAGTGGCAGAAAAAATGGATAAATTAATTTTTTCATTATTATTTTTTCATTGATGATATTTTTTCTTTAGTTGCATTAAGTATATTAAGATCTTCATCATTTGTGGTTTCCTCTATTAACTGATCTATTTCTTGTAATGACTTTTCAACAGAACCCCATTTACCTTCAGTCTTTACTCTCTCATGAATTAAATCATCGTATCTGTTTTTGATATCAATGGGGATTTCGCCTTCGAACTTTGAACAAATTATCCTTTCAGCTAATAAACGAAATCTTTCATCCTCAAAATTTCTAGATATTTTTACAAGATGCTCCATCTCATCTGTTATATGAAATTCCTTCATTAAGTCTTGGTCTCTATATGAAGGAAAACCTCCTGAATATATTTTTCCCTCTAAATAATCTGGCTCTGGAAAATTCATAATTCTATCTTCCATGGCTTGTGAAACTTTGGTAAAAAAATCTTCATTTGATTTAACGCTGTCCGCTCGTCTTTGAAGTTCATCGTGACTAATATCAAAGTGGTTATTACTAGTTAGTAATTTATGTGAACATATTGGTATTGTTTTATTAATTTTATACTTTTTTAAAGGAAGGTCTCTTTTTCCAGACTGCACCATTTTGTTTATTTCAGTAAAATCTAAATTAAGAATTTCATCAGGATCAAAACTTAAATCATAGAAGCATATATCATTTGGTCTAGAGTTATCTGCTCCGCACATCACGACAGGATATTTAAATGAATGTCTTCTATATACCTCACCAAGAGCAAGAAATTCATCTGTATATAAAAGGTTTTTAACGCCCTCCTTTGTTGAAATGTTTAAGAATGAATCAAAAACCTCAGGTATTTTTTCTTTAATTACCTTGCATAAACCTATCATAAATTTGCAGTCAGATATTGCATCATGAGCATCGCTTACATCTATTCCATGTTCTTTTGCTAAATGTTCTAGTTTAATACTAATAGTTGGTCCTTCTTCAAATAATGGTATTGAAATCTCATCAGAAAAAAATGAAGCAACATTATGAATCATTAACATCAAATCAAGCCTACCGTTTTGATTTGTATTAGTAATATATGGTTCAAGTAGATTACACCAAAACTGTCTTCTTATAAGCTCTTCATCAAAGGCATGACCATTATATGTAACAAAAATTGAAGGATTGTCGGCACACCATTCTTTCCATTGATTTTGAATATCTTTCATCATTTGATAATGAGAAATATTAGATTTAAAAGAATTAATCTTCTTATTGGTTAGCATTGCCTTTGGTTGAGGAATCACCCATGGCAAAGGAGCGCTTCCGATGTTTTGTTGATCTTTTGTATTTAAAAGGTTATCAGTAAGTATTGATCCACATTGGATAATTTGACTAAAGTCTTTGTGAATACCTGTGGTCTCTGTATCGTAAAAAATTAAGTTATTAGACAATGTTACTCAGCAATATATTTGCCAAGCTCATGCCTTGCAACAGCTCTTCTATGAACTTCATCAGGGCCGTCTGCAAGCCTAAGAGTTCTCATATGAGCATACATAGAAGCGAGCGGTGTTAGTTGTGATACTCCTTCCCCTCCATGAATCTGAATAGCTCTATCAATAATCTTAAGCGCAACATTTGGTGCAAATACTTTTATTTGAGCTATCTCACTTGCAGCAACTTTATTTCCTACAGTATCCATTTTTACTGCAGCATCTAAAGTTAAAAATCTAGCTGCATTTAATTCAATTCTTGATTCTGCAATATAGTCAAAATTAGCACCTAGATTTGCAAGGTTTTTACCAAATGCTACTTTACTAGGATCAATTCCTCTTCTACACATTAACTCCAAAGCAACTTCAGCAGAACCAATCGCTCTCATACAATGGTGAATTCTACCCGGTCCAAGCCTGCCCTGTGCTATTTCAAATCCTCTTCCCTCTCCAAGCAGTAAATTATCTTTTGGCACTCTAACATTAGTAAATTTCATATGAGCATGTCCATGAGGTGCATCATCATAACCAAATACATGCATCATCTTTTTAATTTCCACTCCCTCTGTTTCCATTGGAACAAGTATCATTGAATGTCTTTGATGTTTTGGATTATCCGGATTAGTGACACACATAAATATAATAATTTTGCACCTTGGATCTCCAGCTCCAGATGTCCACCATTTTTCACCATTAATTACGTATTCATCTCCCTCAAGAACCGCGGTTGCTTGCATATTGGTAGCATCTGATGATGCTGTTCCAGGCTCAGTCATACCAAAAGCTGATCTAATTTTTCCATCAAGAAGAGGTTGAAGCCATTCTTCCTGATGTTGTTCATTTCCGTACCTAGCTATGACTTCCATATTTCCAGTATCTGGAGCACTACAGTTCATGGCCTCGGATGCAATATGAGATTTACCCATTTGTTCAGCTAAATGTGCATATTCATAATTTGAAAGACCTGCACCGAATTCACTTTCTGGTAAAAATAAATTCCAAAGTCCAACAGATCTTGCTTTTTCTTTTAATTCATCAATTACCTCTGGATAACTATTCCAACGATCTTCCCCAACTTTTATTTGCTCATGAAATAAATGTTCTTTTGGCTTAACTTCTTCACTAATAAAGTTTTTAACTTTTTCTACCAATTCAATGGCTTCAGTTCTTAATTCAGGCATCATGAGGTTTAATCTCCCGTTATATCAAAAATTTTGTTACTATTATAAACACCATGAATAGTATTAAAGTAACTTATTTCTATGATAGCCGTATGTTAATTACAAATCTATATGAAAATAAATATAACTATTTTTATGAAAAATTAGATGCGAGGTTACTGAAATGAAAATAAGTTCTTTTGATCTTAATCTATTTGTAATTTTAAATGCAATCTACACAGAAGGCAGTTTAACAAAAGCTGCAGAAGTTGTAGGGATTACTCAACCTGCTGTTAGTAATGCATTATCAAGGTTAAGAGAGAAATTTAATGATGATCTTTTTATAAGAACAGGTTCAGGCATGGTACCTACACAGAAGACGGAGAATATGATCCAAGATGTTCAAAATGCTCTTACTTTAATCCAACAAAGCGTTAATGAACCAGATACATTTGATCCATCTGCTACTAAAAGAAATTTTAAATTATCACTAGGTGATGTTTCTGAAGGAAGAGTACTTCCATTCATAATGGAAGAAATTTACAAACAAGCACCAAATATTTCAATTGGAAGTTACGCATATTCAAGAAGTGATCAAGTCCATGCTCTTTCTACAAATAATTTAGACTTTGTTGTAGATCCTGTAATACCTCGTTCTGATGAAATTAATTCTATGAAGGTTTTTGAAGATGATTTTGTAGTAATGCATAGGGAAGATCATGATTTATCTAAGGTAAAAAATCCTTCTATAGATGATATTCTTGATCAAAAACATTTACATGTATCTGGCAGAAAAAGAGGACTCCACCTTATTGACGTTGAATTAGATAAAGTTGGTTACAGAAGAAAGGTGGCTCTTAGATGTCAGCACTTTTTAATCGCACCTAGAATAATACAATCAACAGATTTGGTTTTAATGGGTACAAGAAGTTTTGCAAAAAGGAATGATTTAACTTTTGTTGAGATCCCTATCGAAATTCCTTTAATGGAGTATTTCTTAATTTGGCATAAAAATGATGAAGGCGATGGTGGTCATATATGGATGAAAGATCTTATAGAAAGAGCATTTAAAGACGCCCAAAGATAAATTAACTCAAATTATGACTGGCAGTTTTGACTATACCGCCATCAGATGTAATAGTTTCTCCAACTGTATAAGCACCTGCTCTTGAACATAAAAAAATTGCAAGTCCTGCTATATCCTCAGCTGAACCAACTCTTTTTCTTGGGTTTCTTTTTTCGATTTCAGAATAGTCGTGATTAACTGCGGATCCTAACATTGCACTTGGATATGGTCCTGGTGCAATAGCATTTACAAGAATGTTTTCTTTAACTAATTTTGCTGCCATTACTCTTGTTAGATGGTGAACTGCTGCTTTGGATGCGCTATAGGAGAATGTTTCTAAAGCAGGTACATTGAGACCATCAATAGAGCCAATATTGATTACTCTTGAAGGGTCTTCTAATGAAGCTCTTTCAAGTAATAAGTTTGTCATTTTTTGTGTAAGAAAAAACATACTTTTAACGTTTAAGTCCATGACTTTATCCCAACCCTTTTCAGAAAAAGTTTCATATGGTTCTCCCCATGCTGCTCCTGCATTATTAACCAAGAAATCTACGCCCTCTTCCTTTTGAGAAATTAAATCAGTAAATTCCTCCATTCCTTCGATTGAACTAAGATCACAAGGTACTGCTATACATTCTTGACCGTACTTATCAGTTAATTCTTTAGCTTTTTCAATTAAAGCTGGAGCTTTTCTAGCAGAAATATAAACTTTTACACCATTTGCTAGAAAGCCTGAAGTAATCATTTCTCCAATACCTCTTGAGCCACCTGTAACAACTGCAACTTTCCCTTTGATGTTAAATAAATTATTAATTTCCATTTTCTAACCCCTATTGAATTGAATATTAATTATATTGTATTTTTAATTATTGAAACATAATCTATTTGTTTAATATCTAAGGTAAAATTAGATATGGATTTTCTAATAAATTTCCTTGGTTTGATAGCCTCCTTGGCAGTTTTGATCTGGGGTGCAGATAAATTTGTTGATAATTCATCTATATTGGCAAAAAAACTTGGTATTAATGAACTAACAATTGGTTTAACTGTTGTTGCATTAGGTACTTCAGCTCCTGAAATTTTTGTTGGTATTTCTTCGGTACTAAATAAAAGTGAAAATATTGCTATGGGTGCAGTAGTTGGTTCAAACATATCAAATATTGCTCTTATTTTTGGTGTTTCGTGTATTGGAATATCTTTTAAACCCAAGGAAACGCCGATAATACAGCTATTACCATTTTTATTATCAGCAATTGTTCTTGGATTTACATTGTATGATCTCAAAGTTTCAATACTTGATAGCATCCTTTTATTAATTGTTTTCTTATATTTTTTATATGTCATCATTAAAAATAAATCGCAAACTAATATAGGCATCCCTGAAGAAAGTGAAAACCAAAATAATCCTATCACTCTTATTCTTTTAACTATCGGTCTTATTGCATTAATTTTTGGTTCTAGATATGCAGTTATTTATGCTGAAAATATAGCAATATTGTTAAACATATCTGAATTGATAATTGGATTAACTATCATTGCTATTGGAACAAGCTTACCTGAATTGGCTGCAACAATTAGTGCTGTAATTAAGAAGAAAACTGACATGGTAGTTGGAAATGTAATTGGTTCAAATGTCTTAAATATTACATTGGTTGTGCCAATTATTGGCCTATTTTCTAGCGTTGAACTCGAGCAAGTCCTTTTTGCAAGGGATTATTTTATTATGAGTATTGCAACGATTGCTTTTATGTTGATTGTTATTTTTTACTCTTCAAATATTATTAAATTGAATGCTATTCGTTTTATAGGAGTCTTGTGTTTGTTAGCCTATGCAGGGTATATCTTAAACTTAAGTAATTTAATTTAATTTAATTTTTTTTTGATAATATAAAATGGCTAAACCTGCTGTAAAGGCAAAAACTTCAAATATAAAATAAGTATTAAAAAAATCTTGGTTTACTAATATCGCTGAGGAAAGGATTCTTCCGAAAGCAATTGATCCAACAAGAAAAGTAATAAATTTTACTGAAAATAAACCAATATTAGTTTTAAACATTCCAATTAAACACATAAATCCAATACAAATATTTAAACCACCGTATATTCCTGCAATTTCTGACAAACCCAATGCAGACGTTGCAGATAATCCAACCACATCAAGAAATGAAGGATAATCAAAGCCTAAGCTGATAAAAAATGGATCTAAAATGGCCCATAGACCTATCCATGCATACATTAATGCCATTAAAAATAAATATGCTTTAATTGTCCAATTCAACTTTCATGCTCCTAATTTTTTATTAAAATGAATTATATTTATAATATATTCAATAATGTCTAAAAGTTTAATTAAAATTTTAACTATTTCATACCTTTTCTTAATTTGCTTAAATATAAATGGAAATATTATGTTAAATGAAAATGATAAGTTGGCTAACCCTCTTCCGCTTCCATATGATGGAAAAGTCTATGATGTTAATGACTTAAATAAATTTATAGATAACTCTATTAATTCAGGCAAGCAACCTATAATTATTTTTGGTGCTAATTGGTGCCCAGACTGCAGAATTTTTTCAGGAACAATGGATATTCCAAAAATTAATTCTTACATTAATAAGCATTTTGAAATCTTATATATTGATGTCAAAAGATATGAAATAAATATGGAGTTAATGGAAGAATATGGGATTCCTTCAGCTGAGGGGATTCCAAGAGTTCTAGTTTTCGATAAAAACAAAAACTTAATTAATAACTCAAATACTACTGAATGGAGAACTGCAAGAGATAGAACTAGCCAAGAAATTTTTGATTTCTTTCAAAATATGTTGAAAAGCTAAAAATATAATTTAATCGAATTGTTTATCAACGCTTGCAAAAAATAAATAAAAGATTCCGCCTAATAAAAGCACAATTGTACAAACATTAAAAATCGAACTCCAAGAATTAGTTGATTCAAGAATATATCCAGCAACTATTGGGCTTAAAATTGCTGCTATCATTCCAATACTTCCTGCTATACCAACCAAAGAACCTGTATATTTCGGGCCAAGATCAGCATGATTTACTCCAAAACCACCAGCGCATATACCAGAACATATATTTATTAAACATAATAAAATTACAACATTTATTAAAGAGTCCTCTAATGAGATTAGGTATAGAAATAATGCAGATCCAAAAAAACCTATTGAGTTTACACTTTTTCGTACTTTAAGAATTCCGTATCCCTTTTTAATGAGGCCATCGGCTAAATAGCCACCTAATATCAATGAAAAAATAGAAACCAAACTTGGTATAAGTATTGAGTAAATAAAAATATTTGACCCTAAATCTATTCCCATGCCACCTTGCACAACTGGAGCATTAACATATTTTGGTAGATATGAAAGGAATGTATATAAAGACCAGTTATTACAAAACGTTGCAACAGCAATTGCCATGAAAGGGCCATTTCTTATAAGTTTTAATAGAGGTACGGTCGGAGCGGATTCTTTTGAAGGTGCCTCAATTTTTATATGATGTAATTCTTCTTCTGAAAGAAATTTATTATTCTCAGGAAATGATGTAACCGTCTTATTCCAGAAGAAATACCAAAAAAATCCTAACAATCCAAAAGAATAGAAGACTAACTCCCATGAATAATTTGCAATTATTAATGCTGTAACTGCAAACCCAAATAATGTACCTGCTGCTATACCGCTATTGGTGAACCCGACAGCTCTTGTTCTTTCTTCAAAAGGAATCCATCTAGCATAGATAGCATGCCAAGAAGGAAAAGTTACGCCCTCTCCTAATCCCATTAAAATTCTAATTAATATTAACCACCATAACCCTTGATATGCAAAAAATGGAGTAATAATTGTAAATAATGACCAAATAAGTAGCGCATATCCAAGAACTTTTTTACCGCCATATTTATCAGCTAAATATCCACCTAAAATCATAGTAATCATATATCCAAAATAAAATGATCCTAAAATTAAACCTACTTGAGATTCTGACCAACCAAACTGATCTTGCATTGGTATTATTGCTACAGAAATATTTACTCTATCTATGTAACATATAAATACAGCTAGAAATGATAAAAGAACTACTTTAAATCTATAGGGGACTCTCATTCTGGAGTAAATTTAATTGGCATTTCTTGAATTGCATGAACAAAATTATTTGGAGCAACTTTCCACTCACCATTCATTTGAAAATCTGGAAATCTAGATAAAAATTGTGAATAAAATTCTTGTAGTTGCATAAGCGCAATTGGTTTACCTAAACAAGTATGTCTTCCAATACCAAATGCAAGATGTTTATCAGCATTTTCTCGCAATATATTAAATTCATCTGGATTTTTAAAAATGTCAGGATCCCTATTTGCTGCTCCATACCATAATGCAATTTTTTCATATGGTCCTATTTTTTGACCATTAATTTCAGTTTCTTTAAGAGAAGTTCTTCTCATATGAATCACGGGTGATACACATCTTATAGTTTCATTAATAAAATTTGGTAACAAATCTTTATTTTGTATAAGCATTTCTTTTTGCTTTTGATTCTCATGCAATAATTTTATACCTCCACTCAAAGTATTTCTTGTTGTGTCATTGCCAGCGAATATAATTAATAACCATGAGCCATCTAAGAATTCATCTGATAATGGTTCACCATCTATCTCTGCATTAGCGATTGCACTTAATAAATCATTAGAAGGATTTTTTCTTTTTTCTTTCAATATAAACTGTCCATAATCAAACATCTCTTCAACCATTGAATTAAACATATCTATCATTGCTGGATCAGGTGTTGAATCTGTTTTTCCTTCATTTTGTTCTTTAATCATTTCATAAGTGAAATATTGAGCTAGTTCAAGAAATTCCATCCAGGATACTAATTTTTGTCTATCTTCATTAGGAATTCCTAAAATCTCTGATAATGTATAGATTGGTAACTGTTGAGAGACTTGTTCAACCAAATTACACTCTCCCATTGGGGCAATTGAATCTAGCAATTCTGTGACTTTCACAGAAACTTTTTGACGTAATTCATCAACATATCCAGGTTTAAAAAATGGCATGTGTTCTTTTCTAAGTCCTAGGTGCATCTCACCATCTAAATTAAGCATATGATCAATAGTTGATTTAAATAATTTTGGATGTCGATTTTCTTCAGATCCTTGAGTTAACATATTGCCAGTTGCATATTGAGATGAAAAAATTGTCGGATTCATTGAAACATATTTTATATCTTCATATTTAGTAAGAACCCAGTAACCTGGTTCAGGATCCATTAACATTGGCTTGTGAAAAAAAACAGGGGCATGATCTCTTAGCTCTTTGTAGAAGCTAAATGGTTGTCCTCTTGTAAATAAATCTAAGTCATTCAACTCACCAGAGGCTTTAAAAGAATATTTATGATCATATTTAGAATGATTAATTTTGTGAGTTAAAATTTCATCTGATAAAACAAAACCACTCATATTATTCACCACCGCCAGCACCACCACCATCTGCAGTTGGTTGGGGATGCGTCAAGTAAATTGAAGACATAAAAGAAACACCATTACCCAACGCAGTAGATATTTCTTTTAAATTTAATTTTTTGGAAAGTTCTGGGTACGGTTCTATTTGTCCTGACTGTTTGTCCACTATAAAAGCATTTTTTTTTGATATTAAAATAACTTCATCAGAAATTATTACTAGGAAATATTGACTAAAAATTGATTTTTTAAATCTTTTTCTAAAAATAATTTTTCCAGTATCCCAAGATAGCTTTGCAACTTCTTTTGAAGAAGCGAGATAGTACATATGATTTTCATAGGTATGAGGTATAAATGGTACCAATATGCTATGGAGTGTTTGTTGATAGTGCGACCAAAGAAGGTTTCCAGAATCTTCTTGAAAGCAATGAACCATCTTTGAGCCTGCCCAAGTTGAGCTAAAGACAATTATATAATTCTCATACTGACCAATGATATCCGGTTTATAGCCTGGAGTTATGTCTCCAACCCATATTGGCTTGTTCTCAATTAAATCATATTTAGATATCGAGCCTTTTTTTCCAAATATTGCTACTTTGTTCATGGGCACAATTATATATGGAGGTGATGTAGGGAGTCGAACTCCCTACATCAAATGTATTTATGACAATTTTAGAAACTGTAAGAGTATTTAAGTGTTACAGTTCTAGGAGGTATCCATTGCATCCAATTTCTAGGCCTCCAAGAGGTATCATTAACTGCATAAATATATGCTTCAGTTCTCTCATCTGTAAGATTATCTATAGACAGTTGTAATTTTGAATTATCATTCAAGTCTAATCCAAGATTAAAATTTAACTTAGTGTAATCCGGTGAGCTTGAATTTGGATTCTCAGCAAAAGTATTAAAGCTATCTCCGTAATAATTTACATCAAGTCTTGCATAAGATGGGTATGACATAATTGTTGTGTCATATACCACTCCAAGATTCCACTGAGTTTCAACTGTATTAGGTAGTCTATCGCCAGCTGAAGCTCCAAGAGATGAAATATCTATTGATGTCTCAGCGGTCATGGAACTTCCAGCAAAATCAAGAGAAATTTCATCATTAACTGCATAAGTAAAGTCGACTTCCCAACCTGAAGTCTCAGCTTTACCACCATTAAAATTATATCTCCATCCACAACCCGGTGTTACCTGAATGATAATTCCATCCCAATCAACATCAAAATATGTAACATTGGCACTATAATTTTCGCCTCTTGCTTTCACTCCAAATTCTGTAGTCTCAGCTTCGTCTGAATTAAATCTTCTTGAGAAGTTTGCTTGTGCTGCTTCGTCACTACTACAAAAAGGTGGAAGTGGAGCCTGATTTCCACCAGGTCTATACCCGGCTGCCTGTGTTGCATACAAGGTTAAGTCATCATTAACCATGTAATTAAGAGCATATTTCATTCTTGTATCAGACTCTGATCCTGAAAGTTCAGCACAATCAGTTCCAGCAGGATCATTACCATCACATCCATTGCTGCCCATAAAGAAGATACCATACTGATAAGATTTTGATGCATCTTCAATTTCATAATCTCTGATACCAAATGTTAGTGTTAACTTGTCATTAACGTTGTAATCAAATTGACCATAAAAAGATGTTTCTTCTTGCTCGTTGTACTCAGTATAGGAACCATAATAGAAGTATGGATAGCCTAAATGATCATCACAGAAAGGAGGACAATAAATTGTTGCATCATAATCGCCAGGACTTAAACCAGCTGCATAAAGCATCACATACTCTAACCAATCTTGATCCACCGCATATTGAGTTTGTGATACTGAATTAGGTTCTTCATTAAACTTATAATTATAATAACCTACAGTCCACTCAAATTTTCCCGGTTTTGAGATTAATCTTAGCTCAGTTGTTTCTTGGTAATATTCATCTCCATCTACAATTAGTGGTGCTGGAACATAATCATCCATATCAATTCTAGCCCAATCAGTTACTGAATCATCAGTTACTGTTCTGTCAGAAATAATTAAGTTAGCATCAAAAGCACCAAAGTCATATTTAATATTCGCAATTAAAGTTTCTCTAGTAATATCCTCAGATTCATCCGCTGCTAAAGCATGTGCAAATTTTGGATCATAATTTGTAAGAACTCCATTAACGCCCTCGCTGACTGCATATGTTGAAATTGCACTTAAACGTGAACATGTTGGATCGCCATCAAAATTATAAAACCAACTGGTTGCCTGAGGACAGCCCTCAACATAGACGTCTGCACTTCCAGGTTTACTTTGACCAGGTTCTAATATTCCGTATGCTTTGTTATTAAAATTAATATATCTTAAACTTCCTGTTAACTTGCCACCATCATTGAAACCAAGTGTAACCATTAACTGTGAATCATCTTCTTCACCAACGGTATTCCCGGTTTGTATATTTTTATATATACCAGGTGAAACTAGTTGAGAATATACTGCTCTTAGAGCAAGGCTATCTGAAATCGATAAGTTATACATCATTTCAATACTTGTTTCGGGATCATCAGCTTTTACCTTATTCCCGTATCCAACTCTTATTTTTCCATAAGATGAACTTGAATCAGGTTTATTAGTAATATATCTAATAGTTCCTCCAATAGCATTTGATCCATACAGCGTTCCTTGTGGGCCTCTAAGCACCTCAATTCTTTCAATATCAAATAAACTCATAAGAGCCCCACTTACTTCATCAATATAAGTTGAAGAAGTTCCTGAAGAACGTTGAGATGTAGAAGTATTTAACCCTCTGAAGGTATAATAATTTGCTCCACCCGGTGAAGAAACTCCCGCAAGAGATCGTAAATAATCTTCGGGGTTCATTATTCCTCTTTCTTCTAATGCTGATTCGCTTATAACAGAAATGTTCATTGGTATTTCTTGAAGAGTTTCAGCTTTCTTATTAGCAGTAACAATTACTTCTTCTACTTCCTGAGATATAAGAAGAAAAGGTACTAACAAAAAAGAAAAAAATACTATATTTAATTTATTCATAATTATATCCTCTCAATATAAAAAAAAACCCAGCATATGCTGGGTAAATCTAAACAGATAACCCAGCTATACTGATGGCTCCCGTTTTTTATTATGTATGTTAATAATAAACATCATTAAATAAGTATATATATGAAAATAGATATGGCTAGGGTTTATACAAAAAAAGTATATTATTTTTATACTTAATATTTTCTTAAGGTAGCTGATAATATATTAATTTGTATATTTTATAGGCTCTCATATTCGATCCAATCGATTAAAAATCTATGATTATCTGGAATTGTTTTATTAGAACATTCTTCGTCTATGCAAAAAGAATCATAATCTACCCAAAAATCGTCATACTTTCCTCCAACTGCAACATTTAAAATCATGTAATAGTCTCTATTGAATGGATATTTATATTTTTTAAATTCCTTATTATTAGAATCAATTTTAAAATATGGCTCTGCTGCATTATCAAGATAAAATTCCATTGAATTCTCTCTCCAAATAAGTGAAATTGAGTGAAATTTATCTTGGAAACGAACTTCTCTTGGAATTAGTGCCTCTCCAACAAGAGTAGATTTTTTATTCCATTTTTCTCCAAAATGAAGAGCTGAACTGGCTATATTAGATATTCTGCCTCTGTTTTCCATAATATCTATCTCTCCACCATTTGGCCATTGTATTTCTTCAACAGGCATTAACCAAAATGCTGGCCAAAACCCTATTCCCTTTGGTACTTTAAAACAGATGGATATTTTTGCGGGATATGAAAAAGATTTTAAATTCTTTGTATCAATTCTTGCTGATGTAAAGTTATATGCATTCTCATCATCTCTTATTCTTGAAGTATTTTTTTTATATATAGGTTGTATTTTTAAATATCCATCTTCAATAAAAAGATTTTTTGTAGTTTTAGATTCTGCTTCTTTTCGAGATGGTTTTGTATAATATTGTAATTCTCCATTACCCCATCCACTAATATAGGATATTCCATTATGGAAACCATTAGATGTCGCGAAATTCCAAAAATCAGGTGATAGATAATTTTGATTAAAATCTTGCGACCATATCAGACTATCTTCTGAGGCTCTTTCTTTGCAATATGAAGGTTTGTCAATTGAAAAATCTTGAAGATTTACAATCTTGGTTTCAACTATATCTCCCTCATCTGATTCTAGGAAAAAACTAGATAGTAAAATAATCAGAAATAAGTGTTTCATTTTAATTTGGTAGGGATGGAGGGAGTCGAACCCCCACGCCTTGCGGCACTTGGTTCTAAGCCAAGCGTGTCTACCAGTTCCACCACATCCCCAGGCAATGGCATTATATATAGATATGTAGTTTAAGTGGAGAGTTTTTTATAGATCGTAGTTTAATAAATCTTTTCTATGTTTATGAACAACGATCAAACCAGTAACTAAAACGATGCCTAAAATAGTAACTATAACATCGTGTCGTGAATACCCCTCATACAACAATCCCATTAACTTACCAAAAAGCATAAATGACGAGATGTATATCAAAACTGTGCCAAGTTGCACCTTTGATGATGAAAATATAAACCTAATTAATACATACCCACATGATACGAAAACACCAGAGATTGTTCTTATAAAACTTGCTTCAGGAGTTCCTCTTTCAATATTTTGAAATGTTGGATAGTTAGCAAATTCTGGAGTAAACATACCCCAAAGACCCATTATTAATGAAACAATTCCTATAATTAATAAGTACCCCTTAAAAAAAGTCGTCATATTACCCCCAACATATAAAGCGCAAGCATGAATGAAAGCCCTCCAAAGGCCATCCAAATGTACATTTCTTTATAATTGTTAAATTTATATGAATTAATTGCAAGAAAACAACAAAAAATGGGGGCAATGACCAATATTCCATATCCAATTAATATTGCTAGAGGAATAAAGGCTAAAAATAAGAAAACCTGCAAAACAAATCTATTCATACCTTGAAATATTATATTAGATAATTGTTAGTATAGAACAATAACTTACTCAACTAAGGTGTTTTCAATACTAGATATCTGAGTTTGAATTTCTAAAATAACTTGATTTAACTGATTTTTGTAATTATTTAGAGCCTGAACTGAGTCATCAAGTAATATTAATTGAGTATCAATATTTGTTAAATTTGATTTAAGTGAGATTAGATCTTCAGATGACAAGCCAAGTTCATCAATTTTGGAAGTATTATTTATAATGGTATTTTTAGTTGATTCTAAGTCTCTCTGATTATTTTTTATATCATTTTGGGCTGAGGTTAAAATTTTGTTAATTTCGTCAGTCTGATTAATTAATTTCTCAATATTTACCTTATTTCTTTTATTGCTTAAATCCCAAAGTTTTCTTATTTCTTTATCAAGAAATTGTATTGAAGAAGTGATGTCTGTCATTGAATCATTGTTGGTTTCATCAACGATATTTACCTGCTCTTCTATTAGCGATAGTCGCTCATCAACAAGTTGCATTGTAGATTTGTTATTTTCAGACTCAAATGTTTGCCAAATTGCTAAAAATAAAATGCTCATAAAAGCAATAACATAAATAAAGCCAACTAAAAGCCCGCCTTTTGAAGATCTATTAAGATATGAAGGTAATTTTTTACTTATTTTAAATTTACTGTCCATAGATAATTAAAATTAAATCGCATTTGACATATAATAGATATCTATTTTACCTTAAGTTAAAACCAAATTATGAATTTAGATTTCTCAGATGATCAAAAATTTCTTCAAGAGGAAGCAAAAAAATTCCTTGAAAAAGAAAAAGCTTTATCTAGGAATAGATCTGTTCTTGAAACAGAATCTCATGCTGATCAAGAGTTATGGAATAAAATTGTTGATCTTGGTTGGACAGGCATAAGAATACCTGAAGAATATGGTGGCCTTGGGTTGGGACATCTTGAGTTATGTGTCATAGCTGAAGAGCTTGGAAGATATTTAGCACCAGTGCCTTTCTCATCTTCAGTTTATTTATTTACAGAAGCAATAATTAATTACGGAAATGAAGAAATTAAGAAAGACCTTCTTCCAAAACTAGTAACTGGTGAGGTTATAGGAACTTTAGCTGTTACAGAAGAACTTTATGCCCCCTCAAAAAGCAATATAAAAGTTAGCTCTAAAAACAATACTCTTAATGGGAAAAAAATTGCAGTGCCTGATGCTGAAATAGCCACTCATTCATTAGTTGTTTCAAAATCTGATAAAGGTGTCAGCCTTCAGTTAGTAGACCTTTCCTCTCCAGGTGTAACAATTAAACATCAAGAAAACATTGATGAAAGCAGAGGTCATTTCTCTATAGAATTTGATGGCGTTAAGTCTGATCTTGTTGGAGATGAAAATTCTGGTTGGGAGTTATACGAAACTCTTATAAATCAAGCTGCAGTGTTATTTAGTTATGAACAAATTGGAGGATCCCAGGCTGCCCTTGATATGGCAATTAATTATGCAAAAGAAAGATATGCTTTTGGAAGACCTATTGGTTCATATCAAGCAATTAAACATAAATTAGCTGATATGTATGTTGCATTAACTTTGGCAAAGTCGAATTGTTACTATGCAGCGTGGGCATTATCAACTGATTCTGCTGACTTGCCATCTGCCTCAGCAACAGCAAGAGTCAGCGCTACCAAAGCCTATCAGTTATGTTCTCAAGAAAATATACAAACTCATGGTGGTAATGGATTCACCTGGGAGTATGATTGTCATATGTATTACAGAAGATCTAAACTATTATCATTAAATATTGGGTCTTTAAGTAATTGGAGAGAAAAATTGGTCATAAGTTTAGAGCAATCAAATATAAATTAGGAAAAAATATGGATTTTAACGATACACCTCAAGAAGCAAAGTTTAGAAAAAAATGTAGAGATTGGCTTGAAAAAAATGCCAGTTATAAGGATGGATCTTCAAAATCTGAAGATTTCGCTAATAAAGATAAATTAAATGATGCTAAGGCATGGCAAAAAAAGAAATATGATGCTGGTTGGGCTATGCTTCATTGGCCAAAAGAGTATGGAGGAATTGGTGCAAGCTCAATGGAAAGAATTATTTGGGCTAATGAAGAAGCAAAATTTGATGTACCAAAAGGTATTTTTGAGATTGGCTTGGGAATGTGTGGCCCAGTTATGATGGAATATGCGTCAGAAGAACAAAAAGAACGATATCTTCCATCAATGGCAGAAGGTAAAGAAATATGGTGCCAACTCTTTTCAGAACCGTCCGCTGGTTCTGATGTTGCAGGACTTAGAAGTAAGGCGGTTCAAAATGGTGATAAATGGATTATAAATGGTCAAAAAGTTTGGACATCTGGAGCACATTTTTCAGATTATGGAATTCTAGTTGTTAGGCATGATCCAAATCTTGAAAAACATAAAGGAATGACATTCTTCTTTGTAGATATGAAATCTCCAGGCATAGAGGTAAAGCCTATAAAGCAAATAACAGGTGGTTCCAGCTTTAATGAAGTATATTTTACTGATGTTGAGATACCTGATTCCCAAAGACTTGGTGAAATTGGAGATGGATGGAAGGTTGCAATTACGACGTTAATGAATGAAAGGCTTGCAGTCGGTGATGCTGGTGGCGCTGATGTTGAGGACGCCTTTAGATGGGCTAAAAATCAAGACAACCTTGGAGAACCTCTTCTTAATAATAAAGCTGCAAGAGAATCTATCGCTGATTGGTATTGTGAAAAAAGTGGTCTTAAAAATACAAAGTTAAGAACCATGTCTGCGTTATCTAGAGGTGATACACCAGGTCCAGAAGCATCAATTACAAAAATCGTTAGTGCTGGAAAACTTCAAAATATTGGCAATTTTGGAATTGACTCATTAGATATGGCAGGAATGTTAAAAACTGATGATGCTGATATTAAAAGTTTTCAAAATGCATGGCTAGGTGCTCCAGGAATGAGGATTGCTGGTGGAACTGATGAAATTCTAAGAAACATAATTGCAGAAAGAGTGCTTGGGCTTCCTCAAGATCCAAGAGCAGATAAAGGAGTTGCATTTAAAGATATACCTTCTGGTAATTCTTAAACTATCTAAATTTGCTTAAAAATTGGAGGAATTCAATTTGGTTCCCATCTATTTGTATATCTCCAGATGCAATAGATGATACTGGATTAGATAATCCAGTTAAAACTTTTTTAAGTTGCATCTCGTCTGTGAGAACAGTTATATAACAATCTTTATCATTAAACTCGCCTATAACTGCGACTTTATTTCTTATAGTTATATTTTTTTTCAAACCTGAAGAAAAATTAAAACAGACAGTCAAATTATCATTACTGCTATTTTCTGGATTATACCTAGTTGAGAGAACATCAAATAAGGTATTAATTGAAATATGTTTAAGAAGATCTTCAGAAGTTCTATCTACCAGAGTAGATTCAATGAAATCTTCATTTAACTCATATGCTGAGGTCAAAAAATAATTTCTTTTATTAGGATTTGATGATCGTGATCCTTCAAATATCAAAGCTTTGATTCTTAAGTCTTTTACTTCATCATTGAAATTGTCTAATGCTATGAGATGATCGCTCAACTCAAGCGCCCATTGCATATCTTCGTTTTCTACAGCCTCTCTTAATCTTTCTATTAAAACTTCATTGCCTCCAGCAAGACTAGATATTCTGATTGCTTTTTCCTCTCTAGAAAGAGGATCTAATTCAGACGGATTTCCACTAAACCAACCAAGGTAACCATTAAAAATACTCTTAACAGACCATCTGACTGTTCCATAAAACTCATATAAATATGGTGAACTTGCAATATTCTCTGGCAATTCTATTTCTTCTGCTATTTCATCAGGATACATCCCCAAATTCATTAATCTAATAGTTTGATCATGAATGTATTGAATTGCATCTCTATAAATATTTAATACATTCTTTATCTCATCTTTTCCAATTATTGGTTTTGTATGACTAGGAAAAAGAAATTCTGGATTGAATTTTTTCATATGATCTAAGCTATTTATCCATCCTTTTACGTCTCTATGTGTTGTACCTCTAATAGTGTAGAGATTTGGAAAGGTCTTATATACGTTGTCTCCAGGCATCAAAGATTTATGATTAGGTAGCCATACAAAAATTTGATCATTTGTCTCTCCTGGAGCATGGTATAACTCAATATCAATGCCAGAAATACTAATTTTTAGTTGATCATTAAATGTAAGATCTGGTTTAACATAACCGCTCACTGATTTTGAAACACTTAAACTTGCCCCAATACCAACATTAATAAGATCTTCTTCAGGTAAGGTTGTACCAAACATTCTTGTACTTCTAGTAGCAATTATTGGATTAAGAATCCCCAATATTCTTTGGACATAGAAATCAGTATCTGCATGAGCAATGATCTGTGGTTTGTCTTTTTGAATATTTAAATAATATTGTGTGCCAAATGTATGATCACCATGATTATGCGTATAAATTATTGCTTTAATTGGATTAGAATTCTTTTGGTAAAAGAGATTGTAAATCTTCTCGGCCTCATAAATACTGTCAGCTGCATCAATAATAATATTTCCATCACTACCCTCTACCATTATTGAATTTGCAATTCCAAATCCAATAGCAAAATGAATCTTTCCTCCTGGTGTGTCGTATGACAATATTTTTTGTTCAAATTCTTCTGAATGTAAAATTAAGTCTTCTACTTCTGATGTACTTGGAATATTTATTTCTTTATCTTTAGGATTTGAGCATCCAAATAAAATAATAAATGCAAGAAATAATGAATAGTATTTGAACAAAATAAATTACTATAAAAAGCTTATCATTATTTCATCTACTAGCATGTTTGATGCATCATCATAGGATATAGATCTGTTAGAACCATCTCTCCAAACCGTTACAACAGTCCAAAGCGTTTTATCATCCTCAAGATTTCTTAAATTTACTCTTAGAATATTTTGAGTTACGTTGTATATATCATCTCTATATCTGTAATAATCATAATAATATCTTGAATAGTAAAAATTCAGAGGGTCAGACTCTACGGTTTCTTTTGTAGTAAAGTTAATATCAAAAACAATTTTTGAATCGCTGTTATATTTAAGACCTCTTTCTTCTATTGCAGTTTTTAGGTTTTCTTTGAATCTTTCTAGAACAATAGGATTTACTTCAGCGCTCATGTTGGCATTGTTTATCTTTATATTAAATTCGTTATAATTACCTAGATTGAAAGTCTCAATTGAATCTGTTTTGATATTAGATTGAGTTGTAGAACAACCAATAAGTACTACCAGACTAAAAATTGTTGTTATTTTTTTCATATATTATTTATTATTAAAGTATGTTTAATTTAGAAGATCAAAAGTATATAAAGTTATTAGACCTTAATGCTCAAATATATACTGAATCCGAATTCAATTGCAAGCATATTCATCTAGATTCAAAGAGTGATGAGAAGGTATTCATGGTCGCTTTTAGGACTATTCCAGAAGACTCTACTGGGGTTGCGCATATTTTAGAGCATACAGCTTTATGTGGTTCAAAAAAATATGCTGTAAGGGACCCATTTTTTATGATGATAAGGCGATCATTAAATACTTTTATGAACGCTTTTACTTCAAGTGATTGGACTGCTTACCCATTTGCAACTCAAAATGATAAAGATTTTAACAACTTACTAAGTGTATACCTAGATTCTTCTTTTTTTCCTAACTTGGATGAGTTAGATTTTCTTCAAGAAGGTCACAGACTTGAATACTCTGAAAAGAATAACTCAGATAGTGAGCTTGAAATTAAAGGAGTCGTATACAATGAAATGAAAGGCGCTATGAGCTCTATATCAAGCCAATTATGGCATGGTCTATCAAAACATCTATATAACTCATCAACATATAAATATAACAGTGGCGGTAATCCAGAAAATATAATAGATCTTTCTCATGAGTATCTTGTAAATTTCCACAAAAAACATTACCACCCATCAAATGCAACTTTTTTTACTTTCGGTAATGTAAATCCAGCTGAAATTCAGAATTTCATAAGAGAAAATGTATTAGAAAACTTTAAACCATCAAATGAAGTAATAAGTGTTAAAAATGAAGATAGAATTTCTGAGCCAAAAATTGTTACTGAATTTTATAATCCTATGCCGGATGATGAAAATAATCATCATGTAGTTTTAAGTTGGCTACTAGGAGAAAGTCATAATCCTGTAGAGTTATTAGAATCATATTTGGTATCAAATATACTTTTAGATAACTCTGCATCACCTTTAAGGAAGGCTTTGGAAAATACTGATCTTGGTAAATCATTATCTCCACTTACAGGCCTTGAAGCAGATCATAAAGAGCTTGTTTTTGCTGCTGGGCTTGAAGGCGTGGATTCAAATAGACAACTAGAAGTTGAAGAATTAATATTAAATTGTTTAAAAGATGTTGTATCAAATGGTATTTCTGATCAACTTATTCGATCTTCGTTACACCAGCTTGAAATTAAGCAAAGGGAAATTACAGGATCTGGAATGCCCTATGGACTGCAAATAATGTTAAGTTGTCTACCTGCATGTCTTCATAATGATGATCCTCTTAAAGTTTTGGATTTAGATTCATCTTTTAATCTAATAAAAAATAATCTAAAAGACAAAAACTATATTGAAAAATTAATTGAAGAAAAGATTATAAATAATCCGCATAGAGTAAATTATTGTCTTGCTCCAGATACTGAATTTAATTCAAAAAATGAAATAAAGATCAAAGAAAAAGTTGATGAGAAATCAAAAAAACTTTCGTCCAGAGATAAAGAAAGGATAATTGAGTTAACTAAAGATTTAAAAATAAGACAAGAAAAATCTGATAATCCAGAAGTTTTACCAAAGGTTACTAAAAATGATATCCCTAAAAAGCGTGTCTATGCAAAATCTGAATCATATAAAAATGATAGTAAAAATTTCTTTTATAAGGTTGGAACTAATGGGATTACTTATCATTCAATAGTTCTGCCTTGCAGTCCGCTAACTGATAATGAATTTAAAGTTGCTTCATTGTTTACAAATACTTTAACAGATATAGGAATTGGTAATAAAAATTATGAAGAAATACAAAGAATTCAATCAGCTGTTACCGGCGGAATTTCTGCAAGTTTTACTCTGATTCCAAACGAAAATCAATCATCTCATTATCTAGGATTAAAAATCACATCAAAATCATTAGAGGAAAATGAAAAAGAAATGCAAGACTTGATGATTGAAACTGCTAAAGATTCAAATTTTTCTGATAAAAGTAGAATTAAAGATATGCTCAACTTTATAACATCTGATAATGAAAAATCTTTGATACAAAAAGGACATATTCTTTCAATGAGTAATGCTGCGGCTCAAATAAACAATGTCTCAGCTACAAATGATTTTGCATCTGGCTTAAATTTCATTACTAATACGAGTAAACTTTCAAAAAAAATTGATAAAAATTCTGAACTTGATAAATATATTGAATTATTAAATAGCATAAAAAATAAGATTAATCCTGTCCCTTCATATACGTTCACCGCATCTTCTTTAAATATAGATCAGTCAAAAATTAATTTTGCATTTGATGATAAAAATAATTCTTTTAGTATTCAAAATTATTTTGATATCCAGCAAGAATCTATAGGATGGATTACGGGAGCTCAAGTAACTTATTGTGCTGAGGCCTTTCCAACCGTAGATTTTTTCCATAAAGATGCTCCAGCTCTAAGTGTTTTAGGTGCTGTACTAAGAAATGGTTATCTACATTCAGCTATAAGAGAAAAAGGTGGTGCTTATGGATCTGGTGCAATGCAAGACTCAAACAACAAAGTCTTTAAATTCTTTTCCTATCGTGATCCTAGATGCACTGAAACATTTGAAGAGTTTAAAAAATCAAGAGAATGGTCTCTTAAAAATATCTCACAAGAGCAGCTTGATGAGGGTATTTTAGGAATAATATCAAGCATTGATAAGCCCTTATCTCCATTTGGAGAAGCAATGAGTGATTTTTCTATGAATCTTGATAAAAAAGATTTAGAAAAAAGGCTAGAGGTTAGGTCATTAGTAAAAAATTGTACGCTTGATGATTTAATAAATGTATCTCAAAAATATTTATTTAATGAATCTAAAAAGTCAGTGATTGCAGGAGAAAATTACATTGATGAAATGAAGAAAATGAATTTTGAAATTAAGAATATCTAATTAAAAAAATATAAACTTCTTTCTCTTTAATTCTTTTGCACATCCCCAATATTGTTTTTGATACTTAGTTGAGCGTGCCTGAACTCTATCAGCAACTTTAATAAGCCATTGTTTTTTTCTATATGTTTTCTTTTCAAAACCACCGTAACCTTCGTGATATGCAAGATACAATGACCTTGCATCAGTTTTTTCAAAACCCTGATAGTATCCTTTACTTGCATACCAACCTATAAAATCAGCTGAATCTGCAAAATCTTTTCTGCTTGCTCTAGTGTTACCTGTTTCATCTTGATAGTCTTCCCAGGTTTTTGATAGTGCTTGAGAATATCCAACAGCTGATGATGGCCTAAACCAAGGAATAAAACCCATCAGCTTCTCCCTTTCAGGTCTTGCATCAGCCTGAAAGCTTGATTCTTGATATACAAATGACATTAGAACGTAAGGAGGAATTTTCCACCTTTTTTCGCTTCTAATTACTGCTTTATACCAACCTCTTTTTTCTTTAAAAATTAAACATATATTATCTGGGTTTTCTGGAGGCCGTGTTGCACAAGATTGAATGATAAATACAATTAACAACAATAAATAACTAATTTTATATCTTCTCATCTTCTTTGAAGCCCCTAAAGTTTTTAAATCTTGGGAACCTAAGGCTATAGTGTTCTCCTTCAATGCTTTGTGTGACTGCATCAGCTCTTATCTCAACAAGTCTTCCAATAAGATTATCTTTTGAAGCCCAAAATTTTTCTCTATCTTCATCAGTAAGGCCACTCCCAACACTTAGAGAAAAGAATTTACCATCATCATCGCCCTTAACATGAAATGCGCCTAATTTACCTTCATGCTTTCCTGTTCCTTCTTGTATATCAATAATTTTTAAAGTTACTTCTATAAATGGTTTTATTTTTAACCATGCATGGCTTCTTTTGCATTCATAAAAATTTTCATTTGGTTTAATCATTAACCCCTCAAAACCTTTATCAAGAGCTTCTTTATTCATGATTGAAAACTTATTTTGACCATTTTCACTATCAAAATTTATTATTTCATAATCCACTAATTTAATTACATCTTCAAAGGTTTTTGATAGTTGATTTAATTCTTTTTTTCTATCAATTGAGTTTAATTTACTTTTTCCATTATTAAACTCTTTTAAAGGAAGTATATCGAATAAAGCTAAATAAGCATCATCAGTTTGTGCACCAGATTTTCTATAAACTTGCTTCATAAGGGCCTGAAAATCATCGCTCATAACCTCGCCATCAAATACCATATTGTTATATTCTGGTTTGCTTAGAGCGCTTTCAATATTAGGAAAATTATAAAATATCTTTCCATTTCTGCTATATAACGTTGCTTTATTATTTTTAACAATTGCTATTACTCTGACTCCATCATATTTATATTCAACAAGACAATCCCCTTTTATTTTCTTTGGGTGTTTTGCTCCATCATGGGCTAACATGCATGAGAAAACAGGAACTTTGAATTTCAAACCCATTCTTTTTGTAACATTATTTACAGTCTTTTGGCTTACTCCACATCTAAGATCTTTTATCAAAATCCTTCTATACCAATCATTCCATTGATCTTTTTTAGATAAGTTTAGTAAATTGATAATTAAATCTCTTGCTGCATGGCCTGTTTTCTCTCTTTCTATTAATTGATTTACAGCTTCTTTAAAAGCATTCCAGTCTAGGCCGACTCCTTCATGGTCGCTTTCAGGAACTTGTTTAACCCCAAAAGTTACTAGGGGATCAAGGCACATCGCCAAGCCTTCCTGGAAATCTTTATCATTAATATATTTTTCAATGACGCCTTCTTTAAAAAGCCTACTATTATCGCTTTCTAATTCTTTAATTATTTTCCATGGGTACGACATCTAATTAATTGTCCTCATCAACTTTATGTTTCTTAAGTTGTTTTATTCTGGCTATATCTTGAGCTCTCGATTCAATATGTGAAATCATTTGCTTGCTAACAGGCATTCTTTCTTGGTCACAAAGTGTTGCATAAAAATTTTCAGAGAAGTTAAATGCAAACTCTGTCATTTGTTTTACAGTATTTAATGGATCAAAAACAACGTTGAGATCAGAAACAATTGCTATTGCAAATGTTTTTGTGTCTTTTTCAAAAGTACCCGGTTTGAGAGCATTAATTACCCTAAATTTCTCTATTCGATCTTTATCATAGAAAGTAAAATAATTATCTTTAATCACTGCGCCGGAATTACTAAGAAAACCAAAAATTTGATCTATGTCGTACATAGACCTATCCATTGATATCAAATTTAATATAACAAGCTCTTGTTCATCATTTTGATCAAAATCAAATGATGTTTGATTATTCTTATTGTCAAATACTTCAGAATTTAAAGATTCTGGAACGTCTTCAATTTTTACTTTTAATTTCCCACTATTTGATAATTTTCTAAGAAAAAGAAAAGTAATGACCAAGAAGAATAATACAGCTAATCCTATTAAATATATCTCTAAGTTTGTGGTCATCTATGATTCAGCTAATTCTAGGGCCTGGTTAACATCTACAGATACCATTCTAGAGACACCAGCTTCTTGCATAGTAACACCCATAAGAAAGTCGCTTCTTTCCATTGATACTTTGTTATGTGTAATAAAAATAAATTGAACTGTTTTTGACATTTCTTCCACCATATTTATAAATCTTAATGTATTTAAATCGTCTAATGGAGCGTCTACCTCATCAAGCAGACAAAATGGTGCTGGATTCAGATCAAATATTGCAAAAACTAAAGCTAGAGCAGTAAGTGCTTTTTCACCACCAGATAATTGAGAGATAGAAGAATTTTTCTTTCCAGGCGGTCTTGCCATTAAGACAACACCTGCGTTTAATGAATCATCTTCAGTTAAAGTCAATTCTGCAACTCCACCACCAAATAATTTAGGAAACATTTCTTTTAATTTTAAGTTAA
>CABYCL010000009.1 GCA_902517505.1 uncultured SAR86 cluster bacterium | reverse complement strand
TATTATTACTTTTTAAACTTTCCCATCTATCAACGCCAGTAAAATAATTTCTATCTTTGTCGTAATTTATAGCGGTTAATAAGGTTGGTAATATATCGTCAGAAAAGAAAAATTGATTGCTTACTGATTTTTCTAATACTCCTTTGTAGTAAATTATTCCTGGTACTCTTATACCTCCTTCATATGCGGATCCTTTACTACCTTTAAGTCCAAGTGTATTTCCTTTTGAATCAAGAATATCTGGTGCAATGGTAGCAGCTATAGGATCTATATCAAAAACCGGACCATTATCTGAAAAAAATATTATTATTGTTTCATCTAAAATTTCCTCAGAATCAATAGTATTAATTATTTTTCCAATTTCTCGATCTAATGAAATAATATTTGCCGCATAATTTCTTTCTTTTTCGTCTTTTATATTAAGCAATTCATTAATAACATTATCTTCAGCTTCGATTGGTGTATGTGGAGCATTAAAGGCTACATATAATAATAGTGGAGTATAAGTATCCTTATTCTTAATAATTCTTATCGCCTCATCAGCTATAAGTGTTGTTGAGTAGCCATCTTCATGTAAAATTTCTCCATTTCTATGCCAATCTAATCTACCTGCTAAAGCATGATCAAAATAGCCTATACCTCCACCTAAATGTCCATATGTTGAATCAAAGCCTCTATTTCTTGGAAGATAATCATCTGTAAACATTCCTAAATGCCATTTTCCTGATAATGCAGTTTGATAACCCATTTCTTTAAAATATTCAGGCATGATTTTATGCTTTAATGAAAGACCATATCTTTCTGCTGAAGGATTATTTAAAGGTCTAATAATTCCATTAGTTAAACTATTTAAACCAGTAAATAAGGCTGCTCTTGTTGGGCTACATGTAGGAGCGCTATAAAATCTATTCATTCTAAGCCCGTCATTTGCTAATTTATCGATATTTGGAGTTGGTATTGGGCCACCATTATAAGAAACATCACCCCAACCAAGGTCATCAGTTAGGATAATAATGATATTAGGCTTATTGTCTATTGAGTAAAGATTAATAGAAAAAAATAAAATTAATAAAAATTTACGCATAATAAAAGGATATTACAAATTGAATTATTTAACCATTAAGCTAGAATCTAATTATAACGAGGAATCTATATGAGTGATGTAAAAGTTTATATGCTAGCAAACCTTCAGATTCATGATGCTGAAAAATATAGGCTTTATGAAAAAGGCTTCTTTCCAATTTTAAAAAAACATGATGGTGAGTTTATTACATATGATGACAATATAGTTCATGTTGAAGGCGCTAAGCCTATGGAAGGTAGAGTAATATTATTTTGCTTTCCATCTGCAAAACATGCAGATGAATGGTATGCAGACCCTGAATACCAAGCTATAAGTGAACATAGACGAAGTGGTACAACATCATCAATCACAAGAATAAACGGTTTACCACCCAGATAGACATATATAATTTAACATAATATATATTATGCGAACCTATATATTGTTTAGAGATAAACCCTACTCTATAATTATTCAAAAACTGGAGACATGAATGACCTATAAATCACTGTTAATAATTATATTTTCATTAAATATTCAATCTACAACATTAATGGAACCAACTTCATTATCAAAAGATTTATATAGTGGTGTCATTTTAGATGGGTCTTATTCAAATGATATTGATAAACCATCAGTTTATTTAGGTTTTGAAGTTGGTGAACAAGTTGCAACGCCCTATCAGATATCTAATGCAATTCTTGCTTGGGCTAAACAATCAGATAGATTAATTGTAAAAGAATATGCTAGATCACATGAGGGACGTCCACTATATGCTGTTTTTATTTCATCACCTTCAAATTTATCAAAATTAGAAGATATCAAACAAAATATAACGTTATTATCAGATGGGGCTAATACTAATGCCAACAAAGCTAGATCATTAATTGAAAAACTACCTGCAATTGCTTGGATGGCTTACTCAATTCATGGAAATGAAACCTCTGGTGCAGATGCAGCATTAGCAGCTATATATCACTTTATAGCAAGTGATGATCCAGAAACTAAAGAAATGCTTGAAAACATGTTAATAATCATTGATCCAATGATGAATCCTGATGGAAGAGCAAGATTTGCAAAATCTTTACAAGAATATAGAGGTACAGCTCCTAATTATGATGACCAATCACTACTTCATACAGGTGATTGGCCATATGGTAGAACAAATCATTATTTTTTTGATTTGAATAGAGACTGGATTTATTTAACACAGCCTGAGACTCAAGGGAGAGTTAAACTTATAAATGAGTGGAGTCCACAAATACTACTAGATGCACATGAAATGGGTCCGCAAGATACATTTATGACCGGTCCCCCTAGGGAACCAATTAATAAAAATATTGATATAGATTTACTTAAATGGGGAAATATATTTGCTCAAGATCAAGGTAATGCATTTGATGAAAGAGATTGGCGTTTTTATACCGGTGAATGGCATGAAGATCTTTATCCTGGTTATTCTTTTTACATCCAGTTTAGAGGAACACTAGGTATTTTGTATGAACAATCAAGAATGGCTGAAGACGGTGTAAGGCGTCCTGAAGGCACTATTCAATCATATAAAGAATCTGTTCATCATCAATATGTGAGCACAATGGTGAATTTGAAGACTTTACTCAACAACTCAAAATCAATGTATCAAGATTTTTGGGAAGGAAGAAGATATAACATATCTAGAGATAGTAAATATGCTAATAGAACTTTTGTAATACTACCCACTAAAAACAAAACAAGAATTAATACCCTAGCTGAAAAACTTAAATTTCAAGATATTGAAATTTATGAAAATGAGAAACCAATACTTGTTAAGAATATTTTAAAACAAACAGGTGATATCGAGGAAAACTTTACTATTCCTCCAGGAAGTTTAATCATTCCAAATCGTCAAGCTGAGGCCCCTCTTATATCGGCAATAATGGAATTTGATGCAGATATAGATGAAGAAGTGCTTATCGAAGAAAAACAAAGTGCACTTAGAGATGGTTCTTCAATAATGTATGACACAACTGCATTCAATTTTTCTATGGTTTATGGTCTTGAAGCTATAACTGTACCTGAAAATATAAATTCTAATTTAAAAATATGGGAATCAGTAACACCAACAGTAGATGTTAATAAAGATGCAGTGATGTGGGCAACAGATGGAATGGATGATAATTCAGTTGGCTTCGCAGCTAGACTAATGGAATTAGGTATTCAAACAAGAATTTTAGATAAAAAATCATATCTATATGGTTACGATTTATCAAGAGGAAGTGTAGTTGTGATTGCAATGGATAATCCTGAAATAAATAATATATATGAGATTATTAAAAAAGTTTCATCTGATTTAAAGATTTCAGTTGTTTCTCTAGATTCTGGTTTTGGGCCAGAAAATCTTCCTGATTGGGGTGGCAGGCACTTCAGGTTATTGAAAAAACCACAAATCGCAATTTTGAGCCACGAAGGTTTTAATTCATATGATGTTGGAGTAAGTTGGTGGTCTATCGATCATCATTTAGGTATTAGACACAGTCAAATTAATACCTCTATATTAAATTATGCTGATTTAAGAAGATATAACACAATTATTGTTCCAAGCGGACAAAGTCTTAATGACAGTTCTATAAAATTATTAACTGATTGGGTAAAACAAGGTGGGACATTAATTGCACATAATTATAGTACTAGATCAATTATTGATGAGAATGGTATTGGTAATGTTAAACATTTAAGTAATACATTAGATAAAAGCGATGATTATAATATTGACTTGCAAAGAGAGATCTATTCTTTAGAAGAAAATATAAATAAAGAAAAGATTAATGACAATAAAGTTGATCTTAATATAAATTATCCTTGGGAAAGTACAGATCAAATTAATGAAGATTTGAAAAAACGTGATAAGTGGCAATCTACACTTATGCCTTCAGGAGCAATGGTTGCTGGTCGAACTGATCAAAAACATTGGCTAACATTTGGAACAATAGATGTTCTGCCAGTCCTATATGGCAATTACCCTATCCTTATGACAAGCGATAATGCAGAAGCTGCAGTTAGAATTGGTGAATTAATAAATGATCAAACAATTGAATCTTCAAGATCTATAAATTGGTCTTCGTTACCAGCTGGTAAAGATATCAATGTAAGAATGAGTGGTCTAGTTTGGCCAGAAGCATCACAGAGAATAGCAAATTCTGCATATCTAACACGAGAAAAAGTTGGTAAAGGACAGGTGATTTTATTTTCTGGAGAACCAAATTATAGAGGTTCAGCTTTAGGCACAAACAGATTATGGTTAAATGCTGTAGTTTATGGATCTGGTTTAGGATCTAATTCTGAAATTGATTTATAAATTATTCAACAGATGACCTAATAATATTTAAATCTTTCGTTAAAATACTTCCTATTGCTGTATGAGAAAGATCTTCTCTTTTAATTCCAATAATACTTGCTATCTCATTTGCAGCATGAATACCAGTACAATGACCACCCATGAATTTAGTTAACCCATTATCCTTAAACCAATTTGCGGTATTTATAATAGTCTCATCAGTTGCTCTAAATAAATGAAATCCTCCAATAGCTCCATAAACAGGTACGTCTTTAATTGATTGAAGTTTTTTAGCAGTATTGATTATCCCAGAATGACCACATCCTGACATCATAATCCAACCTTCTTCTGTTAACATCCCAACAGATTGATCATCTTTAATAATATCTGGTACTGTTAATTCAGGATTTAGAAAAATACCCTTTGGTCCGTTAAAATACTCGTCAGTTCTTTCAACTGTTCCTGTAACATAAAGATTTTCAGCTACTAAATAATGATTATCTAAAATTGTAAATTTAATACCCTCTTCTTCAGCAGTCTCTTTAAATTTAAAAGAATCTTCAAAATTTCCAGGTCCTACTTTATTACCATTTTCAAGATAACGTTGGTCAAAAAAACCTCTTGCAACATAAACCTCAGAAAATGCTTCAGGATTTATTATCTTATATGTTTGTCGAAGTTTAATTAAGCCACCAGTATGATCGCTATGAAAATGGCTTAATACGACTTTTTTAACTTTTGATAAATCTTTATTTAAAACTTTAGCGTTATGTAAAACTGTGTCTTCGTGGAAACCGGTGTCAAATAATACTGATTCAGTCTCGCTCTCATATAAAGCAGAAAAGCTCCATTCACCAAATCCACCATAATTAGAAATATTTGTAGCAAGTACAGTGATTTCATAAACACTTGCAAGGCTAATGGAGCTAAATATTGTTAGAAAGCATATTTTAATTTTCTTTACTAACATCAATGATTATTTATGATTTTGTATAAACAACTTCACAAAATTCTGTCGTTTCACTTACTACCTCTGTAACGTAATTAGCAAATGCTTCATCCCATGTTTTTCCATAAGACGCACCAGCAAAATATCCATCAGCAACTTTTCCACTATCAGAAGCATTGTTAGAAACTGCTCTTAAATGAAAAGTTTCTGTGCCACCACCCATAGGTTGAAAAACACCAATTCTCATATCATGACCTGCGCTTTCAAGTTCATTCTCTAATTTTGTCATCATTTGAGTAAATGCCATAGGATCTGATAGATTAACTCTCCAGAGTCTTTCATATCCAGGCCTTAAATCAAATTCTTTTAAAGGTTTCCATGTTACTGAATACATAACCTTTCTTAATTTTTTAAATTCATCGGTTGCTTTAAAAGGATCATATTTTTCAGAAGATTGAAAAGCCATTTCTATACTGGGATATGCATTCCACACAAACATTTCACCAGCGTATTGATTACCAGTTTTTGTTACACAAACACCTGCTACGTCTGAACCAATTTGTTCGAAAGCAGTTGAGTTATTCTTCATATAATCAACATATGCATCTAAATCTTTTGCTTTGACATGAAGTGTTGTAAAAGCGCCTTCAGGAATATTTGCATTTATTCCAATTGAAAATATTACTAAAAAAGAATATTTAAAAAAAGTTTTACTAATTTTCATAAGTTTATCTCCCTATTGAATTATTTTGAACTTAAAATATAACAAAATAATATTATTTTGTGTTACAAATATGTATCTTAACTCTATATATTAATAATGATTTATAAAGACATACTTCAGACGATTGGTAATACTCCGTCTATAAAACTTAGAAATATTTCAATCAATGAAACTAATATCTATGTAAAAGCTGAATATTTTAATCCTGCTAGTTCTGTCAAAGATCGCTTAGCTATAAGCATTATTGAAAATGCTGAAAAAAATGGTTCCATCATAGAAGGTCAAACAGTTGTTGAGGCAACTAGTGGTAATACTGGAATAGGTTTAGCTATGGTGTGTGCTGCTAAAAATTATCCATTAGTAGTAACAATGCCTGATAGTGCATCTATAGAAAGAAGAAAATTAATGAGATTTCTTGGAGCAAAAGTGCTTTTAACGCCTGCATCACAAGGTGGAACTGGCGCTTATGAAGTCGCAAAAAAATTAGTCCTAAAAAACAATTGGTTTTTTGCAAGACAATTTGAAAATGAAGACAATGCTAATGTTCATGAAGAAACCACAGGTATAGAAATATACAATGATTTTAAAGAAATTGGTTTAGATTACTGGGTATCGGGTTATGGAACAGGTGGAACTTTTACTGGAGTTTCAAGAACACTAAGAAGAAAACTACCTAATACCAAGTTAATATTAACTGAACCTGATGTTGCTCCATTATTAGAAAGTGGCACAAAACAAGATAGAAATGATGATGGATCAGCTGCAAAATCACATCCGGCATGGAATCCTCATCCAATTCAAGGGTGGACTACAGACTTTATACCACTAGTTTTGCAAGAATCTATTGATAATAAATATTATGATGAGTTAATCCCAGTCTCTGGAGATGATGGGTTATATTGGTCACATGAATTAGCTAAAAAAGAAGGAATTATTACTGGAGTTTCAGGAGGATCAACATTTGCAATTGCAGTTGAAGTTGCTAAAAAAGCTAAAAAAGATGCAAACATTTTATGTATGTTGCCTGATACAGCAGAGAGATATATGTCTAGTATATTATTTGACTCTATTGATCCAGAGATGAATAAAGAAGAGTTGAAACTTCTTGAGTCAATTTAAATTCTTACAACTTTTTAGCAGGTATTCCTGCGACAGTCGTATCTGGATCCACATCTTTTAGAACTAAACTTCCCGCGGCTACTTTAGCATTTTTCCCTATAGTTATATTTCCTAGTATGGTACTGGAAGCAAAGATTGATACACCAGACTCTATTTTGGGATGTCTATCACCCACTTCAAAGCCCTTACCACCAAGTGTAACTCCTTGATAAATAGATACATTTTTATCAATTTTAGAAGTTTCACCAATTACAACTCCGGTGGCATGATCTATCATGACAGCACCTTTTATATCTGCAGCAGGATGTATATCAACACCAAAAACTTCAGATGCTCTATTTTGAAAAAAGAGAGCCATTGTATGTCTATCATCATTCCAAAGACAATTTGCTGCTCTGTAAGTCGCTAAACCTTGAAACCCTTTGTAGAATAAAATTGGAGTTGAAAAGTATTTACAGGCTGGGTCATGATCTTTAAAAAAGATAATATCATCTACCAAGTCATCTTCAATGTGATCACATTTATGATAAACATCTAATATGAATTCTTTTATTTTATTTGATGATAAGGCATCGCTATTTAGTTTAGATGCCAAAACTGATGCGACAGAATCTATTAAAGAATTTTGAGATAAAATTAAATCATTAAGATACGGTTCAAGTGAAGGCTCAGCATTTATTCTAAGTTTGATCTCTTCTTTAATTTTAGGAAAAATATCGTTTTTCATTTGTGTATTGTAATTATTAATATAAATATAGAAAGACTAATCTATAATATGATATAAACCGAAACCCTCTTGAAGTGAAATAACATCATCTGACTTATTAGAAGATTTAGCTAGATAATAATCTTTTGCCTCATTCTTAAATAAAATATAATTTAATAAATCAGTTTCACTCTTAGAATAATCATTTATCTTATTATCAAGGCAGAATTTTTTAAATTCATCTTTAAATGATTTGATGGATATTTTTGCATTTTCTTCTGTGGATTCGGTATTTTTTTCAACTTTTTTTAAAAGTTTTGGACAAATTTTTCCAGGAATCTCACCATATTTACCATTAACTAAATCAACAAATTCTTTTGTTAATGTTTTATATCTTTTTTCATCTAAAACATTCATTAAGGCTTGAGCTCCAAGAATCTGTGAGGATGGTGTGACTAAAGGTACATATCCCACATCTTTTCTTATATTAGGAATTTCATCAATAAGAGCTTTAAGTTTATCTTTCCTGTCTAAGTCGGCTAATTGTTTTTCTAAAATACTTAACATGCCACCAGGTACTTGATTAATTAACATATTTATATCAACGCCTCTCATCGAACCTTCATATTCAGTGTAGTTTTGTCTTACATTATGAAAATGATCAGAAATTTCAGTTAACAAATTCATATCATAAGGATTTTCATCGTTATCATAGATCATAGATATAAAGCTTTCAGTCGCCGTATGTGCATATAGATTACTGAAAGATGATATAGATGTATCGATATTATCAACTCCAGCTTCATATGCTTTTAGGTTTGTAGCATCTGATAGGCCGGTTGTTGAATGAGTGTGAAGATATAAAGGTATTTTTAAATTTTTCTTTAATTTTTTAACTAATTCATAACATACATTTGGTCTTAAAAGTCCAGCCATGTCTTTTATAGCTAAAGATTTTGCTCCTAAGCTTTCTATTTCTTTTGCTTTATTCAACCAGTATTTTTCATTATGAACAGGGCTTGTTGTGTAGCACATTGTTCCTTGAGAGTTATGACCTTCCCTATTAACAAAGTTAATAGATGATTTAATATTATTAACATCATTTAATGCATCAAATATTCTATAAATTTGAATTCCATTATTTGAAGCATTTTTTATAAATAGTGAAATAATTGAGTCATCAAACTTTTTATAACCAACTAAATTTTTTCCTCTTAATAGCATTTGAAGTTTGGTATTTTTGAAGTGTTTTTTAAAAATTTTTAATCTATCCCAAGGATTTTCATTTAAAAACCTTAAACAACAATCATATGTTGCCCCACCCCATGCCTCTATAGATGAATAACCTACTTTATCTAGCTTTGATAAAACTGGAACCATATCAGAAGTTTTCATTCGAGTTGCAATAAGAGACTGTTGACCGTCTCTCAATACTAATTCCGTAATATTTGGCTTTTTGTTTTTCATAAATTGTTATTATTAATTAATATTGAAAGCTCAATAAATTAGAAATTATATTTTATCATAAACATAATATTGCAATGAAAATGCTATTTAATTCTATTTATATTATTATTATCTTTGATAATTTTTATATGAGGAGAAAAATATGACTGAATATCAAATATTCAACATGATGTATGTAGGATTCATTAGTAATTCTATGTATTTCGTAGGACTAGTGTTATTAACATGGCTAGGATTTAGAATGGCAAATAATATTTATAACAGCCCAGATGCAAATATGGCTGCAAAAATATTTACTTCTGTATATTGCGTGCTTGTTGGTGTTCAACTTTTTTATACACAACAAATTGGTGCTGCAATACTAAGCACAGCTGTTACATCATTAGGTGATATAGGAGCTGCTTCAGCTGATAGAATGACAACATATACAGATTCACCATTATCGATAGGTGGAACATTGCAAACAATATTTATATTGCTTGTTGTTGTTTTCCAACTAGCAATAGTTTGGCAAAAGAAATAATTAATTAACATCAATTATTCGGGGTCTAAATGGCCCCATTTTTATGATAAAAGATAAAAGAATTAGCCAAATAATTTGCATATTTATTTATGCGATATCATTTTATTTATCCTATCTTTTATTACCTGAATCAATTTCATATATATGGATGAAAATAACCTTATGGCATATTTATGCAACTTTATTCGTCTATATAGGTAGTGTGATACTTAAGAATTCAAGTCTATATGATCCTTTTTGGTCGGTTGCTCCGGTGCCTATCGTTATATATTTAGCAATAAATTCTGATAATTCTATGTTACTAAAAATATTAGTAACCTTCCCAATCATTTTTTGGGCTGCCAGATTAACTAGGAATTGGCTAATTAGTTGGAAAGGATTTGAACATGAGGATTTTAGATATATAGACTTAAAAAACACCAACATATATAAAGCTGAATTTAATAACTTTTTTGGCATACATTTATTTCCAACATTGATTGTAAATATATGTTTGTACCCTCTTGTCTTTATATTTTTAAATCCTATTGAAGTTACTCCTTTTTTATATTTTGCGTCAATTTTTACTTTTATGGCTGTTGTACTTGAAACAGTTTCTGATGAACAGATGAGAGATTTTAGAAATAATCCAAATAATAAAGGTAAAACAATGAAATATAAATTATGGAAATATTCAAGACATCCTAATTATTTAGGTGAAATATGTTTTTGGTTTGGTATTTATTTTATGGGATTAAGTTCAAATTTAGCACCAATATGGATAATTATATGTCCATTATCAATGTTAGCATTATTTATATTTGCTTCATGCCCCATGATGGACGAAAGAAGTTTAAAAAATAGAAAAGATTATAAAGAATATATGGAAAAAACCTCTCAATTACTTATTCTTCCACCAAAAAACTAATCTTGAGTTAACTGTATATACATGTAAAATTAATAGTTATGAATGATTCTAATTTTGTTCAAAAATTTATCTGGTTATCTGAAAGATCCATATTGCTATTAATTGCATTTGCTACTATCTATGCAACTGCATCTGAAGTTGTTCGAATTATAGAAGTTGAAGTAGTAAATTTAAGTGATCTATTTCTTTTATTTATATATGCTGAGGTTCTCGGTATGGTTGCAACATTCTATGCAAATAATAGAATTCCAGTAACTTTACCATTAATTATTGCTATGACTGCACTAACAAGAATGATAATTCTTCAAACTAAAGATTTAAATGCGGTTAATATAATTTATGAGGCTGCTGGAATATTAATTCTCGCAATATCTGCATATATAATGACTCTTAAAGATAAGATTAGTTTAAAAAAGCTTTTACTAAGAGAGAAGGTTGAAGAATCTGATTTAACTGATTAGGAAATCTTATAGTTTTAACTCTCCCATAGATTTACACGTTGTATTGAAGTCATCAATAATTTCTGTAATTATTTGTTTAACTGGCTTAATTTCACTTATCAGTCCAGTTGATTGTCCAGATAATGCAGGAGCTGCTTCCATATCACCACCAAAATATAAATCTTTGATATTCATTAAGGCAGTCATATCCATTTCTCCTTTTTCGTCAATGTCTTTAGTTAAATTGGTTTTTAATGCTCTAATAACAGGCTTAGATTTTTTATTTAAGATATAAGTTCCATCAATTCCTGATTCAATTATTTTGTTTTTAAAATTTTTATGAACAGGACTTTCAGCACTTGAAACAAACCTTGTACCCATTTGTATTCCTTCAGCTCCAGCAGCAAAAACAGCAGCCATTCCTTTCCCATCAACAATCCCACCAGCAGCAATTATAGGCAAATCTAAGTTTTGTTTTATTGCTTGTATCAAAACTAATAAACCAACCTCAACAGGGCTTTTAAAACCACCACCCTCAGTTCCCTCGATAACTAAGCCATCAACACCTGCATTTGCTGCTTTTATCGCTCCTTCTAAGCTAGGGACAGCATGATAAACAGTTATACCAGCATCTTTTAATACTCCAACATATTTTGTAGGATCACCAGCAGAAGTTGTTACAAATCTAACACCTGATTCAACACAAAATTTAACCATGGAATCATCTTTTAAAAATAATAAAGGTAAATTAACTCCGAAAGGTTTACTTGTTAAGTTTGACATCAATTGGATTTCTTTTTTACAATTATCAATCTCACCAGATGAGGTTTCTATAATTCCCATTCCACCAGCTTCACAAACCGCTGAAGCAAGTTGGCTTCTTGCAATCCAACCCATAGGAGCTTGAATAATTGGATATTTTGACCCAGTATGATCGGTTACTCTATTCATTTAATAATTGTATCTATAAATTTATAAAATAGAATTTTTATTTAAAGTTATTGACTCAATATTAAATCCCTGTGGATTTCCATTAATAAAATCAATTATTAATTGAGCATATTCTGGTCCAGCTTCCTCCTGAACAAAGTGTCCAGGACCTTTTATAATAATTTCTTGTGCTGTTGGTATACGCTTAAGCAGCTTTACTATTTCGGGATTATTTCCAGTAACTGGGTCGTTATCAGAATTAGCTATTAAAAAAGGTTTATTCCATTTTTCTAGAACATTTCTATAAGCCATTTCATTTTTTCTAATCTCACTAGGAATTAAATAAGGAAAAATTTGTGCTCCGGCTTTATATGATGCATTTGGATATGGAGCTTCATAAGCAAGACTCTCCTCATCAGATACAGATCCAAGAACCTGCATGATTCCCCCAATATCAATATTATCTGTATAGGTTGAATATCTAATCCAATTTGTGAATCCATCACCGCCAATGAATTCTTCCCATGATGCGGGACCTTGTAACCATATCGTAAATTTAAATATTGGCCACAATAAGTAACTACGTAAATCGTTTATAAAACCTCTTCCAGTTGCTGGTAAGCTCGTATTAGTTGCAATAACTCTATCAAATCTATCAGGTTCCTCTGCTAAAACTCTCAACCCCACTGGTCCACCCCAATCATGAAAATGAGCAGTAATATTATTTAAATCAAGTTCAATAATTAATTGAGTCATTTTATCTACATGCATTTGGTGTGAATAGTCATCTGTCGAGATGTATTTATCTGATTTACCAAATCCAACCATATCTGGTGCAATAACTCTATAACCATTTTTTACAAGAGTAGGAATAATATTTCTAAATAAATAACTCCATGTCGGTTCTCCGTGAAGTAGGTAAATAATCTGACCATCTTTAGGTCCTTCATCAATGTAATGAATTCTTGTATCACCAATAATTAAATAATTAGGGCTAAACGGAAAGTCTTTTAAGTCATTAAATCTTTCATCAGGAGTTCTTAATATACCCGGGGAAACTAAATTGAACCTATCATAATTTACGGATGGTTCAGAATTTCTAATATATTGAAGTAATCCTAATGATATAACTAAAATAAAAAATAAAATTGAAAAAAATTTATTCATCAACATTCTCCAGTTATATAATAAAGATAATATATTGATGTAATAAATGTCAAAGGTAGATTAATTATGATAGTTAAAAATAAAGTTACGCCAAATGAAGAGCAAATTAATGGCTTTTTAAAAAACCCTGAAATTGGGCCAATATCAATGGTAAATTTACTTAAATATAAAGAAAAGGCGATCTATGATGATGGTCGTGATACAAATCTCTCAGGAGAAGAGGCATATGGTCTTTATGCAGCTGAAGTAATTAATTTAGTAGAGAAATACGGTGGAGAATTTCTATTTGCTGGTAAAGTAAATAGATTAATGCTTGGAGAAGTTGAAGAAATATGGGATTCAATTGCAATAGCAAAATACCCCAATAGGAAAGCAATGTTTGAAATGACAATGGATCCAGAATATCAAAAAAATTCATGTTCATAGAGATGCTGGATTAGAGGGACAGCTTAATATAGAAACAATCTGAAAAATATGAAAAAAATATTAATTTTTGTTAGTTTTGTGGTTTCAATATTTGTTATTGGTCTAGTATCATTAAACTCTCATTCAGTTCAAGATAGAATCTTAGATATTGGTTTAAAAAATATTTTATCTAGCGCAGAGCCTTTTTTAGATAATGAAGACACATTAAAAGTTGTTGTTTGTGGATCAAGGTCTCCTCTTCCTTCTCCTGGAAGAGCTGAAGCATGTATCCTTGTTGAAGCAGGTGATGATATATATATCTTTGATCTAGGTAATGGAAGCATGGACAACCTTACTCAATACCAAGTGCCATGGCCAAATGTTAAAGCAGTCCTGATAACACACATGCATTCAGATCATATCGCAGACTTACCAGATGCTCATCTTCAATCTTGGGTTCAAGGAAGAGATTCACCATTAATGGTTTATGGACCAGAGGGAATAAATCTTGTTACAAAAGGATTTGAACTAGCATACTCAGCAGATTACCAATACAGAAATGAACATCATGGAGATGATATGTTACCAATGAGTATTGCAGGATTTAACACAATACAAATTATAGATAATCAATTAATTCCAAATGATACTCCTGGGCTAGAAATATTACCGTTTGTAGTTGACCACTATCCGGTAAATTCAGCTTTTGGTTTTAAAATATCCTACAAAGGAAGAACAGTTGTTATAAGTGGAGACACTATTCATGATGGAAGTGTTCAAAAATATTCAAAGGATGTTGATCTTCTTGTTCATTCTGCTATATCAATAGATATTGTTGAAAGAATGAGAGGAGTTGCTCCCATACCTCAATTGGACAAAATACTATTCGACATACAAGACTATCATACAACCATAGAGGAAGTGGGTGAAATTGCTAGAGATGCGAATGTAAAACATTTACTCATTTACCATTCCATACCAACACCTCGAAATGCATTAATGGAGAGAGTATTTTTAAGACCTATTGAAAATATATTTAAAGACCATACCCTTTCTGATGATGGAACAATAGTTGTTATGCCAGTTGAAAATAATGAAATTATTATTGATAAAATAAATTAATGGCATTATTTCCCAATAAACCAAATCATGATTACAAAGGTTCAAAAATAGCAATATATGGTCTTTATCCTATTTTTGTTTTATATATATTTAGATCACTTGTACATTTCCTTTCAGAAAATGCAGGTCTTGTTGGAATTGCAACAATAAAAGAACTTCCGATTATAGATAATATAGATCCAAATAACCTAGTTTATTTATTTGCATCACTTTGGGGAGCAACACAAGTGTCATTGACGTTAGTTTTATTAATTTTGTTTATTAAATATAAAAGCCTCATACCACTAATATACATGATATGTCTTAGCGATCATTGCTTTAGATTAATTTCAGGCTTACTCCATCCTTTGACAGATGAGTATTATATCAATACACCTCCCGGTGTAATTGCTAATATACCAATACTAATATACTTTATGTTAATGTTTTATTTGTCATTAAAAAAAAGGAGTACGTAACATGATTGATTTATATTTTTCTTATCGAAGTCCTTATTCATATTTGATATTACCAAGAATGTTAAAGCTTAAAAATGAATATAATGTAGATGTAAATTTTAAAATTGTTTACCCAATTGCTATTAGATTGCCTGAATTCTTTAAAGATAGGAATTTATTTTATTTTACTTCCTTGATGATAGATATTAAAAGAAAGGCAAAAAAGCTGAATATGTCATTAAACTTACCAATAAAACCAGATCCAATAAAGCAAAATATTATCACTGGTAAGATTTCAGAAAATCAACCTTATATTTTTGATATATGCCATATGGGTCAGCTTATGTGCAATAGAGGTAAAGGCATGGAATTTGCTCATGAATTATCCAAATTAATATGGAATGTAAAAAATTGGAATAATGATGATTTATTAGAGCCTTTGTTTGCTGAATTTGGTGAGGACTTGAAAGAAGTTAGGGAATCTATTACATCAAATGAAAACAATTTAATTGAAGAAATTGAAATGAATCAATTAGATCAAAAAAAAGCTGGACATCACGGAGTTCCCTTAAATGTATATAAAGGAAAATATTATTTTGGGCAGGATGATCCATTTGAAGAATTGATCAATGAATTAATAAATGATGGAGTAATTAAAGATTTTTAATGAAGATACTAAGAACTCCGGATAAGTATTTCATAAATATCAAGGATTACCCATTCAATCCAATATATACAGATATTTTTACAGATGATGGAACTAAAATAAGGATTCATCATATCGACGAAGGTCCATCTGATGGCCCAATTTTGTTAGCCATGCACGGTCAACCGGTTTGGAGTTATTTATATTCTAAGATGATTCCTATACTCAATAATGCTGGAATAAGAGTAATAGCTCCAGATCTTGTTGGATATGGTAAATCAGACAAACCAAGTTCTAGAGATGACTACAGCTATCAAAATCAAGTTGATTGGATGAATCAATGGTTGGTAAAGAACGATTTATATAATTTAACTTTTTTCGGCCAAGATTGGGGAGGTCTTATTGGTTTGAGAATGATAGTTGATAATGATGAAAGGTTTATCAAGGTGTCAATGGGTAATACTGGCCTACCCTATATGCCTAATACTCCTTCAGATGTAATAAAGGAGGTTAAAAAATTTAGAAAGAGCAATATAAAACTCACCCCTATGAGTATGGCAAAAGAAATAAGAAAAATGGATTCAGGTAAATTACATCCAGCACTGAAATTTATGTACTGGCAAAAGTTTTGTTGGGATACTAAAAATCTACCAGTAGGTCTACTTAATTCACTTATGATGGAAAAAAAGACCTAAAAAAGTTATAAGAAATCATTATATTTTATATTCACTTGGTTTAGAAAAATTATCACCATATATCAATGATTTAATGAAGGCTTATGAAGCACCGTATCCATCATCTGAATATAAAATGGGTCCTAGAGCAATGCCTAGTCACGTTCCTATTATTCCTGATCAATCCCTTAATGCTCAAAAAAAAGCTAGAGAGTTTTTTAGTAAAACTGATAAGCCATTTCTTTCTGTATTTGCCGGTGATGATCCTGTTACAAATGCTATGGAAAAAGATGTATTAAATATGGTGCCTAATGCAATAAGTGTCCCAAATATAGGTGGTGGACATTTTTTTCAATGGACTAAATCAAAAGAATTATCTAAAGTAATCATAGATTTTATTAAAGATAAATTATGATAGAACTATATACAGCCCCTACTCCTAATGGACATAAGGTCTCATGCACACTTGAGGCACTTAAAATGGAATACAAAGCAATTTTAGTTAATCTTGGAGAAGGAGATCAGAAAAAACCTGACTTTTTAAAAATTAGTCCAAATGGAAGAATTCCTGCAATTATCGATACAGAAAATAATTTATCTATTTTTGAGTCAGGAGCCATAATGATTTACCTAGCAGATAAAGCTAATAAATTAATAAGTTCTGATCCAATTAAAAGAGCTAAAGTTAATGAGTGGTTAATGTTTCAAATGGGTGGAGTTGGTCCAATGATGGGTCAAGCTAATGTTTTCTTTAGATATTTTCCAGAAAAGATACAGCCTGCTATTGATAGATATCAAAATGAATCTAGAAGATTATTTGAAGTATTAAATACTCATTTAGAAAATAATGAATGGTTGGCTGGTGATTATTCAATAGCAGATATAGCTAACTGGTGTTGGGTTCGAACTCATAAATGGTCAGGAGTTTCAACGGATGGATTAAACCATCTAGAAAGATGGAAAAATGCAATGTATGAACAACCAGGAATGCTTAAAGGTATTAAAGTTCCCATAGAAATTAATATCAATAAAGAATTAAAAGATAAAGATAAAACTAAAGAATTTATTAAAAATGCCCAAAAAAATGGTAAAAAAAATAAGGAGAAATAATGATTAAACTATACTTAACGCCTAGCACAAGAGCTGGAAGAGTTGCATGGCTTTTAGAAGAGTTAAATTTAGAGTATGAACTTGAGGTGTTACCTTTTTCAAAAGAAGGTCTTAAATCACCTGAACATAGAGCCAGACATGCTCTTGGAAGAGTTCCTGTTATAGAAGATGGAGATATATCTATTTTTGAATCTGGAGCAATAATTCAATATATATTAGATAAGTACGGTGATAATGGCTTAAAACCAGATGTTCAATCTAACGAATATCCATACTATCTTCAGTGGCTCCATTACTGCGAAGGAATGGTAATGCCTCCAATGAATCAAATCGTAGTTCACACAGTCTTACTCCCACCTGATAGAAGAGATGAAACGGTATTAAGTCAAGCTAAGAATTTACTATCTAAATCATTAAAGCCTGTAAATGCTAACCTTGAAGGCAAAGATTATCTTATCGGTGAATTTTCAGCAGCGGATTGTATGTTAGGTCATTCATGCTTTATGGCTAATAGATTTGGTGCAGTAAATGAGGATATGGAAAATATCAAAAGATATGTTTCTAATATTGAATCAAGACCAGCATTTCAAAAAGCAATTGCATTAGGCACTGAATCCAATGATCCATTAGGATAATTATTAATGACTAAACCTATCAAAGTATTTGGTAATTCAGGGTCGCCCTATACACAAAAAATATTATCTCTTCTGAGATATAGAAATATTCCATATACGGTTTCATGGGGTGATGTAATTCATAATTTATCTATTCTTAATATTGATCCTCCTAAACCTGTTCTATTACCAACAATGATTTTTGATAATGATGGTGAAATATTATGTAAAACAGATACAACTCCAATTATTAGATATCTTGAAGATTTATATAGTGAAAAGTCTGTTATTCCAAATTCTCCTACCCTAAGCTTTCTTAATTATCTACTTGAAGATTTTGCTGATGAGTGGACAACAAAGTATATGTTTCATTATCGATGGCATTTTAAAGATGATGCTGAAAACGCAAAAAAAATGTTAGTCCTTCAACATAAATTAAATATTGATGATGACTCTATGCATGAATTTGCTAATCATATTGCTGATAGACAAATTAATAGATTATGGGTCGTTGGTTCTAATGATGAAACGGCTGAGGTAATTGATCAAAGTTATAAACGTTATTTATCATCATTGGAGAATCATCTATCTAATTCTTCTTTTATGTTTGGACAAAGACCTTCATCATCAGATTTTGCATTATATGGTCAATTGACTCAATTAGTAGGTTTTGACCCAACACCAAGAGACATAGCAATGAAAATTTCACCAAGGACAATGGCTTGGGTTAATATCATGTCTGATTTATCAGGGTTACATGATAAAGGTGGAATTGGAGAATTCTTTGGTGTTAAAAATCAAAATTCTGATAAATCATCATCAATTAATTATTTTCAATCAAATGAGTATGGATGGGATGAATTAGATAATCTTCCCAAGTCTTTAAAAGATTTATTTATAGAAATTGGAAGAGTTTATATTCCATGTCTTATTAGTAATGCTGAAGCACATAAAAAAGGAGAAGATGTATGGGAAACCAAAATTGATGAATCAAAATGGAAACAAAAAACATTCCCGTATCAAGTTAAATGCTTAAATTGGATTAAAGATGAATTTAATAAATTATCAGATATAGATAAGAATTATGTAACTGATTATCTTAAAGGAACAGGTTGTAATAAAATTCTAAGCTAGTCTCTCAGATCTATAGTGATAAAAAAATAGTATTGTTGAAAGAGCAGTTAATAAATGCCAAAAACCATGAGCTTGGAATATTGAATCTGGATTGCATGAATCACTGTCAGGAACACCTGTTAACCATATTGCAAAGGCACTCATGTATGCTATCATCCCGGCAAAATACCATCTATAAGTTCTAATTCCCTTGGGTTTTTGATTTGCTAATAGACCAGGTAACCAAAAGAATATAATCCACCAATATTCAGCAATATTTGTATATACCTCCGCTGGAAATGTTCCAAATAACATTAAAACTAAGAAGCCAACAAAACCAGATAAGAATCTCATATTTGGTGACCAAAATTTATATAAAAAATTCACTTATTACCCATAGGCCAATTGAAACACCAAATAAGCTTAATCCTATCCCCATTCCATCACCAAAAAGACCTCTCATAACAGCATAAAAAATAACTATTGAAAAATAAACCTTCATAAAAGTATTAACTGTCCAATTAGACATTTTATAAATGTTATAAAGCCAGGGGATAATAATATACATGACCATACTTAGATTATCTGCCCATCCACCCCATTCAGTATTTGTACCATGCATCATCATTGAGCCAGGTCCTAAGTAAACTACACAGACACCATATAAGATAGTTATATTATTTAAACCAGAAAAATCATTGAAGGAAGTTTCATTTGATAATTTATATAAGATATATAATCCAACGACCATGAATCCCAAATTACTTATTGTATTAATTGGTTCTCTAAACGGTCCATCACTTATTCGTTCACACCATCTAGATGCTTCTCCGATAACAGCAAGTGAATCAACAGATTGGATAATTTGAAAATAACTTAATAAGTAAAAGCCTATGAGAAAGAAAATACTTATTAACAGTGTAATTATGAAGCTATTTTCTTTTTTAAAAATTTTATTCAATATCTAAATATTATAGTGCTGAATCTAGCTCAGGTAATGCATTAAATAAATCTGCTACAAGTCCATAATCTGCAACTTGAAATATTGGTGCATCCTCATCTTTATTAATTGCAACAATAACTTTAGAGTCTTTCATACCGGCTAAGTGTTGAATTGCACCTGATATACCTACAGCAATATATAAATCTGGAGCAACAATTTTACCAGTTTGACCAACTTGGTAGTCGTTTGGAACAAAACCTGCATCAACCGCTGCTCTTGAAGCACCAACAGCAGCACCCAATTTATCCGCAATTGAATCCAATAAATGGAAGTTATCACCTGACTGCATTCCTCTTCCACCTGATATTACTATATTTGCTGCTGTAAGTTCTGGTCTATCGCTTTGAGCTAATTCCTCTCCAACAAACTTACTTATTCCTGATGTACCTTCATCATTAATATCAATAACTTCAATACCAGAATTATTGGCTGTTGCAGCATCAAAAGCTGTTGATCTAACAGTAATTATTTTAGTAGTATCATTTGATTTTACGGTTGCTATACAACTTCCTGCATAAATTGGTCTTTTGAAAGTATCGGATGATTCAACAGATATTATGTCAGAGATTTGTTGTGAGTCTAATTTTGCAGATATTCTTGGCATTAGATTTTTACCAAATGTAGTTGCAGGAGATAAAATATGAGTATAGCCATCACAATTAGCTAAGATTAGTGTTGATAAATCTTCAGCAATAGAATTAGAGTAATTATCGCTATCACATTTAAGAATTTTGCTCACTCCATCGATAGTTTGAGCTTCTTCGATAACAGAATTGATGTCTGAACCAGCAATCAAAAGTGATACTTCGCCATCAAGCATAGAAGCTGCTGTTATTGTGTTTAGTGTTGAACCCTTTAAATTATTATTATCGTGTTCTGCTATGACTAATATACTCATTGGATTACCTTGGCTTCGTTTTTTAATTTATCAACTAGTTGATCAACTGTTTCAACTAAAATACCAGCTTCTCTTGAAGGAGGTAGTTCAACAGATAATAATTCTGTTCTTGAATTAACATCAACACCTAAATCAGCAACAGGTATTATGTTAAGTTCTTTTTTCTTTGCTTTCATGATATTTGGTAGTGATGCATATCTTGGTTCATTTAGTCTAAGATCAGTAGTAATAATAGCTGGGATATTTAATTCAAGTGTCTGAAGACCTCCATCTATTTCTCTTGTTACTTTTACCGATGATTCTTCAATAACTAATTCAGATGCATTTGTTGCCTGAGGATAATCAAGCAAGGCCGCTAACATTTGACCAGTTTGATTATTGTCTCCATCGATAGCTTGCTTACCTAAAATTATTAGATCAGGTTTTTCATCTTCAGTTACTTTTTGGAGAACTTTTGAGATAGCTAAAGGTTCTAAAATAGAATCAGTTTCAATTAATGTTGCTCTATCAGCGCCTAATGCTAATGCAGTTCTTAATTGTTCCTGAGAATCTGATTTACCTACAGAAATTGCAATTACTTCTGTTGCTTTTCCTGATTCTTTTAATCTAACAGCCTCTTCTAATGCTATTTCACAAAATGGATTTACTGCCATTTTTACATTATTTAAATCTACATTTGAATTATCAGATAATGGCCTTACCTTAACGTTATAGTCGACAACTCTTTTTATTGGAACTAATATTTTCATAAATGATATTTATTATTAAATAACTGTAAATTGTACTTATTTATATGTATATTTAATATAAGTTTTGATTATTTTTATTTATTTTTATTATAACTAAAACTTATAATATAGTATAATTATAATGTATTTTTAATTACGAATACAATACTTAAATCTTATGCACAGAGAAGAAATGGAATATGATGTCGTAATTGTTGGGGGTGGTCCCTCAGGACTTGCTGCAGCTATTAAATTTGCCCAACTTAATCAAGAAAACAATACCAACTACTCTATTTGCCTTTTAGAAAAAGGTTCTGAAATCGGAGCTCACATATTATCAGGTAATGTTTTTCAACCCAATGCACTAGATGAATTGATTCCGAATTGGAAAGAGTTAAATGCGCCTCTCAATGTGCCTGTAAAAAAAGATAAAATTTATTATCTTTTGAAGAATATAGGTATACCTGTTCCGCCATTTTTGATGCCTGAAATGAATAATCATGGTAATTATATTATTAGTTTAGGTAATCTATGTAGATGGCTTGGTGAACAGGCAGAAAATTTAGGTGTTGAAGTATTTCCAGGTTTTCCTGCTAGTAAACTTTTAATTGAAAATGATGAGGTCGTTGGTGTTCAAACAGGTGATATGGGTATATCAGAGTCTGGTGAAATGAAACCGGGAAATGAACCAGGTATAAATATTAAAGCTAAACTGACGATACTTGGAGAAGGATGTCGTGGTCATTTAGGTAAACAAGTTATAAATAAATTTAATTTATCTGATGGAAAAGATCCTCAACATTATGGTATTGGTTTTAAGGAAGTATGGAAGATTGATCCAAAATTACATGAAGAAGGATTAGTAATACATACCAATGGTTGGCCTACCCCGGATATAGCAGCTGGTTCATATTTTTATCATGGTGAAAATAATGAAGTATATATTGGTTTTGTTATACCATTGGATTATAAAAATCCTCACCTTAGTCCATTTGATGAATTCCAAAGATGGAAAACACACTCCTCAATAAAAAAATATCTTATTGGAGGTGAAAGGTTATCCTATGGTGCAAGGGCTCTTATAAAAGGTGGTCTTCAATCTTTGCCGAAAATGGAATTTCCTGGAGGTTTGTTAATTGGATGTAATGCAGGAACCTTAGTTTTTTCAAAAATAAAAGGTTCACATACTGCAATGAAATCTGGTGAAATAGCTGGAAAGCACGCTTTTGATACACTTCAAAATAATATTTCAATTGATTTTGACTCTAAAATAAACGAATCATGGATTTTTACAGAGCTATACAAATCTAGAAACTTTGGCCCAATATTTCATAAATTTGGTGCTCTAATTGGCGCAGCAGTAAACGTCATTGATCAATTTATATTTAGAGGTAAATTACCTTTTACAATGAGTCATCCTACACCAGATTATGCATGCTTAAAAAAGGCAGATGATATGCCAAAAATAGATTATCCAAAACCTGATGGAGTTTATTCTTTTGATAAACTATCTTCTGTATATTTATCTAATACAAATCATGAAGAAGATCAGCCATGTCATCTACAATTAGTTGATCCAACTATACCTATTAGCGTAAATCTACCAATGTATGATGAGCCTGCTCAAAGATATTGCCCAGCAGGAGTTTATGAAGTTGTAGAGAAAGATAATGAAAAAAAATTCGTTATAAATGCTCAGAATTGTGTTCATTGTAAGACATGTGACATAAAAGACCCTTCACAAAATATTAATTGGGTAAGCCCTGAAGGACCAGGTGGGCCGAATTATCCAAATATGTAGTTACAAATGTTATATGAATTATAAATTTTTAATAGTTACTTCATTGTTTATAACATCATGTTCAAATATTGAAGTTTCAAACAATGAAATTAATAAACCATTAGTAGTTGACGAAAATATAAAATTTATTAATTTCCTTAATGTAGAATGGGATAAAACTTTAAATAATAATCCATTATTCGCTTCATATGTTGGTGATAAAAGATCAAATAACAAAATAAATTCAAATAGTATTGAACAATATTTAGATGAATATCAGTCTAATATTGAATCTTTAAAAAATTTAAAAGAAATTAATATTTCAAAATTAACTGAAGATAATGTATTGAACTATAAGCTTTATGAATTTGATATTACGAGAGAAATTGAGCAAGCAAATTTCCCCACTTACTTCCTTAGAATTAATCAAAGAGGAGGTATACAAAGTTTTTACGAAACTGGAAATAGACTTGTATATACATCAAGTAAAGATTATTACGACTGGTTGTCGAGACTAGATCAATTTTCACAAAATATTAATAACTTTTTAGATATAAATAAAGAAGGTCTTGAAAAAGGTATTACTCAGCCAAAAATGATAACTGAAGGTGTTGTCAAACAAATACAGGCAATTATTGATTCTGATATAGAGAATAATCCCTATATGAAAGTATTTATAAATGCTGATGAAAATTTAATTAATTCCAAAGATAAAAATGAACTTATAGAGTTAGCAGAAGAAATTATTTTAAATAAAATTATTCCTGCATATATAGATTTAAATGAATTTTTAATAGAAGAATATCTACCAAATTCTAGAGACTCTATTGGTATTAGCGAAGTACCAGGTGGAAAACAATATTATGAATATTTAGCCAGATTTTATACAACAACAGAACTTACGCCCGATGAAATACATCAGATAGGATTAGATGAGATTAAAAGAATTCGTTCTGAAATGGATAATATTATTGATCAAGTTGGATGGGAGGGAGATTTTAATTCTTTTCTAAATTATTTAAGAACAAGCCCAAGGTTTTATTATGATAATTCTGAGGACTTGTTTAATGCATATCTAATCATGTCTAAGAAGATTGATCCGCTATTAACAAAGATCTTTAAAGTTTTTCCAAGAGCTCCTTATGGTGTGATACCAATCCCAGATGAATCAGCTCCTTTTACAACTACTGCCTATTACAATAGCCCTAGTCCAGGAAGACCTGGTTATTTTTATGCGAACTTATACAAACCAGAATCAAGGCCTAAATATGAAATTCCTGTATTAACAGTTCATGAAGCAGTACCCGGTCATCATTTTCAAATATCAATTGCCCAAGAATTAGAAAATGTACCGTCTTTTAGAAAATATCAAGGAATAACTGCATTTGTTGAGGGATGGGGTTTGTACAGTGAAGAGCTTGGTGAATTTATGGGTATTTATGATGATCCATATGATAAATTTGGACAACTTACATATGACATGTGGAGAGCTATAAGATTAGTCGTTGATACAGGAATGCATTATAAGAATATGACTAGAGATGAAGCAATAAATATATTCGTTGAAAATTCAGCAAAGTCTATTCTAGATATTAATAATGAGGTTGACAGATATATTGCATGGCCTGGACAGGCTCTTGCATACAAAATAGGACAATTAAAAATATTGGAGCTAAGGAACAAGTCAGAAAAAATGTTAGGTGATAAATATGATATAAAAGATTTTCATCATGAAGTTTTAAAAAGGGGCTCTTTACCATTAGATTTATTAGAATTTTATATAGATCAATGGATTGAAACTACTTTGAATTCTTAGAACGTCTACATCTTTCACTGCAATAAATTACATCATCCCAGTTTTTTTCCCATTTCTTTCTCCATTCAAAAGATCTCTTACAAACAGGACATTCTTTAGATTTTAATTTAAGTTTTTTATGCAACTTTACCAATTATATGATTTATTTGATTACTAGGAATATATAGAAAATTATTATCTATAAACTGTTTCTCTAAAGCCAGATCAACTAACTTATAGTATGTATTTCTATTAAAAAATCCTTCAATATTGCTTCTTACATTTACTAATGGTATTAATGAATCGTTATGGTTTATTAATCTTGTGGTATTAGTCTTATCTAAGATAAATTGAAAGTTTAAATTTGTTATAAGTTGAACTTTTTCATCATTAATTTCAAAATCAATTATTTTATATGGAGCCAACTCAACCTTAACAGGAACTTTTTCAACTGGTGTTACCAAAAAATATTCATTCTTATCTTTTCTTAATACGGTTGAAAAAAGATTTAGAAGTTTTTTATTTTTAATTGGAGATTTGTTATAGAACCACTCTCCTTCTCTATCGATATAAAATTCCTGACCTTCACATAATGCAGGATTCCATAATTCGACTGGAGGAAAATTATTGTAACCCTCAAGATTTTTTTGAATTTTAGAAATACTCATTTAATGATCTAAATAAAATATATAGCCCGATTAAAAATAATAATAATGCCATTATGGATGATATGTGTTTGTTTGTATTGATATTGAAATTTTTATATTTTGGTATTGTTAAGATATAACTTAAGAAAATAAACCATAATGCTGAAGTTAATGAAAAATAAATGGGATAAATATAATAAAGAACTCCATACATACTATCTAATAAGACACTGAATAGCGAAACAAAAAATAAAAAAGCTTTTACATTAAAAATATTTGTAATGAGGCCTATAGTAAAGCTATTTTTATATTTAATTTCAGTATTAAAGACGTCATCATTATTTTTACTAAAATACATTGAAATACCTAGGTAGGAAATGTATGTTCCACCAACAATACTAATAATTAATTTATATAAATCATTAGATAAAATAATCAATGAGATACCGTTAATAGCTAATAGACAGTGTGCGTATATCCCGACACCAATACCTAATGCTGCTTTAATGCCCTCTTTTCTTCCAAAAATGGATATTTGTCTAAGGATAATCGCTGTATCAGGTCCAGGACTTGTTAATGCAATTAGATGTGCTAAAGCTGACCAAAGGAACATAGGCTAGTTAGTAATAATAGTTGGCTCAATATCCATTGAAATTTTAAAAACCTCATAAACTTTTTGCTTTATGTTATCAGCAAAATTTAATACCTCTTCTTGAGAAGCTTTAGAGTTAGTGATTAATACAAGAGAATGATTTTTATAAATATTTACATTTTCATATTTGTTTAGGTCATCTTTAATTAGATCTATTAAACGAGCAGAGCCAACTTTGACAAACTGAGAATCAATTTTCCATGTTATCAATTCATTAAGTGAATGTTTTGTTGTATCAATATCATCTATTTTAACTATTGAGTTCTTAAAAAAACTTCCAACATTAGGTATTTTTAAATGATTAGGTAGTATTGAATTTCTGATGTTAGTTATCATAACTGAGGCATCCTTTAATTTAATATTATTTATGTTGGTATTATGAGTTGAAATATATTTTTTGATAGACTCATATTCGAGATTAAGTATATTTTTGCAATTAGTTATGAAGTTAATGTTATAAATAATTAAAGTATTATTTTTAAAAATAGAATTTCTATAAGTAAAATCACATTCATCTTTATGCAACTTGATAAATTTGCCTTTTTTATAGTCATAACAATCTATGCTATTAATAAGTCTTGATACTTCTTGACCATAAGCGCCAATATTTTGAATAGGTGACGCTCCAACACTACCTGGTATAGATGATAAATTTTCATAACCATATATATTTTTATCAACCATTTCAGTAACAAAGTCGCTCCAATTAACAGACGATCCAACAGACACAATATCTAAATTTTTATCATAATTAATACTATTAAATATTGGTTTAACAACTATGCCTTCATAAAAATTTGGTAATACCAGATTTGTTCCCTCTCCAACAACTAGTATTGGTAATTTATTGTTGGATATAAATTCTTGAAATTGATTAAAGTCTTTTTTAGTTCTTAGTTCAACATAATATTTTGCATTAGATTTTATATTTAAAGAATTATTAATATTAATGTTATTTAATATTTTCATTTAGATATCTTTTAGCAGAAATTACATCTTCATTTGTATCTATACCATGAGGTATATCTCCTTTAAAATTTGTAACATATATTGAATAATTATTTTCTAGGAATCTTAATTGTTCTAACTTTAACTCTAGTTCATTTGGAGTTGGCTTTAAATTAACTAATTTATTTAATGTGCTTAATCTATATCCATAAACTCCAATATGTCTTCTTGGATTATTTATTTTTCCAGTTCTTACAAATTTAGTTGCAATATTATTATTTTCTGTCTCAACCAATACACAATTAGGATTATCTATTTCATCATTTGATTTAATCTCATTAGATGCTGTAATAACATCACATTCATTTATAAAGAAATCATTTACTACATCAGATATTAATTTCTTTGGTAGGAATGGTTCATCACCTTGAAGATTTAAAATAAATGTATTTTCATCAAGGTTTAATTTATTTGCAGCTTCGCATATTCTGTCTGTTCCTGAAATATGACTATTTGAAGTCATAACAACATTATTAGATATTTTTTCAATATTTTGTTTTATTCTCAGTGAATCAGTTGCCACAAAAGAATTTTTATTTACTTCTAAAGAGTTGATTAAAACTCTCTGTATAAGAGTTTTACCATTTAGATCAATTAATGGTTTGTCTTGAAGTCTAGTTGAACCGATTCGCGATGGTATTAAAATATATACTTCGCTACTCATTTTATTATATTGATTTAAGTTTTTTATCTAGTTTATCAATAAATTTATTAGTAACGTCTGCATCAATAGTTAAATACCAAATCTTATTATTATCAAAATCTTTACATTTAGAAGCATCCTTTTCAGTCATAACAATTGGTAAATGATCTAAATAAAAAATATCACTTGAAGAGAAATTATGATGATCAGGAAATGGATGTCTTATACTATCAAAGCCAAGCTTATCTAATAAATCAAAAAATCTTCCTGGATTTCCTAGACCTGCAACAGCATGTATTTGGTTGTGCATTGGCCACTTATCAATTGAATATGATTTACCAGACTTCAAATGAACAAAATTTGATGGGCTTATATTCATTAAATATTCATCCTCTTCTGTAGGGCCGCTATTATTAACAATGAAATCTACAGAATTTAGCCTATTTTTAGACTCTCTTAATGGTCCTGCGGGAAAGGTTAAATTGTTACCAAATCTTCTTTTGCCATCTATTACAGCTATTTCAATATGGCGATCCATCTTATAATGTTGAAGACCATCATCAGAGATAATGACATCACAATCATGATCTTTAGTTAATTTTTTAACAGCTCTTACCCTATTCCTGTCTATATAAAATGGAAAGTCTAATTTAGATAAAATTTGTGCCTCATCACCGGTTTCTTTAACTGATGTTTCATTTGTAACTTGAAGAGTTTCTTTGAATTTTCCACCATATCCTCTGCTCACAATTCCTGGTTTATAACCCTTATTTGCTAATTCATTAGCAATATATTTAACTAGAGGAGTTTTTCCTGTGCCCCCAATTGTTAAATTTCCTACAACGATAATTGGAATATCTGATTTATAAGAAATTTCTTTATTTTTAATATATTTCCTTCTTCGTCTTGAGGTTAAATATGAAAACAATAATGAGAATGGATATAACAAATATAACCATAAACTTTTTTTATACCAGCTATCTACAACAAAACTTGAATAAGTTTCATCATCATATTCAGGCAGAAATAATTGTGTAGATTTTGATGTTTTTGGTTTTTTATCTGGTGAATCTTCAAATTTATTTTTATATAGGGAATGATATATCGACTCATTTTTAATTAATTCTTCATGTGTACCTGTTTCAGCAATAATCCCATTATCTAATACAATAATATTAGAAGCATTTTCAATAGTTGACAGCCTATGAGCAATAACAATAGTAGTTCTGTCGGTAATTAATTTTTCTAATGCCTCTTGTACAATTAATTCTGATTCTGTATCGAGTGCAGAAGTCGCCTCATCAAGAATAATTATTGGAGAGTCTTTGTAAAAAGCTCTCGCAATCGCCAATCTTTGTCTTTGTCCTCCCGATAACAATACTCCATCATCTCCAATTTCTGATTCATAACCTTCGGGCAAATTTGAAATGAATTCATCACAGCCAGATAACTTTGCAGATTCTTTTAACTTCTCAACATCAATTGAATCATCACCATAAGCTATATTCTTAGAAATTGTGTCATTAAATAATGACGGGGATTGATTAACGATTGATATCGAAGACCTTAGATGATTAAGAGAAAAATCTGTAATCGGTTTTCCATCAATTAATATTTCTCCAGATGAATGGTTATAAAACCTAGGAATTAAATTAGCTATAGTTGATTTTCCTGAGCCGGATTTACCTACAATAGCAACAGTTTCATTTTTTTCAATTGAAAAATTAATGTTTGATAAGATTTGATTTCCAGTGTCATACGAGAAATTAATATCTTTAAAATCAATTTTTCCTTCAATTTTATCTTCGTTATTTCCTTCATCTTCTTCTATTTCTTGATCTAATTGATCAAAAATTTCGTTAGCTGCTGCAAGACCTTTTTGAACAATTATGTTTACATTAGATAATTGTCTAATAGGTTTTGCCATCAAACCTGCTGCTGTAAAAAATGCTACAAATGTTTCCGCATCTAAAGATATTCCTAATTGAGCACCTAATGCAAAATATGCAACAATTGATAAAGATATTGATACTAAAACTTGAATTATGGGTGTTGCCATATTTCCTGTTGCTTCTAATTTTAGATTTTGATTTTTATTAGAGCTATTAGCCTCTAAAAATCTTGCATTTTCATATTCTTGTGCATTGAAGCTTTTAATTTCTACGTGTCCATCAACTGCTTCTGAAGCAATATGAGTAACATCTCCCATGGCTGTTTGAATCTTTTTTGCAAGTTTCTTTAATCTTTTACCAGCTACATAAACAATCAGTGCTATTAAAGGTGCTGTTCCAATGAGCAAAAGTGTAAGTTTAAAATTTAATATTAATAAATATATAAACAATCCTATTAGAAGAAAACCTTCTCTAATTAATGTTTTTACAGCATTGGATGCTGCGCCGGCTACTTGAGTTGTAGTAAAAGTTATTCTATTGATTAGTTGACCAGACTGATTTGCATCAAAGTAAGATTTTGGTAAATTATGAAGTTTCTCAAATAATTCTGCTCTTAAATCATGCACTATTCCAAAACCAACTTTAGACATGAAGTAATTTCCAACGAAAAAACCAATTCCCCTTCCAAGTGCAATAAATATTAAAGATAAGGCTAATAGAGAATTAAAATTGTCTTCTTCTGAGTTAACAAAACTTATTATTCTTCTTATCCACTCAACTGCAGCAATATCTGCAAAAGCAAAACTTATAAAGCCTAATACAGCAACAAAAAAAGACCATTTATATCTAAAGGTATATCCAAGTAACCTTCTTAAGCTTCCAGTTCTCATTTTTCTATAGTTCTTATTTGAACTTCATTAAACCCATATTTATTAAGCATATCCATAACTGTAATAACCCAAACATGTAAAGAATTTGATTCAGCACTTAAAATAAACGAATTACCATTATTCTCAAGTTCAAATATAGCCTGATCTAGCTCTTCAAGATTATTAATACTAAAAACTCTGTCATTAACATATATTGTTCCATTATTAACAATTACAATCTCATTTAATGATTGGACAGTTTTATATTGAAATGATTCAGTTTTTGGAAGTTCAAGAGAGAGAAACTGAGAATCACCTACCTTAGACGTAACAACAAAAAATATTACTAATAAAAAAACAATATCAATTAAAGGTGTTATTTCAATAGAAAAGTCTGATTTGTTATTTGAAATAAATTTCATTTGTTAATAATATCGATAAAGCCAGATACTTCTTTTTGTAGATTTATTAGTAAGTAGTTTATCTTCTGTTCAAAATATTTATGAAGAACTAATCCAGGAACAGCTATTAATAGGCCAAAGGCAGTGGTAATTAACGCCTGAGATATTCCTGCTGCTAGTAGATCAGGATTTGCTCCAGCAGTCTCTGTAAGTCCTGTAAAAGCTGTAATCATACCTACAACAGTACCTAACAAGCCCAACAATGGACTAATTGTGGCAATAGTTCCTAACATTGTTAGATTTCTTTCTAAACCATATTTAACTTCAATAGCCTTCTCCTCAATTTTTGATTCTAAGTTATCTCTTTGAAGGTCTTTATATTTGAGGCAATTAATAAGTAAAAATCCAAGTGATGACAGGTTTGATATTTCTAAAGCCTGTTTTTTAGACATTAAATCATTATTTAGTAATTGAATAATTTGATTTGAAAGGCCTTTAGGAGAAACAAGTCTATTTTGTAAGAACCATGACCTTTCTATTGAAATAGTAATTATTAGAACACTACATGCTAACAATGGCCACATAAATGGGCCTCCTGCAGTTATAAATTCACTCATCTATTACACTCAATTTTGAATCTTTTAATTTATAAACCTTATTAAAAGATTTCAAGAACTTATTATCATGAGTAGCTGTAATTAAAGCAATACCATATTTATTAGACATCTCAAAAAGCAGATTTTGAATAATTAGTGAATTTTCATAATCTAAATTTCCTGTTGGTTCGTCTAAAAATAAAAACTTTGGATTATTAATCAAAGCTCTTGCAAGAGCAGTTCTTTGTTTCTCTCCTCCAGACAATTTCCAAGGCAGGTGATTTTTTCTTTTATAAATATCTAAGCTCCTCATGATATCTTTTACTATTAATTTTTTTTCATTATCAAGGGATTTATTTATTAAGGCGGGCATAAAAATATTTTCTTCGACAGTTAAATCTTCTAAAAGATGATGGAATTGATAAACAAAGCCAAAATTCTCTAATCTTATTTGGCTTAGTCTATTATTTGATAGTAACGATAAATCAAAATCATTAAAGTAAATATTACCTGACGTAGGTTTATCTAATCCTGCTAATATATGAAGAAATGATGATTTTCCTGCTCCAGACGCTCCAGTAATTGCCACGGAATCATTTTCATTTATTGTTAAATTGATGTCATTCAAGACGACTAAAGAATCATCGCCCATTTCAAAAGATTTATGTATATTATTACTTATTAATTTATTCATGTCTTAATATTTGAACAGGGTTAAGCTTTACAACACGAAATGATGGTACTAATGAGGCCGTAAGGCTAATTAAAAAGGAAATTAAACAAATTATTAAAATCTGTAAAGAATCTATGTGGTAAGGAAAATAGTTTATAAAATATGCATCAAGTAGATTTCGTCCTAATAAATATTCTATAAAATTTATAAAATTATTTAAGTTAAAAATTAATATAAATCCAAGAATAATTCCTACAAAAATTCCTATCAAACTTACTAATAAACCTTGTGTAAAAAATATTAATATAATTTGTTTATTACTAGCGCCTAAGGTCAGAAGAATACCTATCTCTCTTTCTTTTGATTTAACCGTCATTACAACTGTTGATAGAACTAATATTGATGCGACTCCAACTATAAGAAATAACATTAAACTTATTAATAACTTTTCAAATTGTATTGCTTCAAATAATGTCCCATGAGTATTTTTCCATGAAGAATATGAATAACTATTGTTATTGAAATCATTTAGAACATTTTGACTGATTAAGTCAGCATCAAATAAATTAGTAGTTTTTAGTCTAATTGAAATTGTTTCATCATTATTTATATTTTTAAGTTTTTGTGCTGTTTGATGTGAAATAAATGTAAGAAACTGATCGATTTCAGTTTTTAATTCGTATATTCCAACAATCTCTAAATTTACTGACCTTGGATATGATCCAATAATTGAAGTTTTAATATCTGATGTTGTAATATTAATTTGATCTCCTACGTAAGCTCCTATATTTGCTGCAAGTAATGATCCGATGATTATCGAATTATCTTTTTCTATGCTGTTAAGATTCCCAATCAACATATAGTCTGAAATTATCGACATATTTTTTTCAATATTAGGATCGATCCCTATAACGGAAATTCCTCTAGTATCATAAGATGAAGAAACAATTGCTTGAATGTTTATATAAGGAGATGCATCAATAACTTCACTATTTTTTTTTATATTTGTAATTATATTTTCATAGTTACTAATTGGATTATCCGATGTTATGACTGAATGAGGAATTACACCAAGAATTCTATCCTCAAGTTCTTTTTCAAAACCATTCATTACAGAAGTAACAACTATAAGACTCGATATCCCAATCGCAAGACCAATAATTGCAAGCAATGTGGTGAAAGAAAAACCTCCTCCTTTATTAGATCTAAGGTATTTATAACCTAATTTCAGAGAAATTGATGACACGAAATTATTTCATTAATTGTTTTAAAACTTTTTCAATATTACCTTTGTATGGAGGTCTTACAGCATCAAAAAATTTATCTAATTTAAAACTTACATCTTTATAGTATGCGCGAGGATTTGAAAAATTTTTAAAACCTTCAAAAGATTTATATCTACCCATTCCTGATGGACCAACTCCACCAAAGGATAAATCATTTTGTTGTAAATGACTTATAACATTATTAACTGTTACTCCGCCTGAAGAAGTTTTATTTAGAACATTATCCTCTTCTGATTTGTCCGAACCAAAATAGTATAATCCTAGAGGCCTATCTTTAGAATTTATTAAATTAGTAGCTTCATCTATTTCTTCATACTCTACAACAGGTAATAAGGGTCCGAAGATTTCTTCTTGCATTATCTTCATGTCGTCTGTTGTATTAGTAATTATTGTAGGTGGGATTTTATAAAATTCTTGTTGAGAGAAGTCTTCATTTGATGGATTTATCTCATCAACCGTTGCTCCCTTTTCAATTGCGTCATCTAGCAAGTCATTTAATCTGTCGTAGTGACTTTCATTGATAATCGATGTGTAGTCATCATTGTCTTTTAAATTAGGAAAATATTCTGTTACCGCATCTTTGGTTTCTTTTATAAAGTCATCTTTTTGATCTTTATGAATAACAACATAATCGGGCGCTAAGCATATTTGTCCTGCATTTAATGTTTTACCAAACATTATTCTTTTTGCTGAGGTTTTTAAATCAGCAGATTTACCAATCACAACAGGAGATTTGCCTCCAAGCTCAAGCGTACATGGAACAAGATTTTTTGAAGCAGCATTCATGACATGTTTAGCAACAGAACCTCCACCTGTATAGAGAAGATGATCAAAATTTAATTTTGTAAATGACTCTCCAACATCTGGTCCACCTAAAAATGTTGCAAATTCATTTTCATCATATGCAGCATCACATAAATCTTTAAGTAATGAAGATGTTATAGGTGTATGTTCACTTGGCTTATGCATAACCTGATTTCCTGCTGCAAAAATTGAAACGAGTGGCACAAATGCAAGATTCACTGGAAAGTTCCACGGCGAAATCATACCAACAGTTCCTAATGGTTCATATTTAACATAAGATTTTGCTCCTAAGAGGCCAAATGGAAAATTTGAAGATTTCTTTTCAACCTTATTCCATTTTTTAACATTTTTAATAGCTAAATTAATTGCAGGCATTATTCCATAAACATCAGATAACATAGATGCATTTTTTGATCTGTTACCAAAATCTGAATTTAAAGCTTCAACAAAATCGTAACGATTATCCATAATTAGTGTTTTTAATCTTTCTAGACGATCGATACGTAATTCTATTGGTGGAGGCCCATTCTTAATAAAATATTCTTTTTGTTTATTAAGTACATTATTCATTTCTTCAAAATTACTCATAGTATTGCTCCCTATTAACTTCTGTCTGCTTTATCTTTGTTATTAGCATCTCTTATTAATTTTCTCATATTTTCCCAATCTTCGTCAGATAACTTATCTAATTGTGAAAAAGTTCCACCACCAGATAGGTATTGAGCTCCATCAAGTCCAATAGTTTGTCCAGTAAGATAATCACATCCATCAGCCATTAAAAATGTTGCTAAGTTTTGTAGTTCACGCATTTCACCTACTCTACCTAATGGAACGGTACTCATCATCCCATCATCATTATCACCTGGATTAAGTCTATCCCAAGCACCTTTTGTAGGAAAAGGTCCTGGAGCTATTCCATTTACCTTAATACCGTATTTCCCCCATTCTGCAGCTAGTGATTGCGTCATTGCATGAATACCAGACTTTGACATCGCAGAAGGAACCACGTATGGGGAACCAGTCCATATCCATGTTGCCAATATACTTATAATTGAACCTTTAGTTGAAGTTTCAATCCACCTTTTTCCAACAGAATGAGTTATATAAAAGGTCCCATGGAATACAATATTAGCTATAGCATCAAAACCTTTATGAGATAGATCTTTAGTTGGAGATACAAAATTACCAGCGGCATTATTTACCAATCCATCTAGAGGTTTGTCATCAAAAATAGATTGTATGTAATCATCAACATCTTTTGATGCTCTAATGTCTAAGGTTTGATAACTAACATTAGTATTATATTTTTTTACAATTTCATCAGCTGTATTTTTTAAGACATTCTCTCTTCTACCACAAATAAATAATTCAGCTCCATGTTCAGCATAATGATTAGCCATTTCTTTGCCTAAACCAGTTCCACCACCAGTTATTAGAATTCTTTTGCCTTTAAGTAAATCTTTTTTAAACATATTAGTTCCTATTTAATAATATCAATAATAGCATCAGCCCATAAATCTGAATAATTTAATGATTCAACATAATCTAAATTTTCACCACCAGAATCTATAAATAGTTCTTTATATTCATCACCTATTTCAATTATCGTCTCTAGACAGTCTGCTGTAAAAGCTGGTGAAAAAACTAATATATTTTTATTACCTTCTTTAGGCATAGATTCTAATACTTCATCAGTAAATGGGTTAAGCCATTTATTTGTTAATCTTGACTGAAATGTAACAATATATTTATCTTCGGTAATATTAAGTCTAGAAGCTAGGGTTTTTGTTGTTTCATAAGTTGTTGCTTTATAGCAAAATTTATTCATTTCTGTTATTGAATCTTCACAATTATGATCACTACATACAGAATCTTGATATACATTATCAACATGGCTATTAGGAATCCCATGATAACTAAATATTATTTTGTCATAAGATTGAACATCAAATTTTGAAGCTTTTTCAATCCATGCATCTATAAATTTTTCATTATCATAAAATTGATTAATGAAATTAATTTTTGGTACCACCCACTGCTTGGATAAAACTCTTGAAACTTCTTCATATACAGACCCAGTTGTTGCTGAGGCATAATGTGGAAACAAAGGAAGAATGATAATTTCATCTGGATTTTTTTCCATAATTTTATTTATTGCATTCTCAATTGATGGATTTTGATATCTCATTGCAAAATGCACATCATATTCCGGCAATTTCTTATCTACCTTTTTGGTTAATTTTGCAGTGTTATAAAGTAATGGGGATCCATTATTATCATCCCAAACTTTTTTATATATCTTTGATGATGAAAATGATCGTGTTGGACAAATTATGAAGTTAACAAGAAAAAATCTTAAAATTGGATTTATATTAATTACTCGTCCATCCATTAAAAACTGTCTAAGATACCTAAAAACACTAAAGTATGAAGGCTTATCAGGAGTACCTAAATTAATTAGAAGTAATGCTTTTTTCATATTGATTGTGTTTTTTTCATAGTTGGATGAAATATTATAAATAATATTAATCCAATACATAAGATTGAACTGAAATAATACAAGTATGAGGGGTCAATTGCATATATAGGCATTGCTATAAAAGGTGTAGTCATATGCCCTATTGGAATTACAGAGCCTAAATATCCTGCAGCAGAACCTTGATTTTCAGGAGTTTGAGCTAGAGATAATGAAGATGATAATGCAGGTCTAGTCATACCAAATCCAAATCCTAAAATAATTATAGAAAGATAATATACGGATATCGTTTGAATATATGCCATTGTAAAATAAGAAAATACAAGCAATATTGAACCAAATAATAATAAATAGTAATTATTTATTGGGAAAGCATCAGTAAAAATATATTGACTGAAAATAGTAGATATTGATAACAAAGCAAAAGTCATACTGATTAAAGTTGGTAGATTTTCAAAATTTCCAAACAAATCAGTTATATAAAAACCGATGGATTGTAAAAGTGATGCCTGACAGAGACTTAAAATAGCTGCAAATATAAGGAATGGTAGTATTGTTTCAGAAGACCACTTAATTTTAATTGCAGTCTTATTATCATTAGTTATTGGATTTGTTGATTCGAGTTGTGAGTAAATTCCTAAAGCAGCTATTAGTGCAAAAAATGAAAACACATAGAATGGAGTTTCTTTAGTAATTAAAAATAGAAACCCTCCTATTAATGGTCCTGCAACAGTGCCTAAGAGAAAGCTTGATTCTAGTCTTGCAAATTTTAGAGTCCTCTTCTCTTTTGAGCTTGTATCTGCAACGTAGGCAAATGAAGCAGGTCTTGTAGCTGAACCAATTAGACCATTAATTAATCTTCCAAGAACTAATGCTGGAAATAAAAAGGTAATATGTAATATATTCCTTTCAACTAGAAATAATGGAGTTATTAATGCTATTAAAGATATTGCATAGCCAAGTAAACCGAGAATAGCAATATTTCTTCTTCCATATCTATCGCTAGTCCTGCCCCAAAATGTGCTAGTAGATGCCCATGCTAAAGCTGATATAGCAAAAATAGATGATGTTTGAATTTCAGATAACCCAAGATCTCTAGCTAGCGGAGGAACTAAAACGAATACAAACGATTGACCTAAGCCAACGGTAAATAGACCAAATTTTAACCAAGAGGATCCGGATATCGACATTATAAGATCTTAGATAATCCTACCGCTTCTCTTATCTCTAATATTTTTTCCTTCGCTATTAATCTAGCTTTTTTAGCACCATCACTTAATAAGTCATTAATATGGTCTTTATTTTTAGAAAGCTCTTCATATTTTGATCTAATTGGTTGAAGCTCTTGATTGACTGAATTAAATAATATTTCTTTAGCTTCACCCCAAGAAATTCCATCATCATAAGATTGTTGCATAGTTTGTATTTCTGATTCTGTTGCAAAATATTTATATAGCTCAAAAACGTTACAATCTGTTGACTCTTTGGGTTCACCAGGCTCAAGTGAATTTGTAACTATTTTCATAATTGATTTTTTAAGATTTTTTTTACTTTCTAGTAAAGGAATAACATTCCCATATGATTTACTCATTTTTCTTCCGTCTGTGCCTAAAACTACGTTTTCATTTTTTTGAATAATTGGTTCAGGCAATGTTAATAATGGTTTAAAAAGATGATTAAATCTTGCTGCAATATCACGAGTCATTTCTAAATGTTGTATTTGATCAGATCCAACTGGCACATGAGTTGAATCAAACATTAAAATGTCAGCAGCCATTAAAACAGGATAAGAAAATAAGCCCATTGTTATTCCCTTGTCAGGATCATCAGTATTAATTGAACTAGCAGCTTTATAAGCATGAGCTCTATTCATTAATCCTTTTGCAGTTACACAGGTTAAGACCCAGCTCAGCTCAAGTATCTCGGGAACATCAGACTGTCTATAAAAGTAAGTCTTCTTTGGGTTTAAACCACAAGAAAGCCACGATAAGGCAACATTTTCAACAGAGTGTTTTATTTCATCAATATTTTGATTCTTTATTATTGAATGATAATCAGCTAAAAAGAAAAATGATTCATCAGATCCATTGGCTAATTCTAGTGCAGGCCTGATAGCACCAATATAATTTCCAATGTGAGGTATCCCTGTTGTTGTTATTCCTGTTAGAATTCGTTTTTTCATTTAGTATAATTATAAACATCATATAAAAATATTGTGGAAACTAGTCAAGATTTATTCAAAGAGTTAGAAACAGCTGAAAAGTTGTTTTCTGATGGTTCAATTAAAAGTGCTCAAAAGATTGTTAGAAATGTTTTAAAAGAGTCAAAAAATTATAAAAAAGTTCCTAATAAACTAAGGCATAAAATTAATGCTGCGTTAAGTAGATCAAGATATTTTGATGAAATCTCTTCGTTTGCTACAAACCCTAAACGCGAAGAGCTAATAAACAGTATTGATAAATTAATAAAAAATCCATTAGATAACCCTAAAAAACATGCTCATTCAATACATGACATTCAAGCTCAATGGCAGTTACTAGATTTATCTAGTAAACCTGCCTCTAAATCACAATGGTTAAATTTTAATGAACTTACAAATAAAGCTTGGGAGCCTTGTAAAGAATATTTTGATGAAATAAAACAAATTAAAATCAATAATGCTAAAGAAAGAGAAAATATAATTAATGAGATAAATAACTATATACAATCAAATGAAGCTAAATGGCCAAACTCAAAAAATCTTATTATATACCTTCAAAAGATGTTTCAAAGATGGCAAAAATTTGCACCAGTCTTAGACCAGGACCTTAATAGATTAAAGAAACTCTATTTTGATGCCAGAAAACCAATAAACGATGAAATAAAGAAACAGGAATCAGTAAATAAAGTTCAAAAAGAAGCTCTTATTGAAAAAGTAAGAAACATAAACAACGAAGATAACAGAATAAACATTAACGAATTTAAAAAATTAAAACAAGAATGGGAGAAAATTGGTCCATCAGGAAGAAAAAATGAAAAAAAATTATGGAATGAATTTAATAAAACTGCTGATAAGTTTTTTGATGAGAAAAAACAAAAAATTATTGATGAAATTAATACCATTAAAGACCTGAATTTAAAGCTTAATGATGGTTCTATATCAACATCTGAAGTAAAAGAATTATTGAAAGAAATTGAGGATGCAAAAAATACAAAGGAATATAAAAAAATAACTTCTGATATAAAAGTTGAAATTGATAAAATTAAAAATACAAAAAAGAAAGATAAAATTAATTCATATATCAATATCTATAATATTCTTATTAAGAATGATCATATAGAAAATGCTCCCAACATTTTTTTAAAATCAATCAATAAATCATTTGGTAACAACAAATCAAATATAAAAAAATTAACTTATTCATGTATAAAACTTGAAATAATTGCTGGCTTGGACTCCCTTAAAAAAGATATCAATGTTAGAAATAAAATTCAATTAGAATTATTAACTAATAAATTTAATAAAAATGAATCATTGCCAAATGATTTGGAGTCATTGATAAATTATTTCATAGAAAATTTTTCAGAAAATGATGTCACTACAACTCAAAAAAATTTATGGAAAAGAATTACTAAATGTATTGAATTAATTCTTTAATTTAATTGCTTCCATAATTTCTTTATGTCTTTTTGCAGAAAGTGAATATCTATAAAAGATAATTAAAGGAACTATCATTAATAGAGTTGTTACAGGGCCTTGAACTACAGCAAGTGTATATGCCTGTTCGGATGTATTGTTTAATCTATCAAAATTAATAAAATTTAAAACTTGGCCTGCAAAAAAAGTACCTAATCCAGCATTTAGTTTTTGCATGAATCCAACTGTAGCAAATAAAATCCCCTCTTGTCTCTTACCGCTATAAAGCTCAACTTCATCTGCAATATCACCTACCATGGAGTCACGAACCATAATGCCAACTATATTGAATGTTATTAAAATCAAAAGAAATGAGCTTATAAAAAAGACTAATTCTAATGAGCCATTTTCAGGGGTTAGTCCAAGGTTATACATAATAAAAGGTCCAGGAGCTAATAGTCCAACTGCTGCAATACAAATTAAAACTATATTCCTTTTATCATAACGATTTACCATTCTTGGAGTTAAATAAAATGCTAATAGAGTAGCAAAGAGGTATACGGGGAGAAAGTATTTAATTTGAGTTGCTTCAAATTCCCAAAAATATGTGTTTACAAACAAAGTTAGAGTATTAGATAAACCCCAAGCAAGAGATAAAAATAAGTTACCAAAGAAAAAAATTAAAAACGCCCTGTTGCCTATTGCGATTTTTAATTCTTTAATTATATCTATTAATGAAATTGAACCAGACCATTTTGATAACGATTTTATTTCATCTTTTGTACTTAATGATGAGTATAGAACACTAATAATCATAATTATTGCACCGGTGACTGCAAACGGAAACCATGCGTCAGGATTTAATTGACCCTGAGGATATTCGGGCGTAGAAGCAAAGAAAATTCCATATCCTAAAAATGCATTACTTAAGCCAGCCACCCAACCAACCATCTCTCGCCATGACATTAATATTGTTCGTTCTTTATAATTTTTAGTCACTTCACCACCAAATGCTCGATGTGGTATATCAAATAAAGTCATTCCAATTCTTGTAAGAACTGTAAATATAGTCATCCATACAAATAAATCTGACTGAGACATATCCCAATCTTGTCTAGGCGCAAAAAGAAAAATATAACCTAGTGACATTGGAATAAATGAAATCATCATATATGGATGTCTTCTTCCAAGTGATGTACTTGTTCTATCTGAAATTGTTCCCATTAGTGGGTCTGTAACTGCATCTATACAAAGAGCTATAAATATAGCTGAACCTGCAAGACCAGGGTTTAAACCAATAATATTGCTATAAAAAAATAAAAGAAAAAAAGTAAATGTATCTGTCTTTATACCATTAGCAACAGAACCAATTGAATAATTTATCTTAAATTTATTTGTAAGCATTTTTAAGTATTTAAATGCTCAAGAAGATCGTCTTTGAATTGATTAAAAACTGGAACTTCTATTAAATGTCTCATATCAGGAATTATAATTAACTTACTGTCATTAATTAGT
>CABYCL010000008.1 GCA_902517505.1 uncultured SAR86 cluster bacterium | reverse complement strand
AAATATTCTTTAATTGGATTCATTTTAGTTTGATCAAGAATTTCTCTTGCGCAGGTTGGGCTTGTAATATTGATTTCGGTTAAAAGTTCTCCAATAATATCTATTCCAGCAAAACTTATGCCATTTTCCATTAATATCTTTCCTATCTCCTCACCAATTCTTTGTTGAAATTCTGTAATATCTCGTGCTTCACCATAACCTCCTGCTGCAAGATTACCTTTAAAACTTCCCTCTTTAGGAATTCTAGCTAATGTCTTCTCAAAAGGCTTGCCATTAATAATTAAAATTCTGTAATCTCCATCATAAATATCTTCAATAAATTTCTGGCATATTATTTGAGTCTTTTCAGAATCCGTCATCTGTTCAATTAATTCTATTTTTTCTTCGTCCCAATCTTCAATCTTATAAATTGAAGTTCCACCCATTCCATCGAGCGGTTTGATTATGATACTTTTATGGGTCTTATAAAAATTCTCAATTTTGCTTATTTTTGAAGTAACCAATGTACTTGGTATATATTCTGAAAAATGAATTGCGAATATCTTTTCATTGAATTCTTTAATAGCATTTGGTTTGTTATGAATAATAGCGCCATGCTTTTCTGCCAGTCCTAGAAGATGAAGAGCATTTATATAGTTCTCATCCACAGGAGGATCTTTTCTCATAAAGCAATATCTAAAATCAGAAATTTTTATGTCTTCCTTTTTAATACTTTCTACCTGAGCTGAGCCCGCAGATATGATATTTCTAGAACTTGAATAAACGTAACCTTCTTCAATAAATAAATCATTGATTTCACATTGAAAAACGTCAAAATCATTATTTATTGCTTCTTCAATCATTAAAATTGAAGTATCTTTTTTAATATTAAGATCTTTAAATGTATCTGTAATAAATAATACTTTATTGCTCATCATTAAATTCTACCAAAATGATTTATTATTATTGACGAAACAACTATTGGAGCTGTCTCAGATCTTAGAATATTTTTTCCAAGATATCTTATTTTAATCTCTTTATTATCAAACATTTTTATTTCTTTATCTGAAAAGCCTGATTCTGGTCCTGTAATGATAGTTATGGAAGATTTATTATCTAAGTCATCTTGGGTAAAATATTTTGCTGCCTCAGTATCAAATATATATTTATCATCACCTACTTCAATTTGTTTAATTGCTTTATCAAGGTTGATATAGCTTTCAATTGTGGGCAGAAAATTATTTCCACACTGTTTACAAACATTAACAATGACCTCCCTAGATTTTATTATTATTTTTTCAAAATCTTTTTTTGCAATGCTCTGATCTGAAAGGTCTGCTTTATAGACTATAAATTTGTTAACTCCGACCTCAGTTAATTTTTGAATCATATAATTAAAATTATTTTTTTTAATAAAGGGAATTACCGCTGTTAAATTTCTTCTTGAGGTGTCTTGATCTTCAATTTCTGAAATCCTTTCTATTAGGCATCTCTTATTAGATAATTCAGATATAGAACATAATGCATGCTTGCCATTACCATCAAATACCTCAATATGACTCCCCTCTTTTAGACGGAGTGCCTTTAATAGATGACGTGATTCAGCTTCATCTAAATTAAATTTCTTGTCAGACTTTGATACAGACTTACAATATACTCTATGAATTCTCACAACATTATTATAGCTATAGCTACAAAATAAATGTCACAGATTGAAATTATATTTATAAGGCATGGGGAAGCTGCAAATAGATGGGGAGATCATCCTGATCCTGGCTTAAGTGACAAAGGTAAGATGCAATCTAACAATTTACTTAAACATAAAGAACTTCAGCATCTTGAAAAATATTCTTTTTTATCAAGCCCAAAATTGCGAGCAATCGAAACCGCAAAACCTTTGGCTAAAAAGTTTAATAAAGAAGTGATGCTTGATGATACTTTTATTGAGATACCTTCAGACAATATTAAAGCAAGTGAGAAACAAAAGTGGCTTGAAGGTATTATTAAATGTAAAAATAATGATTTGCCAAACTTTGTTAAGTCTTGGAGAAAAAATATTTTTGATAAAACAAAATCTTTTAATGGCAACGTAGTAATATTTAGCCATTTCATGGTCATGAATGCTCTTGTTAGTGAATTAGCTAAAATAGATAGGCTCTTGTATTTTTATCCAGACTATACATCTGTAGTAAAAATTGTAATGAAAGATTTAAAATTTGATTATTTTACTCTTGAGGGTAATAAAAAAACTTCAATAAATCTCTAAAAATCTATTGAGCAATTTTTAAACAGCTGTAAACTAAATCTTCTTTGATAAAAATAAGTTGATTTGAAAAATAAAAAAAAATCCTTCGATAGCTATTCAAAAAAACCTTTAAAAGATGAGGTTCGAAAGGCTATGAATAGATATTTTAATCAATTAGACCAAAAAAATATTCCAATTGATGTATACCAACTAGTTTTAAATGAAGTCGAGCCACCTCTTTTATATGCAGTGATGGATTTCTCAAATAATAATCAATCAAAAGCTGCAAAAATCTTAGGTATAAATAGAACAACTCTAAGAACAAAACTAAAAAAATATAACATTAGCTAATGAATGTCGTTAAGCCAAAAACAGCTTTAATCAGTCTATCTAACAAGTCTAATTTAAAGAAAATTGTAAATTTTTTAATAGAAAAAAACGTAAAGATAATCTCAACCGGAGGAACCTATAAATCTATTAAAGAAATCACAGACAGCGTTATTGAAGTATCGGAGTTCACTGGATTTGAGGAAATGATGGATGGCAGAGTAAAAACTCTTCATCCAAAAATTCATGCAGGCATTCTTGCAAGAAGGGATTCAGATATGGATGTTTTAAAAGAAAGAGGTTATGAAACTATAGATCTTGTAATAGTGAATTTATATCCATTTAAAGAAACCATTCAAGAAGATTGTTCGTTTGAAGAGGCTATAGAAAAAATCGATATTGGTGGGCCTACAATGATTAGAGCTGCTGCTAAAAATTTCAAAGATGTTGTTGTGGTAACAGATCCTAAAGATTATGAAAAGGTAATGAGTGAATGGGATAACAATGATGGTATTTCATTTGAATCAAGAAAAAAATTATCACAGAAGGTCTTCTCTTTAATGGCAGACTATAATAAATCTATAGCTAGCTACCTAAATGGGGATGATGACAGTCTCCTCGACTATAGTTTTCAAAAAAGTGCCTCATTAAGATATGGAGAGAATCCTCATCAATCAGCAACATTATTTACTTTTGACAATCTTAGTAAAAAAAATATTGCGAATGCGGAGATCATTCAAGGTAAAGAGCTTTCATATAATAATATAGTTGATGCCGATGCTGCTTGGGAATGTGTAAGAGAATTTGATAGTCCTGCATGTGTAATAGTAAAGCATGCTAATCCATGCGGAGTTGCAGAAAGCGATTCTATTTTTAATGCTTACGATCTTGCTTTTAAAACTGATCCAACATCAGCATTTGGAGGAATAATTGCTTTTAATAAGATAGTTGATCATAAAACTGCACAAGAAATTAATTTAAGACAATTTGTTGAAGTTATAATTGCCCCTGCTTATGAGGATGAAGCAGTAAAAGAATTTTCTAGCAAAAAAAATATTAGAGTATTAGAGGTTGATATCGAACAAGACAACCTTTATCCAGGAATAGTGAAGAAGGTTTCTGGAGGTATCCTAGTTCAAGATGATGATTTGAAAAGTCTATGCGTTGAAGATTTAACGTGTGTTACAAAAAGAAAGCCATCTGAAGACGAAATAAAAGATTTAATGTTCGCATGGAAGGTAGCTAAATTTGTTAAGAGTAACGCTATTGTTTATGTAAAAAATAAACAAACTATTGGAATCGGTGCAGGTCAAATGAGTAGAGTAATAAGTGCAGAAATAGCTAATATAAAAGCTAAAGATGAAGGGCTTGAAGTGAGTGGATCTGCGATGGCTTCAGATGCCTTCTTCCCGTTTAGAGATGGTATTGATAAGGCTGCATTAAATGGAATAGCTTCAATAATCCAACCAGGTGGTTCAATCAAAGATGAGGAAGTTATTGCAGCTGCGGATGAAAATAATATTGCAATGTTATTTACAGGAATACGACACTTTAGACACTAATGAATATTCTTATTATTGGTTCAGGAGGGAGAGAGCATGCATTAGCATGGAAGTCAGCTCAAGATGAGTCTGTATCTAATGTTTTTGTTTGTCCAGGGAATGCTGGCACGGCTTTAGAAAATAAAGTAACTAACATTTCTCTTGATACTAATAACTTTGAGATTATAGAAACATTCTGCGTTGATGAAAAAATAGATCTTGTAATTATAGGTCCTGAACAACCGCTTGTTATGGGTATGGCTGACTTCTTGCAAAGCAAAGGTATTAAAACTTTTGGTCCTTCTCAGGCTGCAGCACAATTAGAAGGCTCAAAAACTTTTTCAAAAGACTTCTTTATAAAGTATGGGATTCCAACTGCACAATACGCTTCTTTTATTGACTACGATTCTTCAAGGAGTTATCTAGATAAAATTGACTATCCAACAGTTGTAAAAGCAGATGGTTTGGCAGCTGGAAAAGGTGTCATTATTTGCAACGATAAAAAAGAAGCCCTAAAAGCACTTGAAAGTATTTTTATGGATCAAGCTTTTGGTGATGCTGGAAATAAAGTTGTAATCGAGGAATTTCTTGAAGGAGAGGAAGCCTCCTTTATTGCTGTTGTGAGCAAAGATAAGATTATACCTTTAGCTACAAGTCAAGATCATAAAGCTGTGGGCGAAGGTGATGTGGGATTGAATACTGGTGGCATGGGAGCCTATAGCCCTGCTCCAATAGTTGATGAACGCCTTCATAAAAAAATTATTACTGAGGTTATGGAACCAACTATGAAAGGTCTTATTTCTGAAGGCTCTCCCTACCTAGGCTTTCTTTATGCAGGACTGATGATAAAGGATGGTGAGCTTAAAGTTCTCGAATTTAATTGCAGATTTGGAGATCCAGAAACGCAACCAATTTTGATACGACTTAAATCTAGTTTAGTCGAATTATGTCTTGCAGCGATTAACGAAGATATGGGTTCATATGATATTGCATGGACTAACAAACATGCATGCGGTGTTGTTATTGCTTCAGAAGGATATCCAGAAAGTTATGAGTCTAATAAACAAGTTACTCTCCCAGTAAAATCTGAACAAGATATGAAGCTGTTTCATGCTGGAACAAAATTGATAGATGATAATGTTGTAACTTCTGGGGGAAGAGTTTTTTGCGCAACAGCTCTTGGTGATGACTTGAAATCTGCTCAATCTAAGGCATATAATCTCGTCGACAGCGTTACATTTGATGGCGCTTTTCACAGAAGAGATATAGGTTTTAAAGGAATTAAATGAGTTTTTTAAATAATATTGTTAATGAGTTTGATATTGCACTAAAAACGCTTTCAAATAAAAAATCTGGTACAGGTAGAACATATCCTCCAGAGCCTGCAGAAAAAAATACTGAAGAATTATCGCCTGCAGAAAAAAAACGTTCCATTCAAATGATGCGAGTTAATCTTGCAGGTGAGGTTGCAGCTCAAGCTCTCTACAGAGGGCAGTCGCTTGTATGCAAAGACGCTGAAGTCAGAGAACATCTTATTGAAGCGGGAAATGAGGAAACTGATCATTTATTATGGTGCAAAAAACGTCTTGATGAACTTGAGGGAAATGGCTCAGTTCTTAATCCTATTTGGTATGCTGGTTCTTTTGCAATTGGAGCAATATTTGGGAGGTTTGGAGAAAAAGTTAGCTTAGGTTTTGTCGAAGAAACTGAGAAACAAGTTGTTGCTCATATCGATCGTCACCTTGATAAAATCTCTCCTAAGGATAAAGAAACAATAGAAATACTAAAAACTATGAAAGAAGATGAAGATCTTCATGCACAGCAAGCAGTAGATAAAGGCGGTGAAGAATTAACAATTCCTGTTAAACAGATTATGAAATATACTGCAAAATTGATGACCTCAACAAGCAAATATGTATGATTCGATCGTTTTTCTTAATTCTTCTCCTTAGTTTAAATTTATCCGCAGAGAATAATGAAGAGGCTTTGAAAGAAAGCTTACTTAAATTTTGGGAAGCGCGAAATGCTCGAGACTTTGAGAAAATCTTCTTCTATGAAAGTAAAATCGGAGCAATTACAGGTTCGTCATCTGGAAATCATTTTTATGAAGATCCGCCGCCTGATTTTGAATCTGTTTTAGATTACTATTCTAGGGTTGAGTCTGATGTTGCTCCTTCAAACATAAGAATTATTAAGCTTTCTGAAAACGTCTATCTAACTTTATATTATCTTACTGGAAGCTATACATATTCTAGTGGGAAAGTTAATGATGAATATCAGGCACGAGTATCAAATATTTGGTTATATGAGGATGGCGGCTTTAAGCTTTACTATAAAAACTTTAATAACTTAAAAAAAGAACTCAAGCCTACCGATATAATTGCTTATCCAATGGATTAAAATCTTATTTGATATATTATTAATTGATTATGCTAAATCTTGAAAAAAATCAGAAACAATCAAATATGCAAAAAGTTGCTTTAACGGCTTTGGCTGGAACAAGTATTGAATGGTATGACTTCTTTTTATATGGAGCTGCAGCAGCCCTAATATTTCCTACAGCCTTTTTTGGAGAAATGCCACCAACTACAGCACTGCTATTATCTTTACTAACATTTGCAGCAGGTTTTATTGCAAGACCAATTGGCGGAATAATATTTGGTCATTTTGGAGATAAGGTAGGTAGAAAGAAAACATTGATCAGTGCTTTAATGCTAATGGGTATTTCTTCAACTTTAATTGGATTATTACCTACATATGCGATGATTGGAGTGACGGCACCTATTCTTCTCACTTCTCTTAGATTTGCTCAAGGCTTAGCAATAGGTGGTCAATGGGGTGGAGCAATGCTTTTAGTAACAGAGAGTGCACCCTCAAATCAACGGGGATATTATGGTGCTTTTGCACAAGCAGGTGCCCCTATTGGTGTAATTCTAGCAAATTTGGCTTTAATAATTACAAGCGCATTAGTTTCAGAAGAATTTTTTAATACCTGGGGATGGAGAATTCCTTTTCTTGCAAGCGCAGTTCTAATTCTTATTAGTATGTATATCCAATTGAATCTTGAAGATACAGACGCATTCAAAGCTTTGGTTAATAACAAAGGTACTCAATCAGATGAAAATATTAAAAAGTCTCCAGTAATAGAAGCAATTAAAAAATATCCTAAAAGGATTTTTCTTGCGGCAGGAGCATTCCTTTCGGTACAGGTTACTTTTTATATCTTGATTGCTTTCATGTTGGCTTATGGAGTAACTAGTGCGAATATGGCTAGAGACGATATGCTTGCAGCAGTTTTGATTGCTTCAGCAATTATGGTTCCAATTCAATTTGTTTTTTCTTCATATTCAGATAGGCATGGCAGAAAAGGTATTTTTATGCTGGGCGCAGTTTTAACAGGAATCTGGGCTTTTGCGATTTTTCCACTTGTCGATACGGGTAATTTTTATCTAATAGTTTTAGCAATCACAGGAGGATTAGTTTTTCTTGCAATGATGTATGGCCCTCAAGCTGCTTTTTTTACAGAATTATTTAGTACCGAAGTTCGATATTCTGGAGCAACTCTGGGTTATCAATTCGGAGCAATAGTTGGAGGAGCCTTCGCACCTACTATTGCGGTAAAACTGTGGACTGAATTTGATATTATCTGGGTCTCTGCATACATTGCACTAGCTTCATTGCTTACTTTGATTTCTGTAATGGCACTAACAGAAACTTATCAATCAGACCTAAATAATACTGATTAATTCTGCTTCCACTTAATATTGCAACCCATGGATGGAAGTTGGTCAATAGATATTGGTTTATTATTTAATAGATTATTAAGGGCATTTCTTAGATCTTCACCTGAGGGGTCAATATTAGATCCAGGAGAAGATTCGTCCATCCTTCCTCTATAGACAAGTTTTGAATCTGAATTAAATAAATAAAATTCAGGTGTGCATTCAGCTTTGTATTTTTTTGCAATCTCTTGAGTTTCATCAAATAAATATGGAAATGATAATTCTAAATCAACCCATAAATCTTTCATCAGCTCTGGTCCATCCTGAGGGTAATTAACAATGTCGTTTGAGCTTATTGCAACTAAATTTATATCACTCTTAAAATCATCAGCCAGTTTTATAATTTCCTCATGATAGTGAATAACATAGGGGCAATGATTACAGATGAACATAATTATTGAAGGTTTTGAAACGTCTAGATCACTATTTGAAAAGTTTTGATCAGTCACAACATTAGGAAGATTAAAAGAAATTAAATCTGTTTGAAGGTCTAGCATGCTTGAATAAGTTAATGACATAAAAATATTATAAGGTCATTTGTTGCCACTTGACTGGCACGCCTTCAAGTTTATATCTATTGGACTCTTCTCTTAACTTTTCATATTCGGTCTTGGAGGAATATACAGTTACTATTAATGCATTCTCTTTATTTGCAGTTATTCTAAGCACCCTTCCCATCCTTTGAATTCTTTGTCTTTTTGAAGATGAAGCACTTAAAATCATTGCACCATCAGCCTCAGGCATATCAAATCCTTCATCTAAGGCGGTACAACTAACTAGAACATTTAATTGTCCTGACTTAAAGGCATCTAAATTCTCTTGTCTTTCATCGTCATTCAGGTCAGTGTTATAAATACCAGATTTAAATCCTTTTTTATTTATTACATTATTGAATTCTTTTGCTTGTTTCTTGTTTTCAGTAAATACAATCCAGCTCTCCCTTTTATACTTTTGTATTAATTCAAGACCATATGGAATTCTATTTTTAGAATTTTTTACTAACCTCGCCCTATTAAAAATTAACATCTTCAATGGATAATCATTCATATCTTGTCCACCAATAGTAGCTGCCCTTCTTTGTATACTTTTAGTAAATTTTTTATATTTTTCTTCTTCTTCTGGAAGTAATGCTGCATAACCATACAGAAGTTTAAAATTAACAATTACCTCATCTTCTCTTGCATCAATGTAGTCATAATCAAAAATAATATCTCCTAATATTTTCTTAATAATGACGTAAAAATTATCATCATAGTCTCTCTCAGGAGTTGCAGATAATCCAAGAGTTGCGTGCCAACTATTTGTAAGCATATCTCCTCTTTTTTCAGTTCCTATCTTGTGACATTCATCAACAATTAAAAATGTATTCTGATAATCAACTTGATCAATAATATTCTTCATGGAATCAATTGTAGAAATACATATTTTTGTAATTTGATTAGTTTGTTCTCCACCCCCATTGAGTGAAATTTCTTTATTTCTAAATTCTTGTGAAAGACTTTCATACCATTGATCTAAAAGTGCAATTGAAGGCACTACGATTAAAGCTAATTTTTCAGGATTTTCCTCAAGATATTTTTTTAAACAATGTATTGCGAAAAATGTTTTGCCTCCTCCAGTAACAACTTTGATAATTCCTCTTTTTTTAGACCACCAGAGTGGGAAAGCTTTCTCTTGCCACTCCCTAAGTTTCAAAAAAATCCCCTTTCATCATGCTTTCACCAATAAGAAAAACATTTATATTATGTTGCTGAAGTTGTTGTATATCTTTTTTGCTTTTAATTCCAGATTCCGAGATAAAAATATTATCCTCTTTAAATATTTTTTTAAGTTTAATTGAATTATTTATATCCACTTCAAAAGTTTTTAAATTTCTGTTGTTAACTCCAATTATCGCATTAGAGAAATTTTCTATTCTGAGCAATTCCTCTTCATTATGAACTTCAATAATATAATCCAACTTAAGTTTTTCTGCTGTTTCTGAAAATATTTTTAACTCCTCATCATTTAGTATTGAAGCAATAAGCAAAATACAATCTGCGCCAATGAGTTTTGACTCGTATATTTGGTAGTCATCAACTATGAAGTCTTTTCTTAGGATTGGGAGACTCGTAATAGCTCTAATATCCTTGAGATACTGAATATTACCTAAGAAATAATCTTCTTCTGTAAGAATGGAAAGCGCTGAAACCCCAAAAGATTCATATTCTTTTGCTTTTAAGATTGGATCAAAATTTTTACTTATAATTCCAGCACTTGGCGATGCTTTTTTGATTTCAGCAATGATAGCTTGAGTTTTATTCTCAAGACTTTTTTTAAAGTTACTTTCTTTAAAATTTTGAAAATCTAGTTTAGAGATTAATTCTTCAATAGATAGTCCTTGTTTTTTTTCTTTAAGTTTAAATTTTGTTTTTGCAACAATTTGATCAAGAATATTCATCACTCGTTCGAGACCCTCACATAATCAGCTAATTTTTGAGCGGCTTTTCCATTATTCATTAAATCAAATGCCATCTCTATACCGTCATTCATAGAACCAACAACATTTGCTAAGTACAAAGCAGCGCCACTATTTAATGCAATCATATCTTGAACAGCAGAATTTTCTCCATTGAACGCATTATTAACAAGTAAAAGGCTTTCATTAGATGAATTTGCAGTAATTTGATCAAATGAAGATATGCTTAGTCCAAAATCTTTAGGAGAAATTTTATACTCATTAATTTGATTATCTTTTAATTCAGAAATAGTGGTTTCTGAACAAATTGAAATCTCATCAAGACCATCATCGCCGTGCACAATCATGACATGTTCCATATCAAGATTTTTAGCAACATTAGAAAACATTTTTACAAACTCATTGTCGTAAACTCCTATGATCTGTTTTTTAGCACTGCATGGATTAGTATGAGGCCCTAATAAGTTAAAAATTGTTTTTTTTGCAATTTTTTGTCTTACTGGCATGACATATTTCATTGCTTCATGATGAAGAGGAGCAAATAAGAATACAAACCCAACTTTATCAAATATTGAAATTAATTTTTCTCTTTCATGATTTATATTTGCGCCTGACTCTGAAAGAAAGTCTGCACTTCCAGATTTGCTAGATACAGCTTTATTACCATGCTTAGTAATTTTTGCTCCGCCAGCTGCGGCTACAAATGACGATGCAGTAGAGCAATTGAAAGTATGAAGACCTGTTCCACCGGTTCCACAAGTATCTATATGTTTACCATCACCAATATCAAATTTTAAAGATTTTTCTTTCATTACAGTTGCCGCAGCAGTAACTTCGATTTCTGATATGCCTTTTGTATTTAATCCAATAAGAAAAGATTCAATAGCATCATCATCAACCATACCAGACATTATTAGATTAATGGCTTCTTGCATTTCATCAAGATTCAAATTTTCTTTATTATTTATTTTATTAATAAAGTCTTTCATATTTTCTTTATAAAATTTTCTATGAGCTTTTTTCCATTATTTGTATCAATTGACTCAGGATGAAACTGAACACCATAAATTGGTCTACTGATATGCTCAACAGCCATGATTATTTCTTTATTATCACTTAAAGTTGCCGTTACATTTAGTTCGCTAGGCAAAGTCTTCATATCTATAATTAAGCTGTGATATCTGACTACATTATATGTTTGCTCAATTCCACTAAAAAGTATACTTCCATCATGGTTAATGCTTGAGGTTTTTCCATGAAAAATCTTTGGGGCCTTAATAACGTTTCCACCAAAAGCTGCACCAATCGCTTGGTGTCCTAAACAAACACCTAGAACTGGAACTTCCGCAGCTTTAATTAGTTCAATTGATATTCCTGCTTCTTTTGGTGTACATGGACCCGGAGATATAACAATCTTGCTTGGATTATTATCTATGATTTCTGATACAGACATTTCATCATTTCTTATAACTTTAATATCTTTTTCCAGTTCGCCAATATAATGGACTAGGTTATAAGTAAAACTATCGTAATTATCTATAACTATAATCATGAAATCATCTCCATGGAATCTAAGAATGCTTTTGATTTTTGAACACATTCTTGCCATTCCTTTTCTGGATCTGAGTCAGCAACTATTCCTGCCCCTGCACCAACATGAATTTTTTTATCCTTTATGACAGCAGTTCTTATAGCTATTGCAGTATCAATATTTCCATTCCATGAAATATATCCTATTGCACCCCCATAAATACCTCGAGAACTTGGCTCAAGTTCATTAATTATTTCCATGGCTCGAATTTTTGGTGCACCTGATAGAGTTCCAGCTGGCAAAGTAGCTTTTAGAGCATCAATAAAAGTCAATCCTTTTGAAAGCTTGCCTTCTACATTTGAGACTATATGCATAACATGAGAGTATCTTTCTATCACCATTTTCTCAGTTAACTTTACGCTTCCTATTTTAGAAATCCTTCCAACATCATTTCTACCTAGATCTATAAGCATAAGATGTTCTGCCAATTCTTTTGGATCACTTAATAAATCAAGTTCATTATTTTTGTCTTCTTCTTTGGTCTGACCTCTTTTTCTTGTCCCAGCAATTGGCCTCAGAGTGATGTCATCTTCTTCTAATCTAACTAGTATTTCAGGGGAGGACCCTACTACTACACATTCGTCAAGATTCAAATAGTACATATAAGGAGATGGATTGATTTTTCTTAATGCACAATATAATTCAAAAGAATCACCATTAAATGAACTATAGAAATCTTGAGCTAATACAACCTGCATTGCATCTCCGTCTTTTATATATTCTTTGATTCTTTTAACAGAGCTAATATATTCATCTTTTGTAAAATTTGACATGAATTCTATTTGTCCTGAGATATCTGAATACGAAATTTCTTGATATTCAGTTGACTGGTCGATGCTGTTTTGAATTTCATCAATTTTTTTTAGAGCTTCCTCGTAAGACATTTTCAATGGATTTGCGTTATAGATAGCCTGCATGGTTTTATTAAAATTATCGTAAACAATTAGTTTCTCAGATTTAACTAAATAAATATCTGGCATATCCTCATCAAATTTTGAATCCTTTTTTTCTAATACATTAATTTTTTGTTCAGCATACTTTGCACTTTCATATGCAAAGAAGCCTACGTATCCACCATAAAATCTTGGCATATTATCTAAATTGGGTGATTTATGCTTGCCTATCAGTTTATTTAATTCATCAAGAGGCTCATTTGATTCAATTTTGTTTAATCCAGTATCTGTTTTAATTTCAATTTTTTTTTCAGATACTTTTATTGTTTCTCTACAGTCCAGGCCAATTATTGAATATTGTGCCCACTTCTCTCCTCCTTCAATTGATTCAAGCAGGAACGTGTTAAGTTTATTTTTAATTTTTGAAAAAACTTTTATGGGAGAATCTAAATCCTGATCAATAGTTTTAACCAAAGGAATAATATTAAAACCATTTTCAGCGTATTTTATGTATTCTTCTTTACTTATCATATGAAAGTACTTTTTTAACCTTTATTTCATCACCAACATTAATGTTATTTTTAGCAAACCATCCAGAATTTACCTCAAGTGCATACTTTGAAGCTTTTTTTGAGCAAACCGAATTTTTTGAAAGTGGAACCATATCATATATTTCTAAAATTTTTCCCTTTCTATCAATATAAGCAACACTTAAGGATACGTATGTATCCTTCATCCACATGCATTGTTTTTTTTCATAGGGCCAAACAAAAAACATACCGTAATTTTCAGGAATTGACTCTTTTAACATGAGTCCTCTTTTCCTATCTTCGAATTTGGACACAACATCTAATTCGCTTAAATATTCTAGAATATCTATATCTTTCGAAGCATCTAAATGACCTATGAAGAATAAAAATATAAAGTACTTAAACGATTTTGGAACGAAGTTCAGATATTGTTTGCTCATAATTTTCTGTATTGAATATTGCTGAGCCTGCAACGAAAGTATCAGCACCAGCCTCTGATGCTAGAGCAATGGTATCTTTATTTATACCACCATCAACTTCTAGACGAATATCTTTTCCGAAGGCATCAATCATTTTTCTAACCTGAGCTATTTTCTCAATTGAGCCATGAATAAAAGATTGTCCACCAAAGCCTGGATTTACGCTCATTATTAAAACTAAGTCTAGATCTTCTAAAACACTTTCAAGAGTATGAAGTGGCGTTGCAGGATTATAAACAAGCCCAGCTTTACAACCTTTATCTTTGATAGCATGTATTGATCTATGTATATGTTTTGAGGCTTCAGGATGAAAACTTATTAAATCAGCTCCTGCTTCAATAAAACTTTGCGCTAATTCATCTACGGGATCAATCATTAAATGAACATCAATAAATTCTTTTATGCCATAATTTCTCAGAGCTTTGCAGACCATTGGTCCAATGGTTAGATTGGGAACATAATGATTATCCATTACATCGAAATGAATCCAATCTGCTCCAGCATCTAGAACATCTCTAACCTCTTCACCTAAATTTGCAAAATCTGATGCCAATATAGAGGGCGCAATTATGTATTTTTTATCACTCATTTGCTAATTCTCTTCATTATTGACAGTATTAGCAAGTTTTAAACGTTCTAGAGTTCCAACATCAATCCATGGTTCAGAAGATATTTGTCCTGTCACCATCCCTTTTTTAATATATTGGGGTAAGACACTCTTCCAAATATTAAAACTATCATTTTCAAAAGTATTTTTTTCAAAGATTATAGGATTAATGACTGATATACCACACCAGGTTAAATTATTATTGCTTTCATTTATAACAACCGTTCTTTCTTTTAATGAAAAATCTCCAAGATGATTGTGGCTTGGGTTTTTAACACCTATGAGATGAGCTGCATTGATGTCTTTTGGTAAATTTTTAATATTAATATCATGATATATATCTGCATTAATTACTAAAAATGGTTTGCTTCCAAGAAGCTTTAAAGCATTCAAGATACCTCCTCCTGTTCCTAGGGGTTTTTCCTCATAAGAAAAAGAAATATTTTTGTCTGGAAAATTGTCTTCTACATGTTGTTGAACAAGTTCGCCAAGATGAGAAACATTTATTACGATTTCTGAAAACCCATTTTTAATTAAATAATTAATATTGCGCTTTATTAATGATTGATTTCCAACCTTAAGCAATGGCTTTGGAGTGTCTTTGGTTAAAGGCATTAACCTTCTACCATAACCCGCTGCTAATATCATCGCTTTCATAATTCTGAAATTTTCTTGTCTAAAATCAATTTGATATGTTTTTTCATAAATTCCTTTGAAGGATGTTCATCTGGAACCATTTCAATAAGATTATTTAATATCATTGGCAAATCTTTTAATCTAAAACTTCTATTATTTTCAATATATAAATTTGCTAAAGTTCCAAGTATTCTTAAATTTCTTTGGATACATCCCCATCTAAGAAATTCGTAAAGCTCTTCTTCTGAATATTCCAATTTCATTAAATTTGAATAGTAATTTAATAAAGTCTTAGTATGTGAAATATTGGCTTCATAATAGTGATCTACTAATATTGCTGCCAAATCTATTCCTATTGGCCCTACTTTCATATCTTGATAATCAATAACTGTTAAATCATTATCTTTGTTAAGCACTAGGTTACGTCTTTCAAAATCAAAATGACAATTTACCCAAGGATGATTAATAAGACTACCAATTGTTTCTGAGATGAGCATATCAATCGAAGCATCAGCCTCAGTATTCAAAAACTTTTTGCAAAAAATATCTTTAAATAGATTCATTTGCTCAATTAGTTCTTCTTTTGAAAAGCTCTCAACTTTTATAAGCTTTGAGTTTTGAATTTGTAATAGTATTTCTAGTGAATTTTTTAATAAATCATCTTTATTATCATCATTTAATATTGAAAGAAGGTCTCTATCTCCCAGATCATCTTGTATGGTGACTCCCAGATCTTCATTGTGATATACAACATTTGCGCAAGAAATATTACTATCTTTTAGATTATTTGAGATGGAAATAAATTTTGAATGGTTTCCTTTTTTTGGGTCTAAATAGCAAAGGATAAAGGATTCATCTTGATTATTTATAATCCTCCAATACTCTCTTCCGCTGGCCTCAAGTTTTAAAGGTAATGCTCTCAAAGCATTAAGGTTACATTGCTTGCTTAAACTTATGGCTTCTTCTTCTTTCAACTAACTATTTTTAATTTCCTCTGGCAAGGGTGTATCATCTGGAACAAAAAAATCTGGCATTAATTCTCCAAAAGGAGCTGATGCATATTTAGTAAAATCTTTTACTCCAGCTTCATAAAGAACTAAATCATCTATACAAAAGTTACCAGTGTATTCTTTTGAATCTTTAGTTAATATCTCATATGCCGAGTCAGCCATGATGTCCACATTCCTGGAAAGTTTCATAATCTCATCTCCGCCAAGATGATTTTGAACAGCAGCTGTAGCAATAGCAGTTCTGGGCCATAATGCATTAACAGCTATGCCAAATTCCTTAAATTCTTCTGCCATACCTAAAACACACATACTCATTGTATATTTTGCCATTGTGTATGCGACAGTTCCTGAAAACCATTTAGGATGCATATCCAAAGGCGGTGCTAAATTTAAAATATGTGGATTATTAGATTTTTTTAGATGAGGTAAACAGTATTTACTCACCATGTATGTCCCTCTTCCATTTATTTGATGCATAAGATCATATCTTTTCATCTCAGTATCAGTAACATTAGTCAATTGAATTGCAGAGGCATTATTAATACAAATATCAATACCTCCAAAATGATCCACAGATTGATTCACGGCATCTCTAACGTTGTCCTCATTTCTGATATCACATATTACTGGAAGCGCTTCACCACCTGCTTCTACAATTTCTTCAGCTGCAGTGTAGATTGTTCCTGGTAATTTTGGATGTGGATCAGCTGTCTTTGCAGCAATTACAACTTTTGCGCCATCTAAGGCTGCCTTTTTTACCATAGCAAGACCAATACCTCTGCTTCCGCCTGAAATAAAAATTACTTTATCTTTTAAACTCATTATTTTTTTCCTCTTAATTATTAAAATTTTTCCATATATGGACGTAAGTCCAATTCATGTGTCCAAGCGCTTCTATGTTGAGAATGGACAAACCAATATGCATCTGCAATTGCTTCCGGTTGTAGAATACCGTCTTTTTCCTTTAGAGCATATATATCTGGAAATGTTTCTTTTATAAATGCTGTGTCTATTGCTCCGTCAATAATAAAGTGTGCGACATGTATTCCTTTCGGTCCTAATTCACGCGCCATGCTTTGGGCAACTGCTCTTAATGCAAATTTTGCACTCGAAAAAGCTGAAAACCCTGCACTGCCCCGCATTGAAGCAGTAGCTCCAGTAAAGAATATTGAACCCTCGTTTCTTTTTTTCATGTATTTGGCGCCTTCTCTTCCTGTTAAGAATCCTGCAAAAGCTGCCATTTCCCATACTTTCTTAAACACTCTTGAAGTCGTATCTTCAATCGGGAAAAAAACATTTGCACCTGGATTGAAAACAACAACATCAATGGGAGCAATTTTTTCTTCAACTTCATTAAAAAGATCTTTTATTGAATCTTCTTCTCTTGCATCTATACCAAAGCCTTTAGCCCATCCTCCAGAATTATTAATTTCATCTGCTAACTTATTTACTTTATCTAAACTTCTTGGTCTTCTAACCGGACAAACCTTATAACCATGGCTTGCAAATTTTTTAGTTATAGCTCCACCTGTAGCATCTCCTGCTCCAATAATAATTGCGGAATATTTTGAAAAATCTTTCATATCAGTGTTTAATTGTTTTACTTTACAAAATTGTTGATAGAAATGAAAGTAGACTTTATTTTTGATGTTGCAAGTCCAAATACATATCTTGCACATAAATTAATTCCTGATTTTGAAAAAAGAACAGGTATAAAATTTAATTATATTCCTTGTTTGTTAGGTGGCATTCATAAACTATCTAATAATCAACCTCCTTTTATAGCATTTGCAGACTGCAAAAATAAAAGTAACTATCAGATGATAGAAATTGATAGATTTGTTAAGCAGCATAACTTAACCAATTACAAATTTAATTCACATTTTCCTCCAGTTACTATTCAGGTTCAAAGAGGGGCGATAGCGGCACAAGAACTAAAAATCTTTAATGAATACTTTGAATGCGTTATTAGTGCTATGTGGGAAAAAGATAAAAATATCTCGGATATAGAAGTATTAAAAGAGGTTCTAGCTGATGCTAATCTTGATGTTGAATCAATAATAGAAATTGTTTTATCACAAGCTTGTAAAGATAAGTTAATATCAAATACTGACGATGCTGTTAAAAGAGGCTCTTTTGGTGTTCCAACATTCTTCTATGATGATCAAATATTCTTTGGAAAAGATCATTTACATCAGTTAGAAGAATACATAAATTCAAACAAATAATAGAACTTTTAATAAAATACTCTTTCAAACCATTGAGGTATAAAATATTAATATGATAAGAGCCAAGAAAATAGTTCTTTTAATGACTTTCATTCTTCATCAAGGCTATATAAATGGAGATTTATTAGAAGATGGTATTCTTGAAAAAAATTCTAGTAATAACCTGACCTGCCTAGCTTACAAGCCCTATCTTGGAAAAGTGCAAGATATGGAAAGCTTAGATATCAAGTCAGATAAATTTGAAATAACAGACCAAAATGCGCTTATATTAAATGGTAATGTTGAAATTGACTTTCCTGATGGAATACTTATTTCAGAAAAAGCAAGAGTTGACCAAGATAATGGTTTGGTAGATTTTAGAAAAAATGGTGATCTATTTTTGAAGGACTACTTTTTTAGAGCAAGTTCAGGATCGTTTAGCAAAGACAAACTTTCAATTGCACTTGAAGAAGGTGAAACTTTTCTTAATAACAGGGGTTTAATAATCAATTTCGATTCTCTAAAGGGAAATATTGATGAAAATATTATTTTTAATCAAGTCTCAATGACCTCCTGTGCAGATAAATCAAATGGATGGGAACTTATAGCTGAAAGCATTGTTTTGAATGACCAAACGATGAGAGGTTATGCAAAAAAAGTAAAAATTAAAGCTTTTGATAGAACATTGCTTAGACTTCCTTATATTCCATTTGCGACTTCACAAGAAAGAATGTCAGGTTTTTTAGAACCTCAGTTATCTTTTTCATCTGATGGATTGGATTTTATGATTCCTTACTATCAAGTTATATCAAATAAGTCTGACATGACAATTGCTCTTCGAAATATATCTGATAGAGGAGCAGGAGTAGAAGGAAATTTTAGAAATATTCATGGTGAATTAAATAATTTAAGAAATTTAGATTTCTTTTATTTTGATAAAGATAAAGAGTATCAAAATAATTACCCTAATGAATCCAGCTCAAGATGGGCATTTGGTATAAAAGATACATATGGCAAAAAAGAAAATTTTTGGATAGATGTTGATTGGTCAAAAACATCGGATAGCCTATTTTTAAGAGATATTCCTGGTGATATAACTTCAATAGGAAGTCAAAGAGAACAGAATCTAAGACAGAATATACATATTAATAGTGTATTTAAAAATATTAAAATTAAGGTATCTCAAGAAGCTTATCAATCACTTAACCCTCTTTTAACAAATGGTTATAAGAAAGCTCCCTCCATAGATATAGAATATTTCAAACAATTCAAAAGAATCTCTATACGCGAATATCTAAACTATAGTGACTTTAAGGCAAATAGTATTCATGGTTTTTTTGGAAATCATTTAAGCAACAACAAATTTCGAACTTTTATTAAAGACCCTATTGAAGGAACGAGAGTATTCTATGATTTAGAAATATCCAATTCTTCGAATTTAAACGGTTATAAGCTGATAACTTCCATGGGGATGAAAGGCATTAGCTATGATCTTGAAAATACTAATTTAAAAACTGATTCAATACTCGTGCCTACCTTCAAAGCAGACCTAAGCACCCTCTTCATAAAAAAAGATGGAATGAATCAAAATATTATAAAGCCTAGATTATTTTATGGTTATGTAGGACATGAAGATCAAAATATGAATCCTATTTTTGATTCTTATATGTTAGGCATGACGAATCAACTTTTTAATACAGAACGATTTACTGGTATGGACAGAATAGGTGATCAAAATTTTTATGCCCTAAGTATTGAGTTTATTAATCGCCACATGGGTATGAATAAATTATCTTTGAAAGTTTCACAAAAATTTTATATTAAAGACAGAAAGGTTTTCATTGATGGAGTGGGAATGGCATCCATGGAAAATGAAATGATGTCGAGCTCTATGGAGATGGATATGGGCGCGGCGTCTAACGCTATGGATATGAATATGATGCCTATGATGTCAATGATGAATAATGATAAAGGGCCTATAGTAATAATGGGTAGATGGATGCCTAATATGAAAACAATGGTAATGACTATGGGAAGTTACTCAGAGGAGATGAAAAAGTTTCCTATGGCAGGTATCACAATTAATCAAAAATTTGAAAATGGAAAGATTGGGTACGCAAAAAGATATACAAAAATGACAGGTGATTTTAACAAGAAGCTTGATTATTCAGAATTCTTTGCGGATTTAAGATTAAAAGATAATCTTAGTATTATTGCTAGGTTTAAAAGAGACGACGTTTCAAATTCAAATATAGAATCATCACTTGGTATTGGATATGAAAACTGTTGTTTTGTCTTTAGAATTACTGCATCGGATAGAAATTTTTCAAAATACATGGACGGTTATAAGCCAGATTCCTACACATATCTTAATGAAGCATGGGATAATATAATAAGAATTGAGAACAAGAGCCGGATTAATTTTGAGTTTGAATTAAAAGGATTAAATTCATCCTTTGAAAAAATTTCTAGATTCATGAATAATTCGATATTAAATTATTAGTATATTTATGAATAAATTTTTAATATCTATTTTACTTTTAGCACCCTCATATTTGACTGCAAAAATTGAGGTATTAGATAGAATCGCGATCATAGTTGATGATGGTGTGGTTATGGAATCTCAAATCAAAAAAGCTATTGAAAGTCTTGAGGAAGGATATCAAAGCCAAAATATGCAAGTTCCGCCTCGTGAGATTCTTATAGACCAAGTAAATGAAAGACTTATTATAGAAGAACTCCAACTGCAACTAGCCGATAGGCTTGGAGTTAAAATTAGTGATGCCGAATTAAATTCAACAATAACTAGATTGGCATCTAACAATCAAATGTCTCTAGAAGAGTTTATTAGCTATATTGAAGATAACGGAGATTCATATGAAGAAGTCCGTGAGCAGATGCGAAAAGAAATGCGTGTTCAGAGAATACAAAGAGGTAGAGTTAATCAAAACATTGAAATCACCGAAAAAGAGTTTGAAGCTTTTTTAGCCACTAATGAAAGTCTAGATGTTCTTGAACCTGAACTATCAGTAAGGCAAATATTGGTAAAAGACCTTAACACTGCAGAAAAAATAATAAATTTAATTAGTGATGGTTCTGATTTCTCTGAGTTAGCAAAAGAAAATTCACTCAGCTCTAATGCTTCTAGTGGCGGACTTATGTCATGGAGAAAAGCTGCGGATATGCCTGAGCTATTTGAAATGGCGCTTTCTAAAAAACCAGTGGGTTTTATATCTAACCCCTTAGAGAGCGGTTCTGGTTTTCATATCTTAAAAATTGAAGATAAAAGAGGAGATTATGTTGAGTATGAGAGTCAATGGCTTTCAAGACATATCCTTCTCATGCCCTCTGCGATAAGAACTTCAGAAGAAACTGAAAAAGAACTAATTGAAATTCGACAAAGAGTGATGGAAGGAGAAGATTTTGCCTTGCTTGCTAACGAATTCTCACAAGACCCCGGGTCTGCTAAACAAGGTGGAGATTTAGGATGGGTCGGATTAGGCGTTTTTGCTCCAACCTTTGAAGAAACTATGCTTGCTACAGAAGTAGGAACAATTTCTGAAGTATTTGAAAGTCAATTTGGTTTTCATTTTCTAGAAGTGCTAGACAAAAGAAATTATGAACTCACAGATAAACTTATTGAAGATAGAGCTTACGGGATCTTATACAACAGAAAATTTGACGAAGAGCTTGAAAATACTCTCAGAACTATGCGGGCTGAAGCTTTCGTTGAGTTTAAAGACTTAGATTGAAAAAAGTAATTTATTCCCCTGGTGAGCCAGCTGGTATTGGTCCAGATTTAATTATTAAAATTGCATGCTCTCAATCTTGGGAAAATTTTAAAATACCAATCATATCAATAGGTGATCCAAATCTATTTTTAGAAAGAGCAAAATTACTAAGTAAAAAAATAAATATTGATGAAATAGACTCAATACGTAAGAGCAAACCTAATCGTAGGAGTGCTTTACAGGTTATTAAATTAACAAAATGTAGAAATACTTCGCCAGGTAAACTATATAAATCAAATGGAGAATACGTCTTAAATAACTTAAATTATGCTATAAAAGAAACCATTAAAGATAAGAAAACTGCTCTTGTTACAGGCCCACTTAGTAAAGAAAATGTTATTTCAATAAACAAAAAATTCTCTGGGCACACAGAATATATTCAAAAAATTACTAAAAGTGATGATGTCTTAATGATGCTAGCTTCAAAGAAATTAAAAGTTGCATTAGCAACAACTCACATACCCCTCAAAGAGGTTCATGGAAAGATAAGAAAGCAGCTTATTATTGATAAAGTAAAAATTCTTAACAAAGATCTTAAAGAAAAATTTAATATAAATAGTCCTAATATAAAAATTCTTGGTTTAAATCCTCATGCTGGTGAAAATGGAAAGATTGGACTAGAAGAAATAAATGAGATTGGACCTGCTATAAAAATATTAAAAAATAATAAAATAAATGTTTCCAACCCTATTTCTGCAGATACTGCTTTTTCTATGAAAGTTTTAGAAGAAACTGATGCATATCTTGGTATGTATCATGATCAAGTTCTTCCAGTCTTAAAAGCTCTTAGTTTTGGTGACTCAATAAATATTACTTTAGGGGTTCCAATTATCAGGACTTCTGTAGATCATGGTATTGCGCTTGATATCGCAGGTTCAAATAAGTCGAATACGTCTTCACTAGAATTAGCAATAAAAACAGCGAAAAAGTTAATTAAATGAGCTCTAGAGACATCAGAAGAAAATATGCACAGAATTACCTAAAAGACCCAGCTATATTGTTTGAAATGGCTGATGTCATTACTCCAAAAGAAAACGATACTTTTATTGAAATTGGGCCTGGTCACGGAGCCCTCACAAATCAAATTAATAAAGAACATGTAAGCATTATCTGCATTGATATCGACTCAGATAATATCAATATAATGAATAATAAATTTAAAGGGCCTGCAAATTTTAAATTTATAAATCAAGATATCCTAAAATTTGAATTGCCCAATATTGATTCGAAATTAAGAATAGTAGGCAACCTACCCTATAACATCTCAACTCAAATTATGATCAAGTTTATTGATGACTTTGAAAAAATTGAGGATATGCACTTTCTTGTTCAAAAAGAAGTTGCTCAAAAGGTAAATGGAAAAGTTTCAACCAAAAATTGGGGAAAGCTAGCATTAAAAATTGCAGCCTTCTTTGAAACAGAAGTGCTATTTGATGTCCCGCCAGAGGCATTCGACATTAAACCAAAGGTGAACTCAAGCTTTATTAGATTTATCCCAAGGAAAAATCTAAATTATGATATTTCTATTAAAGATAATTTATTTAAAATAATAGACTTAGCATTTAGTTCAAAAAGAAAAAATATTAAAAATAATTTAAAAAGTTTAAATATTTCATGGAATTCGTTTGAACTTAATCCAGCTTCAAGGTCAGAGGATTTACCTGTAGAAGAATTTATAAAGATTGCTAAGGAATACACCATTTAAATGTCCCATTATGTAATAGGCGATGTCCAAGGTTGTTTCAATGAACTCCAATTACTTTGTAAAAAGATCAAATTTAATCCTAACAAAGATAAATTAATATTTGCTGGCGATTATGTTAATAGAGGTCCAAAATCTTTAGAGGTATTAGATTTTTGCTTAAAAAATAAAAAATCTATTAAAGGCGTCCTTGGTAATCACGACCTCTATTTGCTATATCTTATTAAATATAAAAAAAGAAATAAGTCTTTAAATGCTATTCTTGATGCTAAAAATGTAAATGCAATTTATAAATGGCTAAAAAAACAACCTCTTCTTGAAAAAATAAAAATTAAAGAAACAAAAGAAACTTTTTGGATAGCGCATGCAGGCATTCCTTATATCTGGAGTTTTAAAACTGCAAAACAACTTTCTGATGAATTTAAAAAAGTCTTTAAAAAAGATTCATATAAGATTTTAGGCAATATGTGGGGAGACAAACCTTCTAAGTGGAAAGAAGATTTAAGTGGCTATAAAAGATATAGAACAATAATTAACTACTTCACAAGAATGAGATACTTGGATAAAAAAGGTTCTCTTTTACTTAAAAAGAAGGATCTAAAACCTCAGAAAAACCATATTCCATGGTTCAAACAAACTATTTCAAACTTAAAGCCTAACGAATATATAATTTTTGGTCATTGGGCTGCTCTTGATGGCAAGACAAAATTAGATAATATAATTGGTTTAGATACTGGATGTGTGTGGGGTAAAAAACTTACTGCTATGAGATTAGAAGATAAAAAATTATTTCAGGTAAAGAAAAATGAAGATTTATAAGGTCGGTGGAGCTGTAAGAGATTCTTTGCTTAAAGTAGATGCATCAGATAATGATTGGGTTGTCGTTGGATCCTCTCCTGAGGAAATGATTAATGAAGGATATAAACCCATTGGAAAAGATTTTCCAGTATTTCTTCACCCTGAGACAAATGAAGAATATGCACTAGCTAGAACAGAAAAAAAGTCTGGTACTGGCTATCATGGATTTACTTTTTATTTTGGTAAAGATGTTAGTCTTGAAGATGATTTATCTAGACGAGATTTCACCATTAACGCAATAGCACAAGATAAAAATGGAGAAATTATTGACCCTTTTAATGGACAAGAAGATTTAAATAATAAAATCTTTAGGCGCGTTTCTAATGCATTTTACGAGGATCCTTTAAGGGCAATCAGGTTAGCTAGATTTTATACTTATAACCATTTGAAAGACTTTATCATTGATGATGAAACTTCTAATAGCATAAAGAAAATTATTACTTCAGGAGAAATAGCAAAATTATCTCCTAACAGAGTATGGTCTGAGACATCTAGAGCCTTAAATAGTTCAAATCCTAATCTTTATTTTGAAAAAATTATTTTATTGAATCTTCTAGATCCATTTTTTAACAATTTAGTAACTCCCAATTGTGATAGTCACTCTGATCAAGAAATTAGATGGTCTGAACTTCAAATTAATAATAATTTTATTTTAGGTAAAAATTTACCTGTTCCAAATGGACACATGAATGCTTCTAGGGTGCTAAAGAATATTTCTAAAATTACAAAAAATACTGAAGAAGAAGATTTGATATCAACTATCAAAAATTCTCATTTCATCAGAAATGAAGAAATTATTACAAAATTATGTACATTGCCAAATCTAAAAGAAAATAAAGATTTTGTATTAAAAATACTAAAAGAAATTAAAAATACTGACTTCTCTATTCTTTCAGATACCCCAAATGAGAAAGTTGAGGCAGAAAAGATTAAAATATATAAAGAAATTATTCATAAATATAAATGAACAAAACTGTATTTATAACCGGAGCTGCTAAAAGAATTGGTAAGGCTATAGCCTTAACCTTCAAAGATTTAGGTTGGAATATTATTATTCATTACAACTCATCTAAGAAAGATGCTGACGAACTTGCTAATAAAATAAATAAAGATAATCCTGATACAGCGAGAACTGTACAAGGAGATCTAGACAAAGAAGCGGACATAACAAAAATATTAAATGATATTGATGATATCTTCCCTTCCCTTGATCTTTTAGTAAATAACGCTTCAACTTTTTATCCTACTCCCATAGAAGAAATTTCAGATGATCATTGGGAGAAATTAATTGGAAGTAACCTAAAAGGTCCATTATTTTTAATACAAGGTTTAAAAGATAAATTAAAAGCTTCTAATGGTTCAATCATCAATATAACTGATACAAATTTATCTAAAGGGGTTCCAAACTATTCAATATATTCTGCAGCCAAAGCAGGACTAGAGGCAATTACAAAAGGACTTGCAAGGGAACTTGCTCCTGAAATAAAAGTAAATGCAATTGCGCCTGGGGCAATGCTTGAACCACCTGATATAACTTGGACTGAAGATCAAAAAAATAAAGTAATTGAAACTATTCCTCTTAATAGAATGGGTTCAGAACAAGATATTGCAGAAGCTGTAAAGTTCCTTGCTCATTCTGAATATATAACTGGTCAGATAATAAAGGTTGACGGAGGAAGATCTTTATAATGGAGCCACTTGATGATGCAAAGTTCTCTGGTACAAAAGAGGTTGCTGAACATCTAACAATTGAAGCATCAAAATTGCAGCCATGGATTGATGAATTTGTTTCCGGGGCTGGAAAGATTAACTCTATTGAGCAGTTTAAAGGCGGTCAATCTAATCCAACATATAAAATTACTACTGATACAAAAAGTCTTGTTTTAAGACGTAAACCACCTGGAAAACTATTACCATCTGCGCATGCAGTAGATAGAGAATATAAGGTTATAACTGCGTTATATGAAACTGATGTTCCAGTTCCAAAAACTTATGGTCTTTGCGAGGATGATGATGTTGCTGGCACAGCATTTTTTGTTATGGATTTTCTTGATGGAGATCTTTTTTGGGATCCTATGATCCCATCAGTGACCAATAAAGATAGAACTGAGATATATCAAAATAAAAATAAAACTTTAGCTAAACTCCATAGCGTTGATTACAAAAAAATAGGATTAGAAGACTATGGTAAGCCCGGAAATTATGTGGCTAGACAAGTTTCAAGATGGTCAAAACAATATAGAGCATCTGAAACTGATGATATTGAAGCTATGAATAATTTAATTGAATGGCTTCCTAAAAATATACCGGATGATGATGAAACTACTATCGTTCATGGTGATTACAGATTAGATAATATGATATTGAAAAATAACCAGGTCATAGGAATCCTTGATTGGGAGCTATCTACATTAGGACACCCCATTGCAGACTTCAGTTACCATTGCCTTTCATGGCGGAATCAAGAAGCTTTTTGGGATGAAGCTAAACTTAAAGATCTTGGAGTACCTAATGAAAAAGAGTACATGGAAATGTACTGTAAAAATACAGGCAAAGATCTTTCAAAAAATTGGGAATTCTATATGGCCTTTAACATGTTTAAAATTGCAGGAATTTTACAAGGTATTTTAGGGCGAGTAAGAGATGGAACTGCAGCATCAAAGCATGCTGAAGAAAGAGGAAACATGGTTTATCCTCTGTCATCAGCAGCATGGTCAATTATTGAAGAGAATTTTCTTAAATAAGTTGTTATCTTTTAACGAAGAAAAGTGTTATTCCAGAAATTGATGTGACAAGTGCAAGCACGGACAAGATTTTTAGCAAAATATTATTTATATTATCTCTTTCTCGATAATCCATTATGTGAAGGGACCATAAGAAGTCCCATATTCTCCAAGAGTCAGATCTTATTGATCCGATGTCACCGGTCATATATCCAACATATACATTGATACTATCTTTGGTATCTGTTTCAACCTTGTATACAGGTAAGTCTCCTCTATATTCAGATCCAGGATAAAGTTCTTTTACAAGAGTGACTTCAATTGGATTTAAGGTTGTTTTTCGGGATGTTATTTCTAAAGCCTCCTCTTTTGTAAGAGGTTTTATAATATCGCCTTCGGGATAACTTTTATAACTTTTTTTACCATCTTGGATAGTCTCAATCACTGAAGACCCAAGCCTATCAAAAATTCTATACTCTATATCTTTGGGAAGACGATACTGCTCACCTCTTACCAATTCAATTTTGTTGTAAGCGAAGTAGATTCCAGATATTGTCCATAACAATAACTGTATTGAAACAAATATACTTAAATACCTATGAAAATTTCTTAAAAATCTTTTTGTTTTCATTAAATTAATTCTTTTAAAGGTGCAGATACGAAATTATATTTTTGAACTTCGTCACTTTCAAACAATATCTCATCATTATCATCAATTTGAAGAACTATATCTATATCAAGAGTCCTAGCACTGAACTTGGGAGCATCTCTATTTCTTCCTGCAATATCCTCAATTAATTTAAGCTTTTTATTAAGATCATTAAAATCCAATTCAGAATTTCCACACACTACTGAATTCAAAAAATCATCGCCTTCAAAGCCTTCTGCTTTTGTTTGATGGATTGATGAGGATTTAACATTTGAAAGTATTTTTTTAAGTTCTTTAAATGCGAATTCTAAATTCTCCTCTGCATTAATATTGCTTCCTAAGGATAAAAAATATTTCATTATCTATGAATTATAAGGCCAACATCTTTTGCACCTCGAAGCGCGCCAGGCTTGGATACTCGTAATTTAATAGATTCAACTCCATAAGTATCTTTTACAAGCGATGCGATTCCTTCAGCCAAAGATTCCTGAAGCTGAAATGAAGATTCTTCTACAAACTTTATTACACCCTTACAAATAGTCTTGTAATCGATGGTGTCCTCTATGGAGTCTTTTTTTGCGGCCTTCTTACAATCAAAAGGAAATTCCATATCTATGCTTACTTCTTGTTTGGTTTTTCTTTCCCAATCAAAAATCCCAATAATTGTTTTAACTCTTAAATCTTTAATATAAATAATATCTTTCATTTCTTTAACTCATCTAATGGCCATCTAGCTCTAACTTGTGAAGAATTGTTACCTTTCTTTTCAGCATGCATCATAGACCCTACAAAAGCGATCATGGAAGCATTATCACCGCAATATTTTAAATCAGGGTAATAAACTTTGATACCAAGTAAGCCTTCAAGTTTTTTAAATTCACTTCTTATAAATTTATTTGCAGCAACCCCTCCAGCAATAATCACCTCTTTTCTATTTGTCTCTTCAATAGCTCTTGTTATTTTTGCCACTAAAAGGTCTGTAACTGCTTGCTGAAATGATGCTGCTATATCTACTTTTTTATTATGATCTAAGTTCTTAATTTTTTGCACTGTATACAGGACTGAGGTTTTCAAACCACTCAAGCTCATATCAAGATTATCGCTGTGAATCATAGGTCTTGGGAAATCATAAGAATTTGGATCTCCTTCTAAAGCTAATTTTTCTATATGTGGTCCTCCTGGATAAGGAAGATCAAGTAATTTTGCTACCTTATCAAATGCCTCTCCAACTGCATCATCTTGTGACTGCCCAATAATTTTGTAATTACCCTTTTCTATTACATCTACAATCATGCTGTGACCACCAGAGACCAATAAACATATAAAGGGCATTTTAATTTCTGGAAACTCCATCATAGGAGACATTAAATGACCTTCAAGATGGTTTATAGGAATTAATGGAATATTTAAAGCTGTTGATAGCCCTTGAGCAAAACTTTCTCCTATTAATAAAGCTCCTAACAAACCTGGACCAGAGGTATAAGCTATCTGATCAATGCTATCAATTGAATGATTACCTAAGGCATCTTCAAGAACATCAACTATCTTAAGACAGTGATCTCTTGAAGCTAACTCAGGGACCACTCCTCCATATTCAGCATGCATTTTCATTTGACTATGGATAGACTCACCTATAATTCCATCATTTGAATCATAGATGGCTACAGCGGTTTCATCACAAGAAGTTTCAATTCCTAAAGTTTTCATAAAAAGTTTTGCAAAAATGTTAATAAAAGCCTAAACTACGCGACACATTATGCCTTCAATTATTATAAAAGAAACAGAACATTTTGATATTGGTTTGAGGAAATTCAAACGTGCTTGCGAAAAAGCAGCAATAGTTCCTGAAATTAGAGCTAGAGAGTTTTATGAAAAGCCAACTGAAAAAAGAAAGCGTTTAATGGCAGCTGCTGTTAAAAGAGCTAGAAAAACCAATAGGAAATTTTCATTCCCTAGATCAAGATCTAGATAATTTTGGCACTTATATCTGATATAAAGAAAGACCTTAAGCAAGCAATGCTTGATAAAAATGATTTGGTAAGAGATACCATAAGAATGTTTTTGTCAGAAGTGCAACGTTTTGAGATAGACAATAAAGAAGAAGTTGATGATGCTAAAGCACTCCAAATCATCAATAAAATGATTAAACAAAGAAATGATTCTATATCTCAATTTAGAGATGGTGGTAGGGATGATTTGGCTGATAAGGAAGAACAAGAAGTTCAAATACTATCTAAATATAAACCACAACAACTAAGCGAAGAAGAAGTTAAATCAAAAGTTCAAGAAGCTATTCAAGGAACTGGGGCAAGTTCAATGCAAGATATTGGAAAAGTAATGGGAATGCTTAAGACATCGTTAGCAGGTTCTGCAGATATGGGAATGGTAAGCAAAATTGTAAAAGAAGAGCTTTCTTAGACATTTTAAAATGGCAAGAAACGAAGACCGCAATCACAATCAACTAAGAGATATCTCTATAGAAACTAATATCAACATTCATGCGGAGGGTTCAGCATTAATTTCTTTTGGTAATACAAAAGTTATTTGCAATGCATCAATTGAAAATAATGTACCCAGATGGATGAAAAACTCTGATGAAGGTTGGGTTACAGGTGAATATGGAATGTTGCCAAGGTCTACCAATGAAAGAATGGGAAGAGAAGCAGCCAGAGGCAAGCAAAGTGGTAGAACTCAAGAAATTCAAAGGTTAATTGGAAGATCTTTGAGGCAAGCTGTCGATCTGAAATATCTCAAAGGTAAAACTATTAATGTTGACTGTGATGTAATTCAAGCAGATGGAGGAACACGAACGGCTTCTATTACAGGTGGTTGTGTGGCACTTTTTTTAGCCATAAGAAATCATCATGACGACCAAAGAGCGATCAAGTCTTTTGTTGCCGCTGTATCAATGGGTATAAAAGATAATAAAATTTTGTTAGATCTCAATTATGATGAAGACAGCACTGCAGACACTGATCTAAATATTGTAATGAACGATAAAGATGAATTGATTGAGATTCAAGGAACTGCTGAAGATGCTCCTTTTTCAAAAAATGAACTTAGTGATATGCTTGAAATGGGCAGTTTAGCAATTGCTGAAATAATTAAAAAACAAAAAGCTTGCATTAAATAAGTGAAAGACTATCAACAATCATTTTTAAATTTAGCAATTAAGGCTAAAGCCCTTCAATTTGGAGAATTTAAACTAAAATCAGGAAGGCTAAGCCCATATTTTTTCAATGCAGCAAATATGCTAAATGGGTTTAATTTATATGAGCTTGCAAAGTGTTATGTTGACGCCATAAATGATAAAAATTTAGATTTTGATTGTATTTATGGTCCTGCATACAAAGGAATATTTCTTGGCTCTATAGTGGCAGCCTTGTTCAGTGAGCGAGGAAAAAATTATCCACTATCATTTAATAGAAAGGAAGAAAAAAATCATGGTGAAGGTGGAAATATTATTGGAGCAAATCCTAAAGGGAAAGTTTTGATTATTGATGATGTTCTATCAGCAGGAACAGCGGGAAGAGAATCTATTGAATCAATACATAGCCTGGATGCAATTCCTGCATGTTTTATTGTTGGATTGGATAGGCAAGAAAAGGGACAATCTGAAATCTCATCAAGTGAAGAGCTTAAAAATGAATTTAATCTTAGGGTTGAGTCAATAGTCAACTTGGATACATTAATTACATTTGTTGAGAAAGAGTCTAAATTTAATAGCTATCTATCTCAATTAAATAAATATAGAGAAACTTGGAGCGCATAAATGTTTTCTGGGATTGTTCAAGGCACTGGTAAAGTCTCAAAAATAATAACAAAAAAAGATCACATTACTTTTGAAATATCTGCTCCAAAGAATTTCAATAAAAAATTAAAGAAAGGCGCCAGTATTTCTGTTGATGGTGTCTGTTTAACTTCATTAGATAATGGTAAAAATAAATTACGATTTGATGTTATTGAAGAAACTCTTAAAAGAACAAACCTCAAAACGCTTTCAAGAGGCTCTCTTGTAAATTTGGAAAGATCAATAAATACTTCAACAGAAGTTGGCGGTCATTTAATGTCAGGTCATATTCATTTCACAGGAAAAGTTATCAAGACTTCCTTTAAAGATTCAACTGGGGATATTCTTATTAAATTTTCTGCCAAATTTAAAGAATATATTTTTGAAAAAGGCTACATAGGAATAAATGGGTGTAGTCTTACTCTTGGAAAAGTTAACAAAGATTCATTTTATATTCATCTAATTCCAGAAACATTATCAGTAACTAATCTAAAAAATCTTAAAAAAGATTCCCTAGTAAATGTAGAAATTGATCAAAACACAATTGCTATTGTTGAAACAGTTAAGAATACTTTAGCTTCCCAGAAATCTTGATAAGACTGCCATCCTAACTGCAACTCCATTTGCAATCTGTTGTCTAATTACTGAGTTCTCTGAATCATAGACAGCTTCAGTGATTTCAATATAGTTCACTGGTCCTGGATGCATCACAATAACATCGCCTTTTGCGGATTCAAGTTTTTCTGATGAAAGCTGATAAGAGGATTTGTATGTTTCTAAATCAAGATTTAATTCATTTTCAAATCTTTCATGTTGAATCCTAAGAGTCATAACAACATCTGCGTCTTGTAAAGCCTTGTTCATATCTGATTCGTAGTTACCCGTTTTAGGATTTTGATAATTTGTGCACATCTCAGGATGCCCGCACAATGTTAAAGAGCCAATATCGAAATTTGCAATGCCTTCAACAAAAGACGAAGTGACTCGTGAATGATCCAAGTCTCCAATAATTACAATATTTAAATTATCTAAAGAATTCTTATGATCTATTATTGTTTTCATATCTAAGAGCGCTTGAGTTGGATGAGATATAGAGCCCTCTCCTGCATTTACAAAAGACATCTTTGGCAAAGATTCTGCTAACTCCCTAATAACAGATTCGGGATGTCTTAAGACACATAGATCAACACCCATAAGATTAAGGGCATCAACAGTTTCATATATAGACTCTCCCTTTTGAATAGAAGAGGTATTGATATCAAAATCAATTACAGAACATCCAAGATTGCTGGCAGCTATTGCAAAGGATGATTTGGTTCTAGTACTTGGTTCACAAAAAACATTTGCTACTATTTTGTCTGGGAAAAGATCTTCTTTTCTAAAATTACCTTGATCATCGATAAAATTATTGGAAAATTCTATTAGATCTAACATATCTTGTTTAGATAGGTCGCTAATTGAAAGAAGATTTTTAGCCATTAGTTGATACTATTGCCTCAATTTCTATATTTACTCCTAGTGGAAGTCCTGAAACCTCAATAGTTGCTCTTGCAGGATATGGTTCAGAAAAATGCTCTTTCATAACTTCATTTACGGTTGCAAAGTTATCTAAATCTGTAAGAAAAATTGTTATTTTTACAATATCTTCTAAGCTATTGCCAGCCGCTTCACAAATACTTTTAATATTGTTTAGTACTTGATTTGCTTCGTCCTCTATGGATCCTGATACTAAATCCCCTGTTTCAGGATTTAAAGGTATTTGTCCAGAGATAAACATTAAGTTTCCTGTCTTAACTGCTTGAGAATATGGTCCTATTGCTTGAGGTGCATTTTTTGTTGAAATAATTTCTTTTGACATTTGGTTAAGCTCCTTAGAAAAAATCGAAATTGTTAATATGAGAATTGTACATAAAAAAAGTACTCCTATTTTACTATTTATCATTTATGTTTCGTTTACAACTTGTAGTAATTTTCATTGCTCTTATCTTTTGCATAATTGCGCCTAGATCTGTTTTATTTTTTACTTCAATTTGCATTTCGAAACCTGCAAATCTTTTATCAATTGTTTTAGTATTTACTGAACCAATGTTAATTCCTGATCTTGCAAAAACCGATCCTAAATCTGATAGAACGCCTACTTTATCTTCTGTATTTACATCAATTTTAGCCTTATATAAATGATCTTTTTTGTTTTCTCCCCAAATTGCTGACATATACCTTGAGTCTTTTTTTATAAAAGGTGTGACTTGTTTGCATCTTGCATGATGAATAACCATTCCTCTCTCTGTATCTGAGTGAGCTACAACTATGTCTCCATATACAGGCAAGCAACATTTTGCAAATCTTACAGTTACACTTTCTATCTTATTATCAACAATTAATACTGGTTTTGGTTCTTTGATGCCCTCTCTTATTTGTAATCCAGAATAAAATCTCTCAGCAATAATACTCCCAGTTCTTTTGCCTAACCCTAAGTCTGTAAGCAATTTGTTTAAAGATGTTACGCCGATTGAATCAAGAATCTTTTTAAGTAAGCTTCCTCTGTATTCTGATAGACTTGACCCCCCTCGTTTTAACTCGGTTTCAAGCATAACTTTACCCGCTTTTCTTGCATCAGAAATCTTTTGTTTTCTTAATCTAGCTCTTATATAACTCCTTGCTTTACTTGTAACAACATAATTTAACCAATCTGGATCTGCTTCAGACTTAGATTTTGAGGTAATTATTTCAACAGTTTGCCCAGTTTCTAATTCAATATTCAATGGAACTGTACTTCTATTTACTTTACATCCTACAATTGAATCACCTAAATCACTGTGGACCTCGTAAGCAAAATCAATTGGGGTAGAGCCTTTTCTTAAAGCATATATATCTCCTTTTGGTGAAAATAAATAAACTTCATTAGAATCTAAATCTGTTTTGATTGATTGAGCAAACTCAGACGGATTATTTGATTGTTTCTGAAGATCTATTAAACCCGATAACCATCTTGTTGCTCTAAGCTCAGATCCTTTATTTTTATCTTGAGTTTTGTACTGCCAGTGTGCTGCAATACCAAAACTTGCAATCTCAGACATATTTCTTGTTTGAATCTGAACCTCAATTGGAAATGCGTTTAAGGCCAATAGACTTGTATGAAGGGCTTGATAGCCATTACTTTTAGGAATAGCAATATAGTCTTTAAATCTATTTTCTATAGGTGAAAAATAATTATGAATAACGCCAAGAGCCCTGTAACACTCATCTATTGAATCAACAAGTATTCTAAATCCGTATACATCTAAAATTTCTGAAAAAGGTTTATGTTTTGATTTAATCTTTCTATAGATACTATATATATTTTTTTCTCTGCCTTTAACTCCAACTTCTTTTATACCATTAGATTTGAGGTGACGTTTTAATTCTTTTCTAATCTTTGAAACAATTCTTTTCCTTCCTCCACTAGATTTATTAATTGCGCTCTCTAGCATCGTTGCTCTTAAAGGATGTAAACACTTAAATGCAAGGTCTTCTAATTCAGCTCTTATATCCTGCATGCCTATTCTCAAAGCTAGCGGTCCATATAGTTCAATTGTTTCTTTTGATTTTATAATTTGTTTAGATCTTGGAAGATGTTCAATTGTTCTCATATTGTGCAGGCGGTCACATATTTTAACCAAAATCACTCTTGCATCTTTTGAGATAGCTAACATCATTTTTTGAAGATTATTTGCATCTCTTTCTAACCTACTAGTTATATCAAGCTTCCCCAATTTGCTTACACCATCAACTATTTCAGCAACATCATTTCCAAATAATTGAATTAGGTTTTTTTTGTTAATATCGCAGTCTTCTAAGACATCATGCATGAGCGCTGCACATATAGAGTCAGGATCCATTCTTAAATCTAGAAGAATACTTGCAACTGCAGTAGGATGGGTAATATATTTAGATCCATCTCTTCTTTCTTGTCCTTCGTGTGCATAAAAAGCTACTGAATATGCTTTTTGAACTTTTTTTATATCTTCGTTAGAAAGATATTTTTTTGCTCCTTTATAGAAATTTGGTGGGAGCTTTATAAGAGAATCTTCAGATAGATTATTAAGCAGTATGTTTGGAAGAGCATGCTCGCTCAAGATAATTCCCTACTTATAGTCATTTATCCTATGTTTTCGTTTTCTTGATTGTTTGGAATAGAAAATTCATCTAATAAAAGATCTTCTTCAAGAGTTTTTTCAAGAGTTTCTTGATCAATAAGACCTTCTTCAATCTCTCTTAAGGCAACTAAAGTCGGCTTATCATTATCCCATTCTACAAGCGGATCTCTGCTTGTTGTTGATAACTGTCTAGCTCTTTTTGATGCCATTAGTATCAAATCAAATCTACTTGGTATCTTTTCCAAACAATCTTCTACTGTGATTCTTGCCATTTAATATTCTCCTGGGATGAGTATTCTAATTCCAAATACAATATTAATCCAATAAATCCTTTAATATATTAAGATTATCCTGACTGTTATATTCATAATTTTCGCTAAATATAATAGAAGACAGTTCCTCTATAGCATTGTCAAAGTTATCATTTAAAATAATATAATCAAAAGATTCAGCCTCTTTAAGCTCTTCCTTTGCATTTTCTAATCTTTTTTTAATAACTTCATCAAGATCAAGGCCTCGCAAAGTTAGTCTTTTCTTTAATTCATCAAAAGATGGTGGAATTATAAAAATAGACACTGTATTTTCTATAGTGTTTCTAATTTGCGTAAATCCTTGAACGTCAATATCTAAAATAACGTGAATACCCTCTTCTAGCTTCTCATCAACAAACGATTTTAAAGTTCCATACTGATGACCATGAACATTTGCATATTCTAAGAATGCTTTATTATTCTTTAGCTCATTAAACTCTTTGTCAGTAATAAAGAAATAATCTTTGCCATGAGTTTCTCCTTCACGAGGAAGCCTTGTTGTAGCTGAAACTGATAGTTCTAATTTATTTTCACTAATTTCTATAATCTTTTTTATTAGCGATGATTTTCCAGCACCGGAGGGAGCAGCAAAGATAATTAATTTCCCACTATTCGACATTTTGAATTTGTTCTCGCATTTCTTCAATTAATAATTTCATATCAAGTGCAAAACTCTTTGAATTTGGGTCATCTAGCTTGACGGATAATGTATTTGCCTCCCTAAACAGCTCTTGTAATACAAAATCAATCTTTTTCCCACTACCATTCTTTTTATTAATTTCATCATTTAATGATTTGCTATGAAAAGAAATTCTATCTAGCTCTTCTGAGACATCATGTTTGAGTGCCAGTAAGGCAATTTCTTGCCCCATCCTTACTTCATCAAAATCTTCAATGAGGCTAACAACTTTTTCTTTATATAATTTTAAGCGTCTATCAATATTTTTTTTACTTTGTTTAAGAATTTTAGATACCAAGTAATCTATACCTTGGATCTTTTTATCAATTACTTTTTTAATTTTCATGCCCTCTTTGTTTCGCGAATCAGCAAAATCTTTTAAAGCCTTGTTAAACTCTCTTTTAAGAAATTTGTTATTTGTCTTTTTTTTTGTCTCTATATTTAGAATTCCTGGGATATCTTTAATATCAGAAAATTTTAAATGCTCTTCAATACTCAAATTGTCTTTTATAGATTTTTTTAGATTTTTTAATAATTTATTATCAATAAAGTATTTTGTCTCTGAGGGTGATTTAAATTTTATTTTTATATCAACCTTGCCACGAACAATATTCTTTCCGACCGCATTTCTTATATATTGATCAATATCATTGTTAATTTCATGTGATTTCAAGGATATTTCAAGAAATTTATGATTGACTCCTTTTATTTCAATAGTTATTTCTGAGTCACCTTCAATTGAACTTGATAAACCGTATCCGGTCATGCTGCTAATCATCTAATTATTGTATTTTGCAAAAGGCTTAAGTTCTAGTTAAATCAAGCAAAAATAAATCCTATTTCTTTTAATTTTGTATTTGAAATATTGCTCTTATCATCATTTCTATCTTCAGAGCAATTAAAAATCTCATGAGATTTAAAATTAAAGCCGCTTTCAATAAAAAAGTTAATAATTTTTGATGCATTGTCTCTTTTTAAATAATTTATGAAATTCTTATCTGGTACCGAATCATATAAACCTGATAATCTCAAAATAATTAATTTATCTGAGTATCTTTTAATTTGATTTAATTCATATTGTTTAATTATTTTACCCCTGAAGTCATCTGGCATTGGGTCATCAGATTCAAAATGAATATTTTGTTTATCTTTTCCATATACTCTTGTAGAAGAAATAGAAATAAATCTTTTAAAAGATATTCCTTTTATTGATTTATAAATATTTTCAGAAGATTCAATAAATCCGTCTATATAACCTTCCTCTTCAAATGAACTTGGTTTTGGAAAAAATATTATTGTGTCAAAATCATTTATGTTTAATTTCGGATTATCTTTTGAAAGCCAGTTCCAGCTAATATGATTCTTTAACTCAGGTTCTTTGTTTGTTCTAGAAACTCCAAATAATTCATACAAATCTTTATTAACAAAGAGTCTTAGTCTTTGAGCAAGATCACCATAACCAAAAACTAAAATATTTTTTTTCATTCTTTACATTTAGTCAAAAAAAATCCAGAGTAGCAACCCTGGATTCTTATTTTTAATATATTTAAATGCTTAATAAAGGTGCTATAACAAGACTTACTATCGCCATAACATTAATTAAAATGTTCATTGAGGGTCCAGAAGTGTCTTTAAAAGGATCTCCAACAGTATCTCCAACTACAGCTGCAGCATGAGTGTCTGATCCTTTTCCACCTAAGTTGCCTTTCTCAACATATTTTTTTGCATTATCCCAAGCACCACCAGCATTTGCCATCATCAGCGCTAATGAAACACAACCAAGCAATCCACCGGCAAGCATTCCACCCAAGGCTTGTGCGCCGAGACCAAAACCAACAATAGCTGGCATTGATACCGCTATTACTCCAGGTAACATCATTTTCTTAAGGGCCGCTGTTGTTGCAATTGCAACACATTTTTCAGAGTCTGGCTCTGCTGTACCCTCCATTAAACCTGGTATCTCCTTAAACTGTCTTCTTATTTCATTAATCATTTCAAAAGCTGCGTCTCCAACTGCTGTCATGGTTATTGAAGAAACTAAGAAAGGTATACATACTCCAATAAACATTCCAACTAAAACAATTGGCTCTGTGAGTGCTAATGAAAATTCAGGATTTGCATCCGCCACTACAGCTGAAAAAGCTGAAATTATTGCTAGAGCAGCTAAAGCTGCAGCTCCAATCGCAAAACCTTTTCCAATGGCAGCAGTAGTATTTCCTAATTCATCTAGAGAATCAGTAATCTCTCTTACTTCTTCACCCATACCTGACATTTCAGCAATACCGCCAGCATTATCTGCAACCGGTCCATATGCGTCTATTGCCATTGTAATTCCGACAGTTGCAAGCATACCAACTGCAGCAATTCCAACACCATAAATACCTGATAATTGAGTTGAGGCAAGAATAATACCAGCTAATATAACAATAGGTATTACAACTGATTGCATTCCAACTGATAATCCTGAAATCATTACTGTTGCAGAACCAGTCTCTCCTGATTCAGCAATTTTTTTAACTGGGCTACCGCCTGTGTAATATTCTGTAATAAGTCCAATTAAGACTCCTCCTACTGCACCAGCGATAACGCACCACCATACATTCATCCCAACTCCTTTAAAAGAGTCGATTATGAAATAAGCCATGGCCACAAATATTACTGGCGCTAAAAGAGTTCCAGATCTCAATGCGCTCGCAGGAGCTTTTGCTGACTGAAGCTTAACTATAAATATTCCAATTATTGATGCTATTAAACCAGTTGATGCTAAAGCTAGAGGTAGCATCATCATATCTTTATTACCTAAAGTGTAAGCTATAGCTATTGATGCGATCATAGAACCACAATATGACTCAAATATATCTGAGCCCATCCCAGCAACATCACCAACATTGTCACCAACATTGTCTGCTATAACACCAGGGTTTCTTGGGTCATCTTCGGGGATGCCAGCTTCAATCTTGCCGACAAGATCAGCTCCTACATCTGCACTTTTTGTGAAAATTCCTCCACCTACTCTGGAAAAAAGTGCTACTACAGATGCTCCCATAGCAAAACCTTCAAGCTTGTGAGGATCAATTTCAGCTGGTATGTAAAAATAATATAAACCACCTAAGCCTATTAGACCTAGTGATGCCACACAAAGACCCATTATTGAGCCACCATAAAAAGAAACTGTTAAAGCTGCTGCAGGACCTTCTTTTTGTGCGGCTGTTGCAGTTCTTACATTTGCTTTAGTTGCAGCATACATTCCTATAAACCCTGCTATTGATGAACATAAAGCACCAACAATCACAGCTATTGCTGTGTAAGGACCTAGCGCAAACCAAGCTAAGCCAACGATCACTGTCATAAAAATAAACAGATATTTATACTCTGTTTTCATAAAGGTTAATGCTCCAGTATGAATCTGGTCACCAATTTTCTTTACTTTATCTTCACCATCAGGATATTTCATTACAAGCATATAAATTACATATGCCATGGCCATACCTAACAGACCTAAAACTGGTGAAATTATTAAATTATCCATATAGAAAACCCCTTATTTTTTAATAAAGCATTCTAGCAAATAATTTATAAGAAAACGTATATTTTGTTTTATTTATTGAATACTTGTTTATCTAAGAGATTTTCTGAATTGGCTACGATACAAGCAACTGCAGAATCTCCAGTAACATTAACTGACGTTCTAATCATATCTAAAATTCTGTCAACAGCTAAAATCAAACCAATGGCGTCTAACGGAAGCCCCAATGAACTTAAAATTAGAGCTAAAGTAATTGTTCCTGCAGATGGTACTGCTGCTGCTCCAATAGAAGCAACCATAGCAAGTAATACTATTTGCATATATTCAATCATAGATAAGTCTACTCCAGCAGTACTTGCAATAAACATTGTTGCCAATCCTTGCATTATGGCTGTTCCATCCATGTTAATAGTAGCGCCTACTGGAATAACAAAAGATGAGACATCTTTTTTTACACCAAGATCATCAGTGACTGTTTTTAATGTTACAGGAATGGTAGCAGCGCTAGATGAAGTTGAGAATGCAAACAAGGCAACGTTTCTCATTTTTTTAAAGAAAATAATTGGATTCAAATTTGCAAATATTTTTAAAATTAATGAGTAGGTAAAAATAAGATGGAAGAACAACACAAATATTAATATAAGAACATATTGGATTAAGTCTCCAAAGATATTTAAACCATGGTCCATTACATAACTTCCCATCAAGCAAAAAACTCCAATCGGAGCAAAACTCATTATTATTAGGACTATTTTCATAAAAACGATATTTAGCCTTTCAAAATTTTTAGAGAGGTTATCTGTTAGATCATCAGTAAGATTAAGAGCTATGCCAAATAATATGCTTATAAATACGATGCCAAGCATATTATTTTCTACAAAAGCACCAAAAATATTATTTGGGAAAATTCTTAATACGGTATCATATAAATTAGCCTCCCCAGAAGGTGCATTAAACGATCCTACCTCTCCCTCATAACCTGAGATATTAAAAACCCATCCAAAAAATATAGCTATTATTACAGCAAATGCAGTTGTCGTTAGATAAAGCACAACTGTTTTAGATGCAATTGATCCAAGCTTTACCATATTTGATAAAGAGGAAATACCAGAAACTAAGGAAAAGAAAACTAGAGGAACCACAATTAATAAAAGTAGGTTCTTAAATATTTGTCCGCCTAAGTTAAAAAGATATTTTTCAATACCTTGAAAAATTGATTGAGAAATTGAATCTTGAAAATAAAAAAATATCGAAGCTATTAAAACACCTGCGAACATACCCGCCAAAACATTTCTAGTTAGATTTTTTGGAGGGTCTAATTGGCTCATGTTATCTCTATCATATCAAAATCTTCTTTGCCAACACCACACTCAGGACATAACCAATCTTCAGGAACATCCTCCCATGCAGTGCCTGGCTCAATTCCATCATCAGGCCAACCCAATTCTTCATCATATATCAGCCCGCAGACAATACATTCCCATTTTTTATATTTCATAAAGTGCTAAAAATTAAGTTATTTCGTTTATAACAAGGAGGCTATAATATCAGATTTAACCATTAAATTAATGAAGCTAAAGCAAAAATCTTCTTGGATAACATATAGAGAAATGTTGGATCAAGTCACAAATAACTCCATAAAGTCTTGGCTGATCGAAAATGGTCCAATCACAAAAAGGATTTCAGCAAAGGAAGATTTCGAATTAAATTTAATACGTTACGAAATTGATAAAGTTGATGAATTGGATAAGAAATATTTAGGTGATGACGTTGGAGATATTAAAGTAAGAGAGGTTATCCTATTAGGTAACAAAATTCCTAAAGTTTACGCTAAATCATTGATACCAGTTGATACAATTGAAAAGGGATTTTTAAAATTAGGAAGTCTTGGAACCAAGCCCTTAGGTGACATTCTATTTGAAAAAGATATATTTAATAAGACTGATACTATATATTCTACTTTCTCAGATGAAGTTAATATATTTTGGGGAAGAAAAACAAAGTACTTAGTTAAAAATCTTCCCTTTTCAGTCATGGAAATTTTTTTAATAGATGAATGAGAACTAAAATTCGCTCTTATATAGAACTTGCAAGACTAGATAAGCCTATAGGGATATATCTCCTTCTATGGCCATCTTTATTGGGGTATGTTTTAGCAGGAATAAATTCTGAACTTCAGTTTAGAAACTTTTTAATAGTTGTAATGGGCTCTATCCTAGTTAGATCCTGTGGCTGTGTTATTAATGATATCAGTGACTATAAAATAGATAAGCTTGTTGAAAGAACATTAAACAGGCCTCTTGCGTTGGGTTCAATTTCTTTATTTGAAGCATGGTTATTTTTCCTAGTCTTAAGCATTTTGTCTCTTTTGCTTCTATTTGAAACGAATTCTTTAACTATAAAGATTTCTATATTTTTTGCATTTTTAATAATGTTATATCCGCTTACAAAAAGATTCTTTGCGGCTCCACAGTTCATTCTTGGAATTACATTTGGATCCGGTTCAATTATTGCGTATTCACTAGAGTCAAATATCTTCTCAATGTCTCTCGCAATTTTATATTCTGGAATAATCGCATGGATAATTAGCTTCGATACTTATTATGCTTTGGAAGATAAAAATGATGACG
>CABYCL010000007.1 GCA_902517505.1 uncultured SAR86 cluster bacterium | reverse complement strand
GGTCGTCGGTTCAAATCCGGCCATCCCGACCATTTATTAATTTAATATAGATTTAACTTTATTTGAGGCTTTAAATGCAAGCTTCTCTGAAGCTGGAATTTTAAATTCTTCTTTTGTTTTTGGATTTCTGCCTATTCTAGCCGGACTTTTATGTAAATAATAAGTTCCGAATTTAGATATCTTTATTTTGTGTCTTTTATTTAGTTTGATAAAGCTAAGAAAAGCTTCTAAAACTAATGAACTTTCTTTAGATGAAAAAAGGGCTTTGGAAGAGATATTTTTTACAATATCTTTTTTTCCAAAGCCCATGTTTTAGATCAGTCTAGTTTACCCGCCTGAAATTGCTGCTCCAGTTGATGATGAGTCAACTGTTGTATTAGTAGCAGTACCTGTACCTGTACCTGTACCTGTTCCAGTACCAGTACCTGTACCAGCATCGTCATCAACACCACCAACGTCTCTTACCTGAACGGTAATGTTTTGTTCGTTAGTTTTTACAATGCCTGTACCTTCTATAAGTGCGGAAGCTGTAACTGTTGCAGTGAAGTCCATTGTTGCACCAGTGGTATAGCCAGATAATGAATCTGTTCTTTCAGTCTCATAACATACTTGGCTTCCATTAAGTTGAGGACAGTTCGCTTGTGCGAGAGATGTGTCATACAACGTAATGTCGGGTACTTGTGTATCATAATCAGGAGCTTTATCAAAGGATAAATGCCCATCGCTTGCTATTATAAGGTTTGATTGAGTTCCATTACCTTGAACTGCAGGACCAGATGTCGCTCCAATAGTATAGGTGATGCTTAGTTTATCAGCAGGAGCTGCTTCAACAGTTGCAACAACAACCCCAATCGCAATTACGCCTTCGTCAACTACATATGTATCTGTAGTTGTAAATTGAGGAACACCGAGGTCAGGATTTTCACCAAATGTACCAGTGCTTGTTCCTGTACCTGTACCTGTTCCTGTACCTGTTCCTGTACCTGTACCTGTAGATGCATCATCATCAACACCACCAACATCTCTTACCTGAACAGTAATGTCTTGTGTTGCAGTGTTACCAGAAGCGTCAGTAGCTGTAACTGTTGCAGTGAAGTCCATTGTTGCACCAGTTGTATAGCCTGATAATGTTCTTGCTCGTTTAGTTTCAGTACCGAACATATCTAGTGGAAGAACACCATCACCAGTATATAACTGAACGTCAGTTACTTGTGCATCATAGTCAGGAATTATATCAAAAGATAAATGCCCATCGCTTGCTATTACAAGATTTGATTTAGCTCCGGTACCCTGTAATGCAGGACTAGTTGTAGCCCCAATTGTGAAAGTGACAGTATCAGCGTCAGTTACATAAACAACTCCAATTGCTATTACACCTTCGTCAACTGTAAATGTTGATGATGATGTAAATACAGGAGATGTTGTATCAGTAACGTTAACAGTTCTTGTCGCTGTTCCAGAATTATCTGAAGCATCAGTTGCTGTATATGTTAATGTGTATTCGCCTACTGTGTCTGTATCGACAGTTCCAGTAGTAACTACTTCAACTGTGCCAGATGCATCGGTTGCAGTTGCACCAGCATCAGTATAGGTATCACCTAATTCTGTTGTTGCAGGATTATCACCTGTTACAGTCACTACCGGTTCTGTTGTATCAACAACATTAACAGTTCTAGTGGCTGTAGCAGTGTTACCACTATTATCAGTAGCTGTGTATGTAATTGTATATGATCCAACTGTATTAGTATCAACTGAACCTGATGAGGATACTGCAGTTGAACCGTCACGTGCATCATTTGCAGTTGCTCCAGCGTCAGTGTATGTTCCACCTAATTCAACAGTTGCTGGATCACTTCCAGTAACAGTTATGACTGGAGGAACCATATCTTTGGAATCGTCATCTGTAAGTGCACTAATTGCAGCAATACCAACAATACCAATAAGTGCTTTTTGAATAGCGCTTAATTCTGCTCTAATCTCAGCAAGTCTACCAGAAGTACTTTTTACAGTAGATGGGTTTTGTGTGCTAGCTTGTGTGTCTTGAAGATAAGATTGCTCATTGATTAAAAATGCTCTTCTATCTCGAAGCTCATTTATGCTCATAGATCCAACGCTGGATTCTATCTGAGTCATTCTCTCAGGACTTACTTCAGCAGTAACACCAATAGATAAAATTGTTAAACAAATTAGATAAAATTTTCTCATAGCTATTTCCTCTTTTTTACGCTATTTATAGTAGCTATATTCACATAAAATTTAATGATATACAACTCCGGAGGAGTATATTAACCCAAGTTTTACAAAAAAGACACAAAAATATGTACTAAATATAGACATTTAAAATCATTAATTAAGTCTACTTATGAAATTCTAATCAGATAATTTAGTTTATTGGCTGAAGCTTGACTAATAAACCATGCAAGGTATGTCTTCTATTGAGCTTTGCACCTGGATCTTTTGTCAAAGGTCTCCAAGTATAATTTACTAAATTACCATATATAGGTATGTTAAAAAAAATGCCTTTATCAAAGCTTCCTTCACCAAATTGATCTGTAGTAACATCAGTGAAAGTAGCAAAAACACCAAAATACACGCCATTATAAAAAGTTCTAGAAAATTCTAGAGTGTATCCAACATCACCAGCAAGATATTCTCCTGCAGAAACCTTCATATCAAAAGGTATAGTTCCATAATTTCTATAATTAAAATTTAATGTTGCCATCGTATTTTCATAATCTAAGAGACCAAATCTCCATTCATAATCTCTTTTAAAAACTTTAAAAACATCAACTCCAAATGAATAATTGGTATTTGGTGTGAAATATAAATATTCTCCACCGTATCCAGAAAACATATCTTCAAAGATTCCAGCAGACATCATAATATGATGATTTTTAGCAGGAGTTAAATGATAATCTAGTTGGGCCCTTCCTATCAAAATACCTCCATCTTTCACATTTTTTAAATACTGTTTAACATCCGATCTCACTTGAGCAGGGAATACATCAACTGGTGGTATATATAAATCATCTAAATTGTCGGCTAGGCTATATTTTATGTTGGTGTTAAAAAACAGATCTTTTCTGATTATGAATTCAGTATCATTTTCAACCAAAAAAGCACCTTTAAAAAATTCTTCCCTCGATGCAAGAAATGGCCTAAAGTTTGCACGAGTGTTTGTACTATATCTTTTTGTAGTACTTCTCTCATAAATTGTTTGAGAGCTTGCTCTATAAGCATCGTCAATCTCTTGAACAGCTAATAAATTTGCAATTTCAATGTCTTTTACAATATCTTCAGTTATTCCAGCATCTCTTGCTGACTGATCAATAATATTTTCTACGACTTTTAGATTAGGATGCATAACTTGGGTAAGTTGAAGGCCTATTGAATTTGCATTCCTAGTAAGTTTCTTTACCCCAATACCATTCTCTTCAAGATTGTTTATTAACTGAGTATACTTATTATCTCCTCTTCGACGATCTCCTCTTGTATATTGACTTTGCTCATATGTCTTAACGGGATCATTTTTATAAACAAATTTAAAAGAAGCATAATCACCTCTTTCAAAAGACATTCCAATGCTGAAGTTGTCGTTAATTAAATAATCAAAGCCAAATGAAAAGTCACTCTTTGGTTCACTAAAAGGTACTAACCCAGGTCTAACTGAAGTATCATGCTCTAGTTTTAAAATGAGCTTATCTCTTAGAACATGAGATACTCCAAAAAAAGGTGCTGCTTTTTCACCAGAAAAATATCTTGACGGTTGAAAACTTCCTCCCTGGTCTTTAAATACGGTTGGTCTATCATTAAATTTATCAGAAATAAAAGTTAACGGGTTCTTGAAATTTAGGTCAGAGCCATTTAATAGACCAAAACCTAATCCAAAATGAAAATCAGTTCTATTTATTCCGTAGCTACCAACTATATATTCTGAACTATAAATACCAGTACCTGCAAAGTCATTCAATCCAATTGCAATGGCAGGTAATTTATCCTGTTCTTTCAACCTTAGTTTTACATTAAAGCCTTTATCTTTAAAATCATTAAAACAAATGTCACTAGTAAAATCATAACAATATGGCCTATCCTGGACATTAGTATAAAAAAAGGAGGCTTCAAACCAATCAAATGGACTTGCTGAAAGTGTTACTGTCTGATTCGGATCACCAACATATGTTGTGAGGCCATAGACACCTTCATCATAAGTTCTTGCACTTGGAGTATGGATTAATCCTACAATGCCGTAATTATTATATAAATTATGCTTAAAACTATCTGCATATATAGAATTAATAGAAACCAGTGATACTAATATAAATAAACTTTTAATGAAATTATTAGAAAATATTTTCATCCATCTTTATCTAATTAATCGTTTATAGCCGATAAAGATGCCAAAGCAATTCCTAGATTACCAAGGATTGAGACATAAGCCTGAGTTGCTAATCTTCTAGGGGCAGAATCATCTAGTTTCCTCGGCACAAAAATTATTGAGCCAGGATAAATTTTCATTTCACTCTTAGGACTACTCTCAAAAATATTTCTTTTTGATCTATATAGTTGTGACTCTCCATTTGGATGAAGAATATATATTGACTCGTTGTCAGCAAACTTTTTAAAGCCTCCTGATTTATCAACAAAATACTCTATGCTTTGATTTTCAGTGAACATAACTGCTCCCTCAGTTGAGGTTTCTCCGTATACGTAAACAACATTATTCCTTTCAGGAACAAATAACTCATCGCCCTCTTTGACACTATAAAGATCAATAGTTAAATCATTCAGAAGATTTATAACAACTCTTCCATTTGGAACAGTATTTTTTAGTTCTTCGGTCAATTTTACTATAGGAGTCAAATCAAAATTTCCACCTATATTTTGTTGGCTTGCAGCAATAATATTATCTAGAAAGTCTTGATATAGAATTTCTTTTGATAACTCATTTACTTTTTTTGCATCCTCATTTAAATAAATTGCACCAAACTGATAAGCATTTTCTGTAAAGCCACCTGCTCTTTCAATTAAATCACTAATTGTTTCGCCTGCAGACATTGTATATGATCCTGGTTTGAGAACAGCACCCGTAATTTTAGCTTCCCTATATGGGTATTCTCTAATGTAAATTGAATCGCCATCTTGAACATTTATCGCTTCAAAATAACTATCATTTGGAACTGGTATAGTTTTTAATGATCCATTCTCAAGTCTTTCAAGAGAAATATTTTCAAGGTCAGCATTTCGGTTAATACCATTAGCATATTTAATAATAGTTATAAGTTTTTGATCATCTGACGCTTCATACTTTGAAGGTCTGTTTATTGCACCATCAATACTAACGATATTTTTTCTTGGTTCGACAAAAACAACATCTCCAGATCTAAGTCGTTTTTTGAGATTATATCGTCCTTCAATTAGCAAATCATAAACATCTAATGTTTCAATAATAACATTATCTCTAACAAGATTTATTTCCCTTAAAGACCCAAACTCACTGATACCTCCTGCAGCTGACAACGCATGTAATATATTTGAATTACCAGTTAAGGTATAAATGCCAGGATTTTCTGCGTTTCCAGTAACTAAAATATTAACATCTCTTATTTCAGCAAGATTAATGAACGCTTCATTCCCTATTAGTGCAGAATTAACACTAGATTTTATTAACTGCGAAGCATCATTTAATGACAAACCTGCTATAAATATCTTTCCTATATCTGGCAGACTAACTGAACCATCTGAGTTTATTAAAAAATCTTCTACATCATCATAATATGCATTTGGGCCAACTAATTGAACTTGCAGAACATCTCCAACATCGAGGATATACCCAGAATCAGGATTAGGTTCATTAATTGGCATAAATGATGTTTGAAAGGTATTAAAAAAATCTGAGCCATAAACTTTTAAATCTTTACTAATATCAATTTCTTCATCAGTAGATATTCTTCTCTCAAGCTCTAATAGATCTGCTTCCAACCTATCTTTTAATTTCAGAAAAGTTTCAACTTTGGACAATTTTGAAGAATAGACATAGGGTCTATATTGTTCAGCAGTGCCATCAGCTTTTTGCTGATTCCTTTCTTGAATGTCCTTCCTGACATCATCTGGTAGACTTTCAAGAAATTCTTCATCTAATTCTTGTGCATTAATAAATACTACTGTGACTAACATTAATAATACTAACTTAATAATTTTCATAATCTCTTATTTTTCACCCAAATGTTTGACCCGCATGCAAGCAAGATCTATGTTAAACCTGGTATAGTAATACCATCTATCTCCTCAATATGATCTATTATAACACTTATTATATCGTTTACCTGCGCTTCTGTGATTGTAGAATCTGCTGATTGGAAAATAAATCTAAAACCAATTTTAATTTCGGCATTCTTTTCATTATTAAAATAATCAAATATATATATTTCTTTTAAAAGCTTGTGTTTGAATTCTAAAATGTATTCTATAAATGTATCTAATTCTTTGAAATCTTTTATTGAAAAAGATAAGTCTCTAATAGAGTAAGGTAAGTCAGATATGGGAGAGTATTCTATAAAACTTTCAGGTGATTTAGATATCTCTGAATAACTTAAAACATCAGTTGAAAAATTTGCTATATCAACTTCGCAACTAATAATCTCATTTTTTACTTTAGTATTTAATGATTCTCTACTTAGCACCTTAAATTCAAAATCTTCATTTGGTAAAGATTCTTTAAAAAGCGCATCAAGGTACTTCTTACTAATTTTTTTTGAAAAGTCTTTATAATTATGTCCAGCCCTTCCGCTTGCAATTACTGCAAGCTTTCTTGATACATTAATTTTGTTATCTTTGATGTTGTATATATCCGATATTTCAAATAATTTAATGGAATCTTTTTGTCTTCTTTCATTGAAAAGAAGATTTTCTAGTAATGACTGAGTTAAATTTGATCTTAGATATTTTTTATTAGAATCTAGTGGATTATCAACACAAATAGAATTGCTTGTATTAATTCCAACAAATGGAGAATTAATAACTTCATAAAAACCATGATCTAATAAAAAAAACCTTAACTTATTCTCCATATCATAAATATTTGATATTTTTCCTTTAGGGATAGTTATTTCATTCCTTGCAATATTGTCATATCCAATAACTCTTGCAATCTCCTCAGCTAAATCATTTTGAGTCTCGATATCACTTCTGTATGACGGAACTTCTATATTTTCATCATTTACGACAAAACCTAATTTAGATAAATAAGTTAAATATTCATCTTGGCTAATATTAGTGCCTATTATTTGATTAATTACATTAGTCTTAACAGGAATTTTTGTAACTTTATTTTTTTTATAGTTATATGTGATTAAAGACATATCTTTAATATTTGTATGTTCTTCAACAATTTTTATAAATCTTCTAATTGTTTTCTCTTGGCATTCTGGATCGACGAATCTTTCGAACTTATAAGATGCTTCAGATTGAATATCATACTTAACAGATTTACCTATTATTGCTTCAGGTTTAAAAAAAGCACATTCAACAAGAACTGTCTTTGTATCTGAAGAACATGATGTTTCTTTTCCTCCAACAACTCCAGCTAAATTTATTACCTTATCATTTGATAAGAAGACATTATTTCTGCCTATTAAATTAATTTTTTTTTCGAGTAATGTTTCAAATTCTTGTTCAGTATCTAATTCTTGGAATACTAATTTACCGTTGATCTTATCAGCATCGTAACAATGAGTTGGTTGTCCATTTTCATATGAAACATAGTTAGAAATATCTGTAAAGAAATTATTTTTATTTAAGTTAAGATCTTTAAAATAATCATTCAAATAATCCTTGTACTTATTGGGAATGCTCTCTATTTCTATTTTAAGAAATGAAATTTGAGGACAAATATCTTGTGACAAATTTTCAAAATCAATGTCTAACTTATTTAACTTATGATTATAGATTTCTTGGTTTGTATTAACATTGTAAAAAACTGATAAATCTCTTAAAAGACCGTTTATTGAGAGGCAGTCACCTCTATTTGGTGTGAATTCCATATTAAAGATATCATTTTCAATCTCATGCTCATGTCCTAGTTGAAACAAGCGATCAGAAATCTCGTCTATTGAAGGATTTGCAATAATGTTTTTTACTAAGTGCTTGTATGCTATTTTCATTTAAATTGACTCAGAAAGTCTAGGTTAGATTTATAAAAATCTCTTATGTCTTTTACCCCATGTTTCAACATAGCTATTCTTTCAATACCTAATCCAAATGCCAAACCAGAGTATGAATTCGAATCAATATTACAATTCTCCAACACTATAGGATTTACTAAACCACAACCAAGAATTTCTAGCCACTTTCCCTCACTTGATAAAATATCAACTTCAGCTGATGGTTCTGTAAATGGAAAATAACTAGGTCTGAATCTTAATTCAATATCTTCTCCAAATAATGAGTGAACAATTTTATATATCAAATCTTTTAAATGAGCAAAGCTAATATTTTTATCTATTAGAATTCCTTCGATTTGATGAAACATCGGTAAATGAGTTGCATCATCATCTTTTCTGAAAACCTTACCACCAGAAATAAAAGCTAATGGCGGTCTTTTTTCTAGCATTCCTCTTATTTGAACTGGCGAAGTATGTGTCCTTAACAAATTTGATTTGTTCTCTACGTAAAAAGTATCATGCATCTGTCTTGCAGGATGTGTTTTTTTTATATTAAGCATATCAAAATTGAACTCTTCGGTTTCAATCTCAGGACCATCAATAATTTCAAAACCAAAAGAAACTAATAGATCCATTATTGAATCTTTTAAATGGTTTATTGGATGTATTGAACCCCTTTCTTTGATAATCTTTGGGGCTGAAATGTCTTTATTAGATGACATTATTAGGGAACATTTTAGCTGGTAGCAGCTTTTACGATCTTTTCAAATGTTGTGCTATCTGAAATAGCAATATCAGATAAAATCTTCCTATCAAGCGTGATATTTTTTTTAGACATTGAGTTGATTAAAGTTGAATATGAAACGCCTAGTTCTCTTGCTCCAGCGTTAATCCTCGCGATCCATAAAGCCCTAAAAGCCCTTTTTCTATTTTTTCTGTCTCTGAAGGCGTACTGTAAAGATTTAATATTTGACTGCTTGGCAGTTTTATATAATCTACTTCTTGCACCATAATGCCCCTTAGTAGCTTTTAGTATTTTTTTGTGTCTGGACTTAGCTGTAACTGATTTTGTTGTTCTTGGCATAATTTATCTTCTTATTAATTTTGAAGCCATCTTAAGAACTGTTCCTGATAACTTATTAAGGCCCCTGTTATGTCTCTTTCGTTTAGTAGACTGTTTAGTAAGTATATGGTTTCTATTAGCGCTTTTACTTTTTACAGAAGAGCCAGTCCTCTTAAAACGTTTAGCAGCTCCAGAATGTGTTTTTAATTTATATCCCATATTATTGTACTTTTTTATGTTGTTTGTTCCTTTTCAAAGGTGATAAAACCATCAATAATTGCCTGCCTTCTAATGAAGGTTCTTGATCAACTTGAGCAATTTCTTCAAGTTCATTTCTTAATCTATTTAAAAGTTCAAGTCCCATATCACTATTAAGTATTTCTCGTCCCCTAAATCGGACGCTTATTTTAGTCTTATCTCCATCAAGAATAAAGCCTTTAATCTTTTTTAATTTAATATTATAGTCGCCTACGTCAGTTGAGGGCCTAAATTTGATTTCTTTTGTGGTATTTCTTTTTGTTTTTACTTTAGAGGATGAAGAGCTCTTCTTCTTGTCAAACAGATGCTTTCCATAGTCTAAAAGTTTGCAAACAACAGGATTTGAGTTGTTTGGAGATACTTGGACTAAATCCAATGATGCATTATTTGCTTCAGCTAAGGCATCTTCTATTGAGACAATACCTTGTTTTTCTCCCTTGCTATCTATAAGCATTACCTGACTGGCCTTTATCATCTGATTAATGGGAGTAGATTGTTTTTTGAAACTAGCTATGAGAAATACCTATAAGGAGTAAATTTGATTAAAGAACATTAATTAATTGCTGAGGAACAATATCGCACTACTGAAGGAAGACTATATATATCATAAATTAATGAGAATTTTATACTAATAAATTAATTTCGCAAATGTTTTATGGCTGTAAAAAACTATGAATCCATATACCATTTTGATCTTCATAAGCCTCTCTTTTATTAAGTCTCTTCTCGTGGCCTTCCCAAAATTCAAAGTAGTATGGAGTGAATGAAAATCCGCCCCAGTAGTCAGGACATTCACTTAAGTTACTATTTTCAAGAGAAATTTCATAATTTTCTTGAACAGACTTATATGAATCAATAACATTAGACTGTTCTGATGAAATTGCTAAAGCATTTTTTTCTTCATCCCTTCCAGCAAAATAAGCCTTATTGAATTCTCTGCTAGTCTTCTTGATATGAGCCTTCATTCTAATTTGAACATTAATATTGTTCCAATAAATTAGAGCAGTAATTTGATTGTGTGAATTAAAATCAATTGATTTGGGTGAGTTGTAATTTGAAAAGAAAATAAATTCCTTGCCATCTATGATCTTAAGGTTAACGTATCTTGCATTCACCTCTTTATTTTCTGATGAATAAGATGATATGCATATAGCTTCAATGTTTTTTTGTTTGGCTTTTACGGATTCTGTGTATTTATCCCTAAAAACTAAATAAGGGGTTTCATTGTTTATGTTATCAAATTTAATCATTACTCTAATATCTTAATACAAGTTATTATTCATGTAGATTTTTTTTATTGATTAGAGATTGCGGGTTATAAACAGAAAATTAAAGTACTTATTATTAGATACTATTTAGCTAAGATCATTAAAGAAGATCCGCCTATAAGTGTAGACATTAATTTTGGAGAAATTTTATATAAGATTTTTCTAGGTAGTTTTAACATTTGTGCCTTCCAGGTTTTAGTTAGTTGATCAGCAAAATGTGTTGTATACATAGTATCAATAATTTCGTATCCGCAATCAATTAATGTAGCCACTGCTGTGTCTGGAGTAAAATGATGCAAGTGTCCAACTGTATTTCGATGATGTATTAGAGAACCTCTAATTAAAGAAAGGACTGACAGATCAAGAGGTATGTGAAAAATTTTATACTCTCCCTTTTCACGTAAACTTCTTACAAAGCCCATATAATTCTCAACATGCTCGAATACATCTATACATAAAACAGCATCATATTTTTTCTGAACCTCAAGTAAGTCTTCTTTAAAAAAATGTATATTGTCTGTTTCTCTTTTAGAGCATAATTCAAATGCATCATCACTTATTTCATAACCAAAAAATTCGATATTTTTATAATCATCTTTTAATGAAAGCTGATTTAAAATTTCACCAGCACCACAACCTACTTCACAAATTGTTTGAACTTTTAAATTATTTCGGTGAATAATCTTATGTATTTGTGATGCCTTCCAAGGTGAATCCTCGACGTGCCAATCTTCATTTTTAGAAAGATAGTCTCCATCGCCGTATCTTGAAGTAATTTTAATATCTCCTGACATTTTTTATTTCATCTATTCCTAATTAATCTCAATAATCCTCCAACACCATATTTAGGTGAGGGATCAAAGAAATGAGCTAGTAAAGTCAGTCTATAGCTCGAACAACTTGAGGATACTGGATAGTTAGTATGCAGAGTTGTATTCCCAATAAAAAGTAAAGGTTGATAATCTCTAAAATCATCGATTTTTTGAGTAGAACTTAAAGAAAATTTTTCCAAGCCTTCCTTTGATGCATACTTCTTATAAAAAGCCTTTCCAATAAAATTACTAATCTCATTTTTAGGAGCTTTTCTAGCATTAGGGAAATACATTAACTCTCCAGCAGAACCATCTTGATTCACATCAGGTATCTTAATAGGTAAAACCATTGTAAAAAGATGTGAATCAAAATGAGCTCTAAACATCTCTTTTGAATTTCCAGGCTCAACTTTTCTTGCAACGTGATATTGATTTGACGAATCTCCTTTGTAATTAAAACAATCTCTAGCAATAGCATGTAATTTTGGAGTTAAATACTTATTAACTTCAAGTTTATCTAAAAATCTATTATGACGAGATCCCAATTCTTTAAATGTTAATGGTCCCATTTCATCTGAAATATCGTTTGCTAACAAATCAAGCTCAAACATTTTTAAAGATGGAAATTTTACAAATCCATGCTTCAGCAAACTATCTAAGTTAGAGTCTATGTCTTGCCAGTATTCTTTAATATTCATTTTTATAGTTCCAAAAATTATTTTTTATTTTTATATAATAGACTGGTCAATAAAACACTTCAACGTATTATAAATAAGTGAATAATTATTTTATTTTTATAATTAGGTTTATTCTAAATTCCAAGAATCCTTATCATTTCTTCATTAACCTTACGAACATCAAATCTAGTTTCAACTATATTTCTGCTTTTATTTCCCATAATTTCAATTTTGTCTTTATTCTTTATAAACCAAATCATTTTCTCAGCTAATTTTCTTGATGACCCTACTGGAACCATAAAACCATTGATACCTTCATCAACTGTTTCTTTGCACCCTGCCGCATCTGTTGTAAGTATTGGACGACCCATAGACATGGCTTCTAAAGTACTTCTTGGCAATCCTTCGTGATATGAAGGTAAAACATAAACGTGACATTTTTTAATATAAGGCCTTACATCATCAGTCGAACCATTATATTTTACATAATTCCCCCAGCTATATACTTCCTCAAGTGAAATTGCATCCAATGATTCATCCTGTGCGCCTACTAAGTCAAATTTAATGTAAGGAAATTGATCCTTTACAATTTTTGCAGCTGCGGCATATTCTCGTAAACCTTTTTCACCAAGTAAACGAGAAACTAACAAAAAACTAACATCAGTGTCAGGTTGTTTTGAATAACTATATTTTTCAATATCCACACCCGATCCATTAACAATATAAGTTTTAGATCGAGGTACGATACCTTTTTTAATAAAAAGATCTCTATTGTCTTTATTTTGAAAAATAACAGCTTTTGAATTTCTTAGTGCAATTTTGTATAGAAAAGAAACTAACTTAGTTAATATTCTTCTTTTGAATGATTTACCTTGAAAAGCAAAACCAAGGCCTGTGATTAAAGCAAAAAATGGGACATTTCTAATACTCGCGGAAAGACCACCCCAAATTACCAATTTAATGCCATGTGCTAAAACTAAATGTGGTTTATGTTTTTTAATTAAATTTAATAAATTGATGAGAGTTCTTAAATCCCCAACTAAATTTAAACTATGTCTGTTTAAAAAAATTGGTTCATAAGTAACTCCCAAATTATTCATGTGAATAATTGAATTAGAGTCAAGTGATGAAGAAGAAGTTATTACTTCATGGTCTTTTTTTATAAAATCTTTAATTAAATCAGCTCTAAAATTTAATAAATCATTTGGTACAGTTCCAAGAATTAATATTTTCATCTTTAAATACCTTATGTAATATCAGGAATTTTAGAAACCCAAGTTTATTTTACAAATCAATTCAGAAATCTTCTATTTAACAGAATTAATATACCAGTCTATTGCCTCATCTAAACCTTCAGATATTTTATATTTAGGTCGATACTCTAAAAGTTTATGAGCTTTATCAACACTTGCTTGTGAGTGTCTAACATCTCCAGGTCTAAAGTCTCTATAAATTGGCTCTTTCTTCTCTAAACCTTTAACTCTTTGCATTATTTTATCTTCAATCATTCTGTAAAGCTCATTAAGACTTGTCCTGTCATTTAGAGCAACATTATAAACTTGATCAATAGCTTCATTATTTTCAGTCATTGCAGCTAAAATATTGCTCTGTACCGCATTATCAATGTAACAAAAATCTCTACTAGTTTCTCCATCGCCATTTATATAAACATCTTCATTATTTAAAACTGAGGCTACCCACTTTGGGATCACTGCAGCATAGGCGCCATTTGGATCTTGTCTTTTACCAAATATATTAAAGTATCTTAGTCCAATAGTTTTGAAATCATAATTTTTTGCAAAAACACTTGCATAAAGCTCATTTACAAGCTTTGTTACAGCATAAGGGCTTAAAGGATTGCCAATTATATGCTCTATTTTTGGGAGATCAGTATTATCACCATATGATGAACTAGATGCAGCATAGACAAATCTTTTAACTTTTGCATCTCTACTTGCCACTAACATATTTATAAAGCCATCAATATTTGCTTCATTAGTTCCAAGGGGGTCTTCAATTGATCTTGGAACCGAGCCAAGTGCGGCTTGATGCAAAACATAATCAACACCATCACATGCTTGATTGCAATCACTTGAATTTCTTATATCACCATTAATAAAATTAAAGTTATTACTTAAGTCTTTACCGGTAGTGTTTTGAACATCTTGGAGTGCTTGATCAATGTTATGTTGATAACCAGTATCAAAACTGTCTAGCCCCACCACTTTTTGATTTAATATTAATAATTTTTCAAGTAAGTTAGATCCAATAAATCCAGCTACTCCAGTCACCAACCAAGTCTTTTGATTATTATTTAAATATTCTTGTAAGTGTTCAAATTTAGTCATTTATAGTCTGCCGTCAACATCTTCATTATCTAATAAATATTTAATATCATAAATTACATGATTTTCTTTTCCAAAAGTCTTTATTTGCTCTGATGATAAATTTTTAAAAACATCATGTGCAACTGCTAAAATTATTGCATCATATTTACCTTCCTCAGGTTCTTCAATCAACTTGATTTTATATTCATCCATAGCAGCATCTTTATCAACCCAAGGATCATATACCTCTGTTGAACAATTAAAACCATCGAACTGCTCTATAAGATCAACTACTCTTGTATTTCTAATATCAGGACAATTTTCTTTAAAAGCTAAGCCCATTATCAATATATTTGCGTCTTCTACATCGATGCCTTTTTCATTCATCAGCTTTGATATTTGATCTGCAACAAAAAACCCCATGTTATCGTTTATCCTTCGACCTGCAAGAATCATCTCAGGGTTATAACCAACTTCCAATGCTTTATGGGTAAGGTAATAAGGATCGACACCAATACAATGTCCACCTACCAAACCAGGCCTAAATGGTAGAAAGTTCCATTTCGTACCAGCTGCTTCTAGAACTGATTCAGTATCAATATTTAATTTATTAAAAATAAGTGAAAGTTCATTTATTAGAGCTATGTTTACATCTCTTTGAGTATTCTCAATTACCTTAGCAGCCTCAGCAACTTTTATACTACTTGCCTTATGAGTACCCTCAGTAATGATCTCTTGATATAACTCGTCAACTTTTGTTGCAATCTCAGGATTTGATCCTGAGGTAACTTTTTTAACCGTTGAAATGCGATGCTCTTTATCTCCAGGATTGATGCGTTCTGGAGAATATCCACAGAAGAATTCTTCGTTGAAGGATAAACCAGATTTGGCTTCAAGAATAGGAACACATATCTCCTCGGTTGCTCCAGGAAAAACAGTTGATTCATAAATAACTATATCTTCTTTTTTTAGAATAGAGCCAATTGCTTTGCTAGCATTTTCTAATGGAGATAAATCAGGTTTTTTATCTTCATCAATTGGGGTTGGGACAGTTATTATAAAAATTTTACAGTCTTTTATATCCTCAAGACAGTTTGTGAAGCTTAAATGAATAGCATCTTTTAATTCTTCATTGGTGGTTTCAAGAGTATTGTCTATACCTTTCTTTAAGTCTTTAATCCTATCTTCATTTATATCAAAACCGATAACTTTTCGCTTGCTACCAAATTCAACTGCCAGCGGTAACCCAACATATCCCAGTCCAACTATTGCTATTGACGAATCAGTATATTGCATAAGCTTTCCTCATAAATTGATTAATTATTTTCAAGCCAAGCTTGGAACATTAAAACATTCCATAATTGATGATGCCAGTTTCGTTTACCACTTAAATGCTCCAACCATTTACATCGAACAAATTCTACATTAAAAAAACCTTCTTGATGTAAACGTTTTTCATCCAACAGAGCTTCAGCCCAGTCCTTTAATGGTCCTCGCAACCATTCAGCTAAAGGAACTGCAAACCCCATCTTTGGTCGCTCAATTAGATCTTTAGGGACATATTTATAAAGAACCTCTCTAAGTGCCCATTTAGTTATGCCATTACGAATTTTAAATTCAACAGGCAAAGAAGCTGAAAACTCAATAACTTCAGGATCTAGAAACGGAACTCTAGTTTCCAATGAAACTGCCATAGCCGCTCTATCAACCTTAGTTAATATATCAGTTGGCAAATAGGTTATTAAATCATAAGCCATCATCTTCTCAATAGAGTTTAATCCTTCAAAGTGTTCAATATCATCATTTAATATTGTTCTATGTTCGTGCGCATTTATAAGCCAATCTGATGGTTTGTGGATTTGTGATATTAACTTGAAGTGTAAATCACGAATTGATTTAGATGATAGAATATTTGCAGATTTATGAAGTTTATGACCAAAGTTTGCAAAACGTTTACTCATTAAACTACCCAACAAGCTATCCCACTTTTCCTCTGTCATGCTAAAAATAGTTTTAGACATTAATTTCCTTATAAAAATTGGGCTTTTTAGAATTTTAATGAGCATTTTTTCACTAAAAACATAACGATTATATCCACCAAATAGCTCATCGCCTGCATCTCCAGAAAGGGCAACAGTAACTTCTTGCTTAGCAAACTTTGAAACCAAATAAGTTGGTATTTGTGAAGAATCAGCGAAAGGTTCGTCATAAATATCCGGTATATGAGGAATAACATCTAATGCATCATGATCAGTAACATACTTTTCAAAATGATTAGTGCCAAGATGTCTAGCAACCTCTCCAGCGTGCTTAGCTTCATCAAACTCTTTGGCATTAAAACCAATAGTAAATGTGTTTACATTAAGGCTAGATCGTGATTGCATTAAAGCAACAATTGTACTTGAGTCTATTCCCCCAGATAAAAAAGCACCCAATGGGACATCTGATTGCATTTGAGAAGATACAGCATTTGATAAAGTAGTCTCAAGCTGATTGACTGCTTCGGATGGGGTAAAAGAGAATTGATCCATGTGGCCTTGTTTGAATACATCCTCTGTTGACCAATAGTTATGCTTTTTAATTTTTTTTGAATCCGCATGAATTTGCATTATTTGACCCGGTTCTAATTTAAAAATATCTTTATATATTGAATGCGGTGCCGGTATTGAATTAAATCTTAAAAATAATGCCAATGAATCTCTATCTATTGGGTTATTAAATTCTGGAAACTTTTTAATTGATTTTAATTCAGAAGCAAAAACAAACTGTTCTTTTACCCATCCATAGTAAAGTGGCTTCTCTCCAATTCTGTCACATGCTATCGACAAATTTTTAGAATTTTTATCCCACAAAGCTAGAGCAAACATTCCCTTAGATTTAATGAGTGTTTTTTCTAATCCCCATTCTTCAATAGCAGCCAAAAGAGTTTCTGTATCGGAATGGCCCAACCAGTTTCTATTATTAATTAACTCCAACTCCAATCTGAGCTCATTATGATTATAAATCTCTCCATTAAATACTATTACATAGTTTTTTGATGTTGAATGCATAGGCTGATTGCCAGCTGAGCTTAAGTCTAGAATAGACAACCTGGCATGAGCAAGACCGATATCTGCTTTTTCATCAGACCATATACCCTTATTATCAGGACCACGATGATTAATCGCCTGTGCCATTTTGGCCAGGCAGTCTGATGGATTTGGGGTTTCACCAACATATCCTGCTATTCCACACATTTATTAAATTTCCCTATAAAATCCTAATAAATGAATAACGTCACGATTATGGTTATATATTAAGAACTTTGCTTCAGAATATTTCAAAACTTCATCAAATATCAAAGTTTAACACCCTTATTTAAGATTAAATTGCCATGTTTTAAATATAATTCATAAGCCATGCCAATAATTACAATAACAATAAAGGGGAATTTATATCGAACAGCTGATCCAAAATTAAAGACAACCAAGCCATAAATACCTAATGCAGCAAATAAATATACCATCCATTTAAAAGCAATTCGTTTATCAAGTTCAAATGTTTTTATAAACATAAAACTCAGGAAAAATAATATAAGTATATTTTCAAAGCTTTGAAGAAATGTTAAAAAACTATCAGCTTCCCAGGGCAAGGGCTTCATTAAGAAATAAGGTGCAGATTGCATAGCTATAATTATAAAATCTTCTATAGTTCTCATATGCACATATGCATTGCGCCTTCCTCCATCATCGATAAACATATTTAGCCTGCTTATATCGAGGAACTCAATTATTGTGAGCATAAAAGGAGCTAGTGAGGCTATTACGATAATTAAGAACATATATCTAAATCTATAAACAAAAGAATCTCGGGAAAAATAAAGGTGGACTACAAAAAAAACAATTACTAATAAAAAGTTTTGATATTTAAATAATAATAATGGCAAAACACATATTACTGCCAGCAATCTTCGATTCTCTATAAAAAGAATTACAGGTAAAATCATAAAAATTAATACTAATGTGTCTCTGAGAGCTAATGAACTATAAAGTAGCAAGCTTGGATAGAAAACTATGAACAAAAGAGGCCAGCCACGTAAGTTCTTGGACGAATAGAGCCAGATAATAAGAACAGTAACAATAAATCTATTAAAAAAACCTAAACTTTGAATTGTTTCTATATAAGGCAAAGGAATCAAAGCTAATATCCAACTGGCGCTCTCAACTGTTGAAGTATCAGAAAAGCTATCTAAGGCAAAAGAACGAACACCCTTAGAAACTTTATAGTACTGAAATTGATCAGGCATATAACTTGCTGGGAAAAGAACCTCATTAAGAAAAAATGGAGTAAAGGCAAACAAACAAAGAAAAAAAGATAACCACAATGGAATTAAACCAATTCTAAATGATACTAATATCACTATTAATATTGCGAATAAGTTTGGTAAATCATAAATAAACATTTAATTGTTACTTCCAAAATTAAAAATTTTTAATAATGTCTTTAATCTTTTAAACATTATGAGTCCATATTTCTTTGTATTTGTTAATCATTTTTTCAAAGCTAAAGTTTTCTATGATCCTTTTACGGCAAGATTCTTTTCTGTTTTTCCAATGTTCACTATTTTTCTCTTTCTCATTTAAAGCATAGACACATGCATCAGCCATAGCTGATGAATCACCAGGCTCAACAATCCAGCCAGTTTTATCAACAATTAAGGCAGCATCACCAACATTTGTAGTCAAACAGGGTGTGCCACATAACATAGCTTCATTGAGAACATTTGGAAATGCTTCGGATATTGATGAAAGTAAAAATAAATCTATTGCATTCATTATACTTAAAATGTCATCTCTAATGCCTAGTAAATGAACATTATCTGAAAGTCCATTATCCTTCAATAAGGTAACTAAATCATTATTTAAATGATCTAAGTTTGTGCCAGCAAGAATTGCTATAAATTTAATTTTTCTTTTTAATAAACTACTCAAAGATTTAATTAAAGTATCTTGGCCTTTAAGAGGATCATAACTTGCAACATGCCCAATAATAAATGCGTCTTGAGGTATCTTCAGCTTATCTCGAAAATCTTTAGCTAAAGAATCATTTTGATGAAAAATGTTTATGTCATAACCATTTTGTATCACCACACCTTTTGACTTTTTAAAGCCAATTAATTCATGAACTTCTCTTGATTTTTCAGCACAATAAATAATTTTATTAGGTATCAGGTTAGATAAAAACGCATTTAATTTAACTATCATAATTGTAGATGCCTTTGATTTTCCTTTAATAAGGATTGTTTGATGAACTCCCCAAAAAATATTTTTAATTCCAGCAATTCGAGCAATAATTCCACCTATCAGATCTGCATGATTCATCCAAGTTTGAACAACATCTGGCTTTAGTTGCTTCATAATTCTATATAACTTAATTAAACCAGAAATATTTATTCTTCCACTTGAGAAATTTAATGCGTAAACAGACACATTAAGTTTTTCTAAAATATCTCCATATCCTTGTTTATTTGAGAGAGATACGACAATATGATCATTATCCTGATCAAATTTACATATTCGAAACAGTTGAGTTTCAGCTCCTCCCCTTTTGAGTCCTGAAATAATATGTAAGATTCTCATAATTGTTTATGATTTAGTTGATTGAATAATTAATAAGAAAATTCATTTTATTTATCATTGTGAGGATATATTTTGGTATAAATTATTCCAATATAAAACAATACAAACTCTTTAAAATTTTGTGGTTTTTTGATTTCAAAGGCTTCCACAATGTATGGTATAACTTGACTGATTTTACTTCCACTGAGAAATAGCTTTTTTACTAATGTTAATCTGTTTTCTTTTTTTCGTTTAGATATCTCAGTGCATAATAATAAATTTTTAATTCTAGCTGTCTTAAGAAATTCCTCCACTCCGTAATATGCAATATTTGGGTCTGCATTACTCCATGAATCTTTTCGTATATGTCTTATAAAACCAGGTTTATTAATGCCAAGAAATTTCCATTTTTTTGAAATTCTAAGAATTAATTCAAAATCTTCATTAAATTTGAGATTTTCATCAAATCCATCTACTTCTTTTAAGACTTCCCTTCTAAAAAAATGACAAGGTGCGCCACCAGGTATTCCATTTTTATACCCAACTAAGCTGCCATCAATGCTTCCTTCGATCTCAACTATATTCTCATTTATATTTTTTTTATTTCTATAGTAGTTTATCCAACTACAGAAAACAGAAGCATAATCTTTACCAACCGATTCAAGTTTCTTTTGACGCCATTCTATTGAGTCTATTAATAATTCATCATCAGCATCAACAAAAGCTATAAACTCTCCTTTTGCAATCTTAATTCCAGTATTACGAGCGCTTGATGGACCACCATTCTCTTTCTTTAAAAATTTAATTGGAATGTACGTATGATCGCGGAAGGAACGTATAATTTTTTCTGCATAATCATCAAGAGAGCCATCATCAATAATTATGACTTCAAGCGGTTCCAGGCTTTGATTAAGTAATGAGGGAATTAATCTTTTTAAAAATTCTGCATCATTATATGTTGTTATAATTACACTCGTTTTTTTATTGATATTTTTTTCTCCCAAAGCTGATATCTTTGTTATTTGTTATCTATATTTTCTAACAAAAGATTTTCAAACACAGACTTATCAAAATCTTGATAGATTTCTTTTGACCATCTATATACATCTTCACATTTTTTATTATAAATCTGCTTATTATTTAATAAGTTTAATATATTACTGAAATCTTCTTGATCCCTTATCACCAGATCGTCAAAGGGATACTTATATTGTCTTAAGAATGTTTCATTTGGTGAGAAATGATCATGCATATCAATTAAAATTGACGGAGTTCCAGATACTGCGGCTTCAAAAGTTGAAGTTGAATGGAAAGTCATGTGAATATTAACCTTATCAAGCAAATCATTAATTGGGGTTTCATTATCAAAATATATAAAATCATAACTTAAATTAACATTTGGGCAGGTTTTATCATCGAATCTTGGATGATTTCTAAAAATAATTTCATAATTATTATGAAATAAATATTCAGCATTACTGTGTATGAGATTTTCAACAATATCAACATAAAGCTCATTAATATCTTTATTTTCCCAATCTGGAACAATCTGCAAAGTAAATAATATTTTTTTACTGTTTAATTTCGATTTCTTGCGAGAATATGATTCTTTTTTTAAGCCAACTGTAATAACATTTTTTTCACTATAAAATCCTGAAGCATCATTATTTATAAGAATATTTTTAAAAGTATCTCCGTATACAAGCGTAATAATATTATTAAGATGCTTTATTGCTGGAGGCTTTCCATCTTTGATTGATTCTTCATGCCCATCAAATATGATTCCGTGCTGATAGTCCATAATGCATGCTTTAGGATCAATACATCTCCACAATGTTATGTTATTCCATAATAAAGTTATATAAATTTTTGAGTGAAATTTTCTAAAAAATATTTTTTTAAGGATTTTAGAAATCTTTAATTCATTTAAATATATTTGATCTTTTGATAAATTATTTCTGCTTTTCCTGTTAAAGATTTTTCTTAAAATTATCTGAATCATTGAAATGAAGTCAAATCGGATTGCTTGATTATTTCTAGAAAAATTTTTGTATACGCCCTTGATGTCAGTATCCTCAAAAATTAAGTAATTTAAGTTATTCTTAATACAACTTTCAATCATTGGTTTTAATAGAATATTCTCTCCACCTTCTCCTCTATTAAAAAATGCTGGACTTACAAAGACTACATCATAGCTTTTGCCTACAAATATAAGCTTTAAAAAATAATGCATTGAAATAAGAATGCCTTTAAAAATTTTTATCATTTATATAAATAATATCTTTAAATTTTGAATCTATTGACTTACTGAAATATTATAAATTTTTTAGTTTTTCTTCAGCGATCTTGAAATCATCTATATGATCAATGTCAATCTTTTCTTCAGGTTTAATAACGATTGGGAACATATTTTCTCCAGAAACACTTCCATTTAATAACGTCTCTCTTCGAGCAGCCTCAATATCACCAGTCATGGAGTAAGCTTCAGGTAACTCTTGTCTAGGAAAATTATAAGGCTCTTCTATACCAGAAATCATAGAGCTCATACTACCATCTTCATTAATTCCCAAGACTCTGTATGGATGTTCCTTTGCCCTTGTAACTGCTCTAACAGATGTTGCACTAGGGTTTTTGTTAAGTATATCAATCGATCTTTCTATAAGTCCTTCTGGCCTCAATGGTGATGTTGGCCTTAGCAAAATATATATATCATAAACATCGCCAACTGAGTCAAGATAATCCAAAGCGTGTCTCATAAAAGGATAATCTCTTGTATTGTCCATAGATATTTTGGCTGGTCTTAGAAAAGGTACGTCTGCGCCACAATTTTTAGCGATTTCTGCAAATTCTTCAGAATCTGTTGAAACTATTACTTTATTTACTGAGTCAGACTTTAATGCATATGACACTGAGTAACAAAGTAAAGGCTTACCGTTTAGAGGTAATATATTTTTTTTTGGCAGAGATTTACTTCCACTTCTTGCTGGAATTATAACTACTACTTTCATCTTTATTTATTATTTAGAATATGAAGATAAGGAAATTATTGTGATTAAGGTTTAACTTGAAGCTTAATAAATCAATCATTAAGAGATCTCTTTTTTTAATTTACTTAGTTTTTCTTTATCTTTAGTGGAAAGCTTATTTTTGAGAGTTCCATCACCTGCGGCGACACCATAGATTATATTTGGGTTTGAAATATTATCGACCACAATATCCCCATCACTACCATGAAAACCGCCACCAACTATATTGCAATAACCCAAATCTTTTTTTCCATATGAATTATTTAAAATTTCGTCTGTTTTAATAGCTTCATATATGAAGCCTTCAAAAGCTGATGTTATGTTTGTGCGATAAATTTCTATATTTTGATCTAATGCATGCTGTATAGCATCTTGTGTAAGATTATTTTTTCCAAGATCAACTATGATGGCATCACTTTTAATACTTTTTACTATATCAACATCTATTATAGGCACTCCATTAGAGGCTCCTATTAAAACATCTGACATAAATGAGGTTTGCAAAATATTTTCGTGAAAAGTAATATTTGAAACTGTATTTTCAGGTTTTATAAAATTTAGACCCTGAGCGATTCCATAGCCTTTATGTGCATTTCGCCTATAAATACTTACACTCACGCCACACTCTACTAATTTTAAGGCAAGCTTACTTCCTATGTTACCAGAGCCTAATATTGAAACTTTTTTCCCACTCAAAAAATTAAGTTTTTGGCTTAAAAAAGACCAAGTTGCATTAACTGTTATATCATTGGGCTTATATTCTAGAATTCTTGATTTTTTAATTTTTTGAAAACAAATTTTTGACAAATTTCCAGTTTCGACAACATTAAGTTTTGGATGAATTGTGACTGGAATTTTCTTTTCGCTATCTACAAAAATATAATCGACCTCCCCATCAATAATATCTATTATTTCTGTTAAAATAGATTGTTCAAATATTACACAACCGCAAACAACAAAAAAATCACATTCTCTTATTGGTGTAAGATAAGGTTCAGTTTCCTGTTTGGATGTTGTGGCAATAGTAAAAACAGTTCTACTATTATTTTTTTTAAGAGCCTTTAAGTTTTCTTTAAGCTGTTTGAGAAAGACTTTCTTCATTGGTTTTAAGAGATCAGGTCCCAAGTAATTGGAGTATTCTCTGGTATATCTTGATTAGCCTTCTTACCAAAAACTATATCTTCAAATTTTGCATATATCCCATAAGCAGGAGCTGTATAAATTATATCTTCAGCATTAATAATAGAGCCTTTATTTATCTTATTTTTCGCATACATAGTTTTTCTAAATCTTATAACAGATGCAATTTCACTTGACGATGGTTGTTTAATTCCATCACCCAGAGACTTTTCTACGATTTTAACTCGTTCCTTCATTTCAGCAAATTCTTTTGGTTCCATTGATAGAATATGATCGGGGCCTTCCATTTTTTTATCTAAAGTAAAATGTTTTTCAATTATATCTCCTCCTCTAGCTACTGCGCCTAGACTAACCATATCTCCTATTACATGATCAGAGATCCCAACAGGTAAACCATTGAATGCTTGTTTCATTGTATCAATAGCTTTGATGTTCATGGTTTCAGGTGGACAAGGATATGAAGATGTACACTGCATCAAAATTACATTAGGATTCCCACATTTGGCAACCTCCATAAGAGCATCTTGAACCTCAGAAAGATATGACATACCTGTAGAAATTATTATTGGCTTTTGAGTTGAGGCGACTTTTCTAATAAGTGGCAAATTAACTAAATCAAAAGACGCAATTTTGTAGCAATCAACTCCGAGCTCAGCGAGTTCATCTGCACTCTCTAAATCAAAAGGAGCTGAAAAGATTATGGTTCTATCTTTGGCATAATCAAAAAGTTCAATAGTTTGTTCTTTTGTAAGCTCATATTTTTTAAGCATCTCATAATCGGTCTCTTCAACGCCGAGAACTTTTTCAACGTAGCGGGAAGTTTTTCCATGTTTTGCAACTCGATATTTGGTTTTATAGGATTGTAGCTTGACTGCATCTGCTCCAGCATCAATAGCAGCATCAATTAATTTTTTTGCCATATCCATACTTCCATTATGATTGAGCCCAATCTCTGCAATCAAAAAAGTACCTTGGTCTATACCCACACATTTATCTTTAATGCTTACAATTTTGTTAAAATCTAAACGAGGGTTTGTTTTATCAATTGAATTAATTTTAAATGTCTTGTCGCTTATAATTTGTGCAAGATCAATTGCCTTACTAAACAATATTTGTAAATCAGCATATATAAATTCTGCAAGGCTGCCTAAAGTATATAAATTTAAAATCTTGTCAAATTTTTCACGTGTCTCAGCAAGTGCTGCCTGATAACCTTTAATGTACATAGGATAAACTTCGGGCAACTTAATAACTTTAAAGTCGGTAATTTGATCTAACTTACATAAACCGAGGCTGGCAAATTGTGTTTTAACATTATTAAATAACTCATCTTCATTCATCACATCGTATTTATCATCAGGAGAATAAGTTATTTCACAACACATTATTGTAGTATCTGGAGATGGATCTTTAATAAATGAATTTTGATCTGAGACTCTATTAAAAAAAATATCTTCATCATCTATATAAATAAAATCAACGCCTTCAGGCAAAACTTTTGCAGTTGAAAGCTCCAACATTACCAAAATAACTCCTCTATATTTTAAGTTAGTTTCAAACCCAAGGAACCTAGAGAAATTTGTACATGATGTTGTATTTATAACAATATCTTTTGGCATTAAACTGATATCACGCTTATCTGTAACAATTTTATTTATATTATTACTGTTGCTTAATTGAATATTTTGAATTGTTTCTTCCAGGTTTATTACGCCGCCAAGGTCAAGAACTTTTTTCTCAAGACACCCAAGAATAGTTCCACTACCCTCATTACCAACAGCACTCCACTGATCTTGATAAAATGCACGACGTTCTTCAGTTATTTGTACTCTTTTGGGTGCCCAATTCGCATCTAACTCATTTGTAGGAATGCCCCATAACTTTTCTGGGTATTTTGTAAAAAAAAGTTCCTGTAAGGTGTCCCCTGCGAGTGCTTTTGTATATTCATAATAATTATTAGCTTTTGATAAATCGTCAGGATTAACCTTTGCTAGTTCATCATTTATTTTGTCACTTGTTTTTTTTGGCAAGCTATTAATAAACTCTCTTGAAATAGGATAGTCATAAAACTTACCGTTTTTAAAATTTTTAGCCCAATGATCTCTCTCGTAAAAAAGGCCTTCAAATTCAGTTAGCAAATAATTTTTAATATCATCGTCAGGCGTATGATATATGTGTGGTCCCATATCTATAGGCCTTCCTTTCCAGGTTTCAGTCCTAGCTAGGCCTCCTACCATTGAAGTTTTTTCAATAATCTCAACATTGTGTCCATGTTTTAAGAGTTCATAAGCAGATGCTAAACCTGTTATACCTCCACCAAGAATATATACTGTTTTTTTCATTTAAAAGTCCTTATCTTTAATTTCTTCAGCACATCTGAGTAAATATTGTCCATATTGATTATTAGATAATGGTTTTGCTAATTCAAGAAGTTGAGTTCTACTAATATAGCCTTTATTAAATGCAATTTCTTCAATGCATGCAACTTTTAGACCTTGTCTTCTTTCAATTATTTCAATAAATGTAGAAGCCTCAAGAAGTTTTTTGTGTGTGCCTGTGTCTAACCAAGCATAACCTCGACCCATTAATTCGACATCTAGCCGATCTTCATGAAGATACATTTCAGCTAAGGTAGTTATTTCTAACTCTCCTCTTTCTGAAGGCAAAACCTCTGGCGCTTTAAAAATTACATCATTTGGGAAAAAATATAGACCGGTTAGAGCAAAATTGCTTTTTGGTTTATCTGGCTTTTCTTCAATACTTAAAACTTTGCCATTTGCATCAAAGTCAATAACCCCATATTGTTCAGGATTATTAACATGATAACAAAAAACTGTTGCCTTATTTTTATCTTTTGCATTTATCACAGCGCTAGACAGAAGATCATTCAAACCATGACCATAATAAATATTATCACCAAGAATTAAACATGCATCATCATCACCAATGAAATCCTTAGCTAGAATGAATGCTTGCGCCAAACCATCTGGAGAAGGTTGCTCTACATACTCAAACTTCATACCAATGTCATTACCAGTTCCTAGTAATTGCTTATATCGTGGCAAATCTTCAGGAGTTGAAATGATTAGTACCTCTTTAATGTTAGCAATCATCAATACTGACAAGGGATAGTAAACCATTGGTTTGTCATAAATTGGCATCAGTTGCTTTGAAACTGCTTTAGTTACAGGATAAAGACGAGTGCCAGAACCACCAGCTAATATAATTCCCTTCATGAATCTTTATCTCCTAATCTTATATATTGATTATTATTTTTTATTATTTGATTGCACCAATTGGTATTTTCTACGTACCACTCAATAGTCTTCTTAATGCCTGTATTAAAAGTTTCTGCCGGGCTCCAGTTAAGTTCGTCTGCAATCTTACTAGCGTCTATAGCATATCTGCTGTCATGTCCTGGTCTATCCTCAACATGAGTGATAAGTTCTTCGTATTTAGCAATATTATAATGTTTGCTAGGCTTTAATACATCTAATATATTGCAAATGGTTTTTACAACATCTATATTTGGAATTTCATTGTGACCTCCAATATTGAAAGTTTGACCAATTTTACCCCTTAGTCCAACTTCAAGTAGTGCTCTCGTATGATCATCTACATATAACCAGTCTCGTATTTGTTTTCCATCACCATATACAGGAATGTTACTTCCATTCAATGCTTTTAGAATGGTATTAGGAATAAGTTTTTCAGGGAACTGATAAGGTCCATAGTTATTCGAACAATTTGTTATTAATGTTGGTAATTTATAAGTCCTATTCCATGCACGAACCAAATGATCAGAACTAGCTTTTGAGGCGGAATATGGAGAGCTTGGAGCATATCGTGTTGTCTCTGTAAATAAATCATTTGTGCCTTCAAGATCTCCGTACACCTCATCGGTAGATACATGAAGGAATCTAAATTTATCTTTTTTATTATTTTCAAGAGATCCCCAATACATTCTAGACTGTTCAAGCAAAACATATGTACCAATAATATTCGTTTGTATAAACTCTGAAGGTGTATTTATTGATTTATCGACATGAGATTCAGCAGCTAAATGAATAATTAGATCAGGTTGATGTTTTTCAAAAATATTTTTAATTTTGTTTGGATCACAAATATCTGCTAACTCAAAAGAATATCTATCAGAGCTTTCTACTAATGATAATGATTCCAAGTTTCCTGCGTAAGTAAGTTTGTCAATGTTTACTGCGCTATGATTAGTGTTAGATATAATATTCCGAATAAGGGCTGAGCCTATAAAACCTGCACCACCAGTAACTAATATTTTTTTATTCATAAATACTAAAAATAAGTCAATTTAAGTATGATTAGCCATATTTTTAAACTTTTCATTGTTTTTTATTAATTCTTGAAAAGTGCCTTGATCGGCAACTCTTCCTCCATCAATAAAAAATATCTGATCACATTTTTCTACTGTCTTCAAACGATGCGCAATCATGATAATGGTTTTTTCATCGCTAAATTTGTGTACGGCTTGCATAATCATTTTTTCACTTATTCCATCAAGAGAGCTAGTTGCCTCATCAAATACAAGTATCTCTGGTTGATGATATAAAGCTCTAGCAATTCCAATTCGCTGACGTTGCCCACCAGAAAGCTGAACTCCTCTCTCTCCAACCTTAGTATGAACTCCATCTTTTAGGTCTTTGACAAATTCATCCATGTTAGCTAACTTTAATGCATTTTCTACTTGATTGAAGTTAATTAGATCCTTTGAAAGACCGAAAGCTATATTTTCGGCAATGGTGCCCTCTGATAGAAATATTGCTTGTGCTACGAAACCAATGCTATTTTGCCAAGATCTACGATTTTGATTATTAATAATTTTATCGTCAATCTTTAAGAATCCTTTCTGAGGTTCTATCAAACCAAGCAAAATATCAACTAATGTTGATTTTCCAGATCCAGATGGCCCAACTATTCCAATTACTTTTTTAACTGGTATTGATATATTCATTTGATTTAGAACTAGTTCTTTTTTACCAGGATATCTAAATGAGATATTTTCTAACGATATTTGTTTTTTAGGATTTAGATAGCTTTTTTCTTTTTTACTTGTCTTAGATATATTTGTCGCAGGTTTTATTTCTGATGAATCAATTAAATCTTGCTGAATTGCTTCATAGGCTCCTGTGCTTGCCCTAATAGACGCCAAACTATTATATATTCCTTGGAATGCGGGCAACAATTTCATACCGGCAATAGCATATACAGAAAGTATTGGAAGAATTGAGCTTAAATCTGCATCGTAACTTGTAAATAAATAAAGTACGAGTGCTATCATCGAGCCGAAAGCAATCAGTTCCATAAAGTAACGTGGTGCATGTGCTAAAGCGTTATTAACGCCTTGGCTATAAGCAAACACAACGCCAGTTCTGTAGAAACGATCTATAAAGTCGCTGTATCTTCCTAATAACAATACATCTTTTATACCGCCAAATCCTTCATTCATTAGGCGATAACGTTTTTCATACATTTCTGATATTGACCTGCCATTTTTTAATAATGTAAGGCTGACAATTTTAAAAATGGAATAATATGATAATGCAAATATTACAACACCAACAATCGCAACTATTGGATCAAAAATAAAAATACTTATGCTCATAGATGTCACGAATACAACATTTGCATTCAAATGCATAAAGGGCATTAAAATACCATGATTTATCCTTAGGGTTTCAGTCGCGATTTGTTTTGTTAATTGAGCGCTACTGCCTGATGCATGAAATAACCAATCCTGTTTTAGGTAATGTGTATATAATCTATCGGCAATTTCAACACTAATTTTATTTGCAAATAATGTAATTCTCCATGTTGTATACATAGAGATAATGGATGCAAAAAATAACATTATTAAAACACTTAAACCCAACCAAAATACAAATTGTGATTCTGAGTTCAAGCCACTCAACTTATAAACTTCTGCAATAATGGTGTCTTGTTGAAGCTGGCTTAAATCACCAACCAAGGCCATAAAAGGAATTATTGAGGCAACGCCAACTATCTGTGTTAATGACATCACTATAACCAAAACTTGAAGAAGGTAAAACTGCCTTCTTTGACTTGTTTTCAATATGCTAAAGAGATGTTTTACAATTTTAAACATTATTTAGATTCGTCACTTTATTAAATTTAGTATTGTTTCAGGATGCATTATTAAAAATTGATATTTCTAAATCTTTATAACTTTCGTTTAAGACACTCAAAATAGCTCTTTTAAGATACTTTGGACAGCGATAAACAGGAACTAATGCTGTAACTTTTGGATTCATAAAATGTAAGTTACTTTAATCTTCTTTGAAATATCCACGAACAAGGACAAATAGAACTCCAAGCATAAATCCTAATAATGTACCAAGTATGCAAATAGAAGTTCTTGAAGGCTCTATTTTATTTCTTGCAACCGCAGGTTGATCTAAATATGAAAAAACATAAAACTCATTTGCTTCAATTAATGTAAGTTGTTGCATTTTTTGTTTGAGAATCTGAGCTACAACTTGCTTTATTTCAGTGTAGCTAGTTAAAGCCATCTGAGTATTCAAAAAATTCATAGCTGACTCGGCTTCACGCTTATCTTTGGCTCTAAAAGAATCATTGATCTGATTTACTACTAGCTCTGTCCATTCTTTAGCGATATGAGGTGACTCATGTTTAACAGAAATGGTTAAAAATTTAGTTTCATAATCTTCAGAAACTTGTAACTTGCCCTTAAAAGATTTGTAACTTTTTTGAGGATGAGGAATGTTGTTCCATTTTCCCGTTTGCACATTATATGAAGAGTCATATATAACAGAGTTGCTATCCTCATCCCAAGTTCTCACAGCCATAAGATCAGGCAGAAAAATATTAGGCAAAATATTTTCTTCAAAAAAACTTAGAGTAGTTATTTTTGTTATTGCTTTTGTTGAATTACCGCCTGAGGTTGATGATATGTTTATACCAGCAAGGCTAGCCAACCCTCCTAAATTATTTAAAGATTGACTTGAGTTACTTTGGTCTCCAACTGGACTCAAAAGTGCAGTTGATTGATAAATATTTGTAAGAGTAAGGCTATAAATAAGTGCGATTATTGCAAACGAAACAGTGGAAGCAATAATTAGGCGCTTATTAACAAGAATTGTCTTCAATAATGATTTTATATCCATTTCATCGCCTAGTTCGTCATTATTATTTAAATCAGTGCTATTGTTCATGGAAGTAATTATATAGTTTTTCGTATTCAAGTTGTTTTTTTTGTAAAAATCTTTTTGTTAAGGAAGTTTTTTCACTTAGCCCTTTTGGAGTTAATATATATAAATAACCCAATTTGTTTTTGTGATTTAAAAAGCTTTTACATTTTATGAAGCCAACTTCAGTTAAAGCTTTGATGCAATAATTAACTTTACCTAAGCTGAAACCCATTTGTTCAGAAATACCCCTTTGAGAAATTTCTGGATTGTTATGAACCAAATGAAGTACTTTTAAATCGTCTTCATTGATTTTTTTATCATTTGACATAGGTAAAGTTATTAATAGTTTTGTAATACAATATAGCTACCGCACGGAAAAAAATGATTATTTCTACCGTTCAACGGTTGAACTATATAACTTATGTACAAGAAAAACAACTAAATATGAAATTCTTATAAAAATTTAAAAACCTTAATACTTGAGATATTAATTTTTTTAGAGCTTAATTTCATTTAAAGATGCTGTCACCTTTCTTTTTTTTCCTAGGATATGAATAAAAATATTTACCCTATCTTTATTTGGCAATGAGGCGATTGAAATAAATGAGCCTTTAAGGGGTCCTTCAGACATTATTGCCTCTTGTCCAACAAATATTTTTTGAATTATGGGTTTTGAAAAAGACTCTGATTCTATTTTTTTTAATTCAAAAATCTCATCATCTTCAAGTGTTGCAATATTATTATTGAATCGTATAATTTTGGAAATTCCCCTTGTGTATTTAATTTTTGAATAATTTTTAATGCAGGAATAAATAAAAATATAGCCAGGAAATAAGGGCTCTTCTTTGGGAGTTAAATTATATTTTTTGGTGTTTATTTTGGGATGGTAATATTCAAGATCTTGATTTTGAAGATTGTCTTTAAGTCTTTTTAACTCATTATTTTTATATGTGGCTACTATCCAAACTTTCATGATATTGATCTAGCTTTAATTTGGTACCCGAGGCCGGACTTGAACCGGCACGATATTTCTATCGAGGGATTTTAAGTCCCTTGTGTCTACCAATTCCACCACTCGGGCATATCTTTAAATTACTCCTCTTTATAAATCTTATATTTAATGTGTTGTTCTTTTTCTCGAGCAGACAGTTCATTATACTATGCTCTCAACATTTTCTTTTAGGACATTTCTTAAATCCTTGCCAACAAAACCAAAGCCAATAATTCCTATTTTCATAATATATGGAGGCTGAAGCCGGAATCGAACCGGCGTAAACGGCTTTGCAGGCCGCTGCATAACCACTCTGCCATCCAGCCTAAATTTTTATAGTATTGTATATGTGTATTGATAAAATGTGGCAATTAATTCTTAAAACTATTTATGGTATATAGATAGCCGGTGTATATTGTCACCAAAACAGAAATAATCAAAAATATGTCACCAAATATAATTAATAACATTTTATTAAATGCTAGGCCTGTAAGATAAATAAAAATTGTTAATAATTGAATACTCGTTTTAATCTTAGCAATATAAATAACCTTGGTAGCATTAACATTATTATTTCTTGAATTGTAATCTCTTAATGCGCTTATCCAAATTTCTCTAGAGAGAATTAAAGACCCTGCAAATCCTATTAGAAAACTAGATAAATTCACTGCTAGACCAAAAAATAAAAAAATAATTAAAATTTTATCTGCCAAAGGGTCTAAAATCTCACCAAGTTGAGATGTTGCATTGAATTTTCTTGCTAACAAACCATCAAAATAATCTGTTAAACCAGCAATAAAAAACAAAAGTAATGTAAGCAAGTAGAAGTTTTTGATTGATAAAAAAGCAAAAATTACCACTGCAATAAAAATTCTTACTAAAGTAAGAATGTTAATTAGCTTAATCATCATTTAAATTTCTTCATTATACGTTCTGCTATTTTCTCATTTATACCTTCAACAGTCATTAAATCAGATAAATTTGCAGTTTTTATGTTCTTTATACTTTTAAATTTTTTAAGTAATCTTTTTTTTAAAATGGTTCCAATACCTTTTATTGAATCCAATTCCGATTTAGATATTGTCTTTCTTTTTTTCTTTCTCTGAGCTTGAATTGCAAACCTATGAGACTCATCACGCATCTCTTGTAAAATTAGAAAAGCTTTAGAATTTTTATCAAGCTCTAAAATTCCATCTCTACTAATTATTGTCTCAGTTGCTCTAATTCTATTTGACCCCTTTACTATAGATATTGCTTTTAGATCTTTATGCTCTGATTTATCTAAAACTGAATTTACAAATTTTAATTGAGTTTTGCCACCATCAATCAACAGCAAATCCGGTTTTATTTTTGGGTCATCAAAGTATTTGATCCTTCTTTCTAAAACATGCTCTAAAGAACCAACATCATTACCACATAGATGATTTGGTATATTAAACAGCCTATAACTTTTCTTTTCTGGTCCAGTTTTAGTAAATACTACAGAAGATGCAACTCCATTCTCTCCAGAGATATGGCTTACATCATATGCTTCAATTTTATTAATGTGTTTTAGTCCTACATACCCACAAATCTCATTTAATGCAAAGGTATATTTATCCTCTTTACTAATATAATTTTTGATGACTTGTTGGGAATTAAGCTTGCATAAATTAAATATTGGTCTAATTGACTTACTTGGTGAATGTATAATCCTTACCTTCTTTTGGTGCTTACTTTCAAACATATCCTCAAGAATTTTTTTATCCTCCAATTCATAAGCACATAAAACTTTGTTAGGAATATCCAGTTGATTTTCATAAAAATTAAATATTGCGCTTTGATAGACTTCATCAAAGGAGCTATAAAGAGCCTGTTTAATTAAATGTGTTTTTGTTCCTCTAATTTTTCCATTTCTTACAACAATAATAGATACTCCTAAATAACTCATTTCTGAGCTAACTGAAAAAATATCAATATCATTAGCTAATGTCACTACCGATTGTTCCTCTTTCAACAGATTCAATCTATTAAGACGATCTCTAATTTCAGAAGCCTTCTCAAAATCAAGTTCTGATACAGCTTTATTAATTTCTTTCATTAATCGTTCTACAGTTTTGGTATCTGAAGATGTTAAAAACGATTTTGCACTTGTTATATCTTCAAAGTAATCTAATTTATTTATTTTTTGGACACATGGAGCGGAGCATCTTTTCATCTGAAACTCAATACAAGGCCTTGTTCTATTTGCAAAGGTGCTATCAGTACAGTTTCTAACTTTAAAAATTTTTTGAATCTCTTTAATTGATTTTTTTACTGCCTCAGAGCTTACAAACGGTCCAAAGTATTTTTTATCAACACTTTTTTTTGTTCTCTTCAAATAAACTCCAGGATATTCATGATCTAGTGAAAAATATATGTATGGGTAAGTTTTGTCATCTCTTAAAAGTATATTAAATTTAGGTTTATTCTCCTTTATCAAAGATTGTTCCAATAATAAAGCCTCCACCTCATTCTTTGTTGTGAAGGTCTCAACTTTATCTGTTAAAAACTTTATTTGAGATGTTTTTCTGTCTTTGTAGGAGTTTCCAAAATAAGAAGAAACTCTTTTTTTTAGATCTTTTGCTTTGCCAATATAAATAATTTCTTGATTATTTAAGAATTTATATACTCCTGGAGTATTTGGAACTTTTTTGATATTTATCTTCAATTGACTTTATTAAAATTATTTTGGATCGTAATAATCTATTCTTTCAATGTCCTCTTCAACACAGGACTCACCGTATTGAATTTCAATAAGATGGCATGGTTCATCGAATGGATTAGTAATCTGATGCCACTCACCAACAGGAACGAAATAATAATCAAATTTGTTCAATTGTATATCTTTTCTATCGTCTGGATTATCTCTGCTGTAATTGATAATGCATGATCCTTTGCTTACTATCGATATTTCTGACCTTTTAAAATGTTTTTGGAAACTCATGCCTTTGCCTGGATCAACAATCAACTCTTTTACTTTTACATCATCAGATTCAAATAAGTTGTAAAAAGCGCCCCAAATTCTTTCTTCATGATAATTTTGCCATTTTTTTAAAATTGATGAGGAGGAGTTTTTTTTATCATCGCCTCCTATCTTGAATAAAAAATTAATGCCATCAACTGACATTTCAGGAATATTTTCTTTATCCCTATCACCACCATTTGCAAAATAAATCTCATCATTTACATGTAAATCTTTAACTTTTTCAAGGGCATTAATGCAGCTACCAATTTCATCATCTTCAAAATCGATAACTTCGTCTATAAACATTAAATTTTCAATGATTAGCTTTCTTTCTGAAAAAGGCATAAAAAATTTGCCTTTCTTCTTTTCTAGCCAGTAATCACTGTTTAAAGCAACAATTAGCTTATCTCCATGACTTCTTGCATCTTTAAAATAAGAAATATGGCCTGAATGCAATGGATCAAAACCACCACTTACCACTATTACTTTCATATTTTTAATTATAATCTATCAATTGTCTTTAAGAAATTTCTATTATTTTTTACTAAGTGTATGGATTCTAAACGATCTTCAATTTAGCTTGGTTCTAATCCAGGCTTACTGATCTTTTATTTTATTATGATTTTCTCTTGCAGTGCTTCCACCATCAAAAACACAAACAAAATAAAGCTGGTCATTGTCATTAGTATTGTAAACTCTGTGAAATACGCCATCTTCAATATTAATAATATCTCCAGCTTTTACTTCAAATCTTTCTGAATCTAGTTCCATTTCTCCATTTCCTCTAACAAAGAGATACACCTCTTCCTGTCCATTATGAAAATGTCCGCTAGTACTTTGATTTGGTTCTAATAAAGTGCTACTAAGTATAAGCTTGTTGCCAAAGGAATTATCCTTTACTACATATCTATCATCTTCTTTAGCAACTTTTCCACCTATATCATTGATATTTACTTTAATATTTGATTTTAGCATTCTTCATTTTAACTCATAAAAATACTAAGAGTTACTTATTTTATTAAAAATATCTTCTAAGGTTCCTGATATGTTATCTGATTGAGTTATTGGTCTTCCAATAACCAGATAATTTGCACCTAAGTTAATTGCTTCTTCTGGTGACATAACTCTGCTTTGGTCATCATTTAAGTCCTGCAGTCTTATACCAGGTGTTATGGATAATAATGATTCTCTTTTACTTACAAGATCTAACTCGTGTGGAGAACATACAACACCATCTATTGCAGCTGATTCTGCTAGATCTAACATTGCATTTACATGGTCTGAGGCATTCCTTTGGTATATTTTATTTGTATCGTCGTCGTTGAGACTAGTTAATGCAGTCACTCCAAAAACTTTTATATCAGTACCTGAGACTGCTTCCATTGCAGCCACCATCATATCTTTTCCACCAGAAGTATGGACTGTTAGCATTGTTATTGGGAGATTAGTTAATCCTTTTATAGATTTTTTAACGGTATTTGGTATGTCATGAAGTTTTAAATCAAGAAATATATCAAAGCCTTTTTTAGCAGCATAATCGATAACTTTATGGCCGATAGAATTAAAGGCAACACTTCCAATTTTCACCATGCATTTTGTTGAATCAAGATTATCAATAATACTTGAAGCCTTATTAAAGCTAATTTCGTCTATTGCTACTATGATCATATTTTTATCAATGATTTTGAAGGTTTAAAATGCATTGTTGCAGTTTCACCCAAATATGATACCTCCTTTGTTTTAGGATTAATGAATTTTCTAGGTCTTATAAATTTTTTTGAGAAAGTACCAAAACCTCTAATTTCTACCTTTTCATCCAATGCAACTGATTCAACAATAGACTCTAAAATAGCATCTATAGCTTCGGAGATTTCAAATTTACTTAAATTTGGGAATTTCTTTTTGAGAGATGCTTCTATATCTGAGCGTGTAAAGGTTTCTTGTTTTTGATTATTCACTCAACTTCAATGAGATTCTTTCTCTTTCAGCATCAACAGCAAAAACAATACATTCAAGAACTTGATCTTTTTTAAATTCTTCTAATGCATCATTGGATTCGACTTCATCAGATATATCAGACAAATGGATCAATCCATCAATATCGCCCTCAAGTCCAACGAAGATGCCGAAATCAGTAATTGATTTAATCTTTCCTTCAACTTTATCTCCTATTCCATATTTGTTAGCAAATTCAGTCCAAGGATTTGGTTTAGTCTGTTTTAAACCCAAAGAAATTCTTCGCTTATCATGGTCAATCTCTAGAATCATAACTTTAATTTTTTCTTCGATTTCAACAACCTTTGAAGGATGAATATTTTTACTAGTCCAATCTAGTTCAGATAAATGGATAAGGCCTTCTATTCCCTCTTCAAGTTGAGCAAAACAACCATAATCTGTTAAATTTGAAACTTCTGCTTCATATATGCCTCCAACTGAATAGTTAGACTCAACATTTTCCCATGGGTCATTATGAATTTGTTTGAGTCCCAATGAAACTCTTAACTTCTCCTTATCAAAACTTAAAACTTTGACATCTATTTCTTCACCAAGATTTAAATGATCAGAGGGATTTGTGACTCGCGACCATGAGATATCAGTAATGTGCAGCAGGCCATCTAATCCTCCAAGATCAATAAAAGCACCATAATCGGTAATATTTTTTACAATACCTTTTACAATTTGGCCTTCTTCAAGATTTTTTAGTAATTCAACTTTAACTTCAGAGTTATTTTTTTCTAATACAGCTTTTCTCGATAGAACAACGTTGTTTCTTTTATAATCAAGTTTAATAACTTTAAAATCTTGAATAGTATTTTCAATATCAGGTGCTTCTTTTACAGGCCTTACATCTACCAATGAACCAGGAAGAAAAGCTTTAACAACATCAACTTCAACTGCAAATCCACCTTTAACCCTATTTTGAATCTTACCTGTTACAAATTCACCTGTCTCGAGGGCTTCCTCTAACATCTTCCAAGTTGATAATTTTCTTGCTTTTTCTCTAGAAATTCTAGTTTCTCCATACCCATCTTCAACCGCCTCAAGAGCTACCTCAATCTCATCTCCAACTTCAATATTAGCTTCGCCTTTATTATTTCTAAATTCGTCTATTGATATCATTCCCTCTGATTTAAGACCAACATGAACAGTGACCCAGTCTTTGTCAATATCAAGAACCACTCCAGGTACTATTGAACCTGGTTGCATATCAAGCGTATTTAAACTTTCATCTAATAAGGTTGAAAAAGATTCTGACATTTATATAAATTCCTTTTTAATTAAATTTTCAGTAAGACTGAATACTTCTTCAAGAGACATTTCTGAAGAGTCAATTATATGAGCATCTTCAGCTGGTAAAAGAGGCGATAATTCTCTTGAGCTATCCTTTAAATCTCTTTTCTCAATATCGGCTATCAGAGCGGGCATATTAACTTCTTGACCGCGATTCTGCAACTCTAAATAACGTCTTTTTGCTCTAATTTCTTTAGATGCTGTAAGAAATATTTTTATTTTTGCATCTTTAAAGACCACAGTACCCATATCTCTTCCATCAGCTACTAGGCCTTTTTCATTATAAAAATTCCTTTGGATCTCAAATAATGATCTTCTTACTTCTTTTTTGGCGCTATGTTCAGATGCTATTTTTGCAATATTTTCTGATCTTAGATGATTAGTTATTTCTTTTCCTTCATAAATAACATGTACGCTATCTTCGTCAGAAATAAAAGATATATCTTTGCTAATTTTTTTATTAATTTCATCTATATCAAACTTTAAATGAGATAAGAAAGCATAAAGTCTATATAAGAGTCCACTATCAAGAATGTCAAATCCAAATCGATGCGCTATGCTTCTTGATAATGCTCCCTTTCCTGATGCTGAAGGACCATCTATCGCTACCACATTAATTTTTTTCATCAATTTTCATACCTAAAGAATTCATTATATTCCTAAAATTTGGAAATGAGGTTTCGATATTCTTGCAGTTTTCTACAGATATTCCTTTTTTTGATCTAATTCCAGCTATTAAAAAACTCATTGCAATTCTATGATCATTAAAAGAATTAATTTTCTTTTCTGAATCTACCTTTTCTTTTGTTCCAGTTATATTTAAACCATCCTCAAATATTTCATGAATTATATTTAATTTACTTAGTCCATTTGATATAGCATTTAATCTATCTGATTCTTTAACTCTTAATTCAGATGCATTGCTGATTTTAGTCACGCCATCAGCAAAAGCTGCAGCAATGCTTAATATGGGTATTTCATCGATTATATTTGGGATTATATTCTTAGGCACCTGAACACCAATTAATTTAGAGGATTTAACTACTATGTCTCCAACCTCTTCATTTGATTCAATTTTTTTATTTTTAATCTGAATATTAGCACCCATCATTTTTAGTATTTCTAATAACCCACTCCTTGTTTTGTTTAGTCCTACATTTTTAATTAAAACTTCTGAATTTAAAGATATTAAGGTGGCTACAATGATAAATGTTGCTGAAGAAAAATCACCAGCGACCTTGTAGGAATCTTTCGGAGTTAAATTGTGGAATTTATAATTTATTTCTCCTATATTTGCTTTTTGTTTAAAACTAATGTCACCTCCAAAATAATCAATCATTCTCTCTGTATGATCTCGTGTTATTTTTGGTTCAATAACTTTTATATTATTCTCTGAGGCTAGCGCTGTTAATAAAAGACATGATTTAACTTGAGCGCTCGCAATAGGCATTTTATATTGAAAATTATTAGAAATTTTTGAATCAAGGGTAAAAATTGGTAATTTCCCTTTGTTGCTATCAATTTTTGCGCCCATTTGAATTAAAGGTTTTATAACCCTTTGCATAGGTCTATTAGATAAAGAAGAATCTCCAATTAATTTAGATCTTAGGCCTAAGCCTGAAATTAATCCCAAGATAAGCCTGGCACCAGTCCCTGAATTACCAAGATCTAAATCATTAACAGGCTCATGAAATGGGATATTTCTTTTATTTAAAAATACTTTTTCTTGATCTTTTTTAATTGATGCTCCAATTTCATTTAAAGCATTAAGAGTTGAATTAGGATCAGCTGAATCCAGAAACCCATCTATCTCCATATCACAATTTAATATCGAACCAATAATTAGTATTCTTTGAGAAATAGACTTATCACCAGGACAAACAATTTCACCAGACATTGTATTGATTTGATAGGATACTAAATTCAAAATTTATCTTCTTTAAAAGATTTAATCTCATCAAGTTCATTTTTAAGAAATTCAAGATGGGAAAAAATATCAGGAATTTGCTTTGTTTCAGAAATAAGCTCTAATAAATTATTAAGTGAAACTTGCATACCGGCAAGTGCTTTTATTAAATCTACTCTATTAAGAGTAAAAATATCGCTCCACATTTCTGGATTTGACCCACTTAATCTTAAAAATTCTTTTAAGCCGCCGCCGGCATTATCACCAACATCATTATTTGATAAGCGAATTGAATCTATTAAAGCATAGGATATCAAATGCGGAAGATGACTTGTCATTGCAAAAACTAAGTCGTGTTCAGAAACTGTCATTAAAGAAGTTCTCATTTGAAGAGCATTTTTCCAAAAATTATCTACCTTATCGAAATGTTCTTTGGAGCTATCAAATGGATTGCACAAAACATTTTTTTTACCCTGAAAAAGGTTTGCGTCTGCTGCTGATAAGCCAGATTGATCAGAGCCGGCAATTGGATGAGAAAGAATTATATTGGAAACATCTTTTAATTGAATATGATTTTTTACACTTGATGTATCTGTAATAGTTATATCTGTATTCCATAATTCTTTTAAGCTATTTAATACCTCTAATGTTTGCTTTGGTGGAACTGCAATAATAATTAAATCAACATCTTTAATATAATTTTTTGAATTTATCTCATCTAATGAATCAATGCTTTGGTCAATAATCTGCTTTTTGACAGCATTGTTCAAAAACTCAGGATTATTATCAAATCCAGCAACTTTGATTCCTTTTGATTTAGAAGCTAATGCAATTGATGCCCCTATCATGCCCACTCCAATAATTAGAATTTTTTCAACGTTCAAGTTCATACATATTCAGGATATGAGCCAAAATTTCTTACAATTGCTCCGGTATCTATAACTTCTTTTATAGCTAATCGAAGTTTCTGATCTTTAATATGCCCTTCACAATCAACAAAGAAATCATGAGAATTAATATTTCCTCTTGAAGGTCGTGTTTCAATCTTACTTAAGTTAATTTTCTTTTCATCAAAAGGCTTTAAAACAGACATAAGAGAACCAGGCTTATTGGGGGTCTGAATTAAAAAAGAGCTTTTATCTTTGCCAGTCTTTTCAACTTGAGTTTTACCTATTACAAGGAATCTTGTACTATTTTCAGAGTAATCTTGGATATTCTTTTTTACAAGACGAAGTTTATAATTTTCAACAGCTAATGAATTTACAATACATAATATATTTTTATTTTCTTTAGCATATTTAGCTGCAGCTGCTGAACTTGGCATCTCAAGTCTTTTAATGCTTCCTATATTCCTTTCTATCCACTTCGAGCATTGTCCAAGTGCTTGTGGATGTGAAGCAATTGCAAAAGCTTGATTTAAATCAAATTTATTACCCGAAGCTAACTGATGATCAATATCTAAATATATTTCACCAATGATTTTTATATCTTCACTATCTGCCAAACAATTTAGTGTCGTATTAATAACTCCTTCTGATGAATTTTCAACAGGTACAACCCCAATATTTACTTCGTTATTTATTACTTGATAAAAAACATCGTCAATAGTGTTTGTTGGAATCCTTATAGCCTGCGATCCAAATTGATTATGAACAGCTGCTTCAGAGTGAGTTCCTTCTGGACCTAGATATGCAACTTTTAAAATTTCTTCTAAAGATAAACATCCTGAAATAAGCTCTTTATATATGGCTCTTATTTTAGAGTCCGGAAGTAATCCTTTTTTATTTGATTTAATTATGTTTCTTAAAATTTTAGTTTCTCTGCCAGGTTTATAAAAAGACTGTTTTGGATCAGTTTTAGATTTTATTTTACCTATAGCTACTGCATGAAATGCTCTTTTTTGGATAAGCGCAAGTATTTCTTGATCAATCTTATCAATTTTATCTCTAAAGCTTTTAAGGTTTTTTTTTGTCATCTTGCCTATCCATATTTTGATTCAAAATATTCCATAAATTTAATCAATTCCTCAACCCCCTCAAAGGGCATAGCATTATATATGCTTGCTCTCATTCCTCCAACTGATCTATGGCCTTTTAGGTTTAATAATCCGTTTTCTTCTGCATTTGACAAGAATGTCTTATCAAGATCATCATTTGCAAGAAAAAAAGTAACATTCATAATCGATCTATTTTTTATATCTATATTGTTGGAATAAAATGAAGATTCATCAATAAATTTATACAACTCACTAGCTTTTTTATTATTTTGAATACTAAAATAATCTAAGCCACCAGAATCTTTTATCCATTTAAATACTTTTCCTGCCATATACCAGGCAAATGTAGGAGGTGTATTAAGCATTGAATCAGAATTAGAGTGTTCAGAATATTTAAGAATATTGGGTATATTTTGATCTCCATATTCCATAAATTCACGGTCTATAATTACAATTGTTAAACCTGATGGTCCAATATTTTTTTGAGCTCCAGCATAAATTAAAGAAAACTTTGAAACATCTAAAGGCTCACTTAAGATTACAGAAGATGCGTCTGATATGAGAGGTTTATCAATAATTGGTGGTTCATGAATTGCTACTCCTTGAATAGTTTCATTTGGACAAAAATGTAAATATGCAGATTTTTCTGAAACTTTCCAATCGTTTGGATCTGGTGCATAGGTAAAGTTCTTGCCCTCAGATGATGCAATAGTATTAACTTTAATTATTTTTGAAGCTTCTGAGATTGCTTTTTTAGACCAAGAACCTGATAAAACATAGTCTGCCTCTTTGGTATTATGTCCAAAATTATAGGGAACCATTGAAAATTGATGAGTTGCTCCGCCTTGTAGAAATAAAACATCGTAATTTTTAGGAATATTTAATATCTCTATGAGATCTTTTTTTGCTTCTATTGCGACTGAGGTATAGATTTCAGATCTATGACTCATCTCCATAATAGATGTACCAGAATTATTAAATTCTAAAAATTCTGACTTTACTTCTTTAAGGACATCTTCAGGGAGAACTGCTGGTCCTGCACAAAAATTCCACTTTCTCATTATTTAATCTTCTTGATTTTCTTCTTCAGGGATCGTGACACACTCAATAAGTTTTTCTTCCTCTTTTGGAGTAATGATTTTAACTCCTTGGGTATTTCTGCTTAATGTTGGCACTTGTGACACATTAGTTCGAATCATAGTTCCCTTATCGCTAATTAACATTATTCCATCTTCTTCTTTAACTAATGCTGCAGCAACCATTAACCCATTTCTCTCGCTTGTTTTTATAGATATTACTCCTTGACCACCTCTATTATGAGTTGGGAAATCATCTAATTCTGTTTTTTTGCCATAGCCATTTTCCGAAACACACAAAACTGTTTTGGATGAATCTGCAACATTAAGTGAAATTAATTTATGATCTTTTTTTAATTTCATTCCTTTGACTCCTCTTGCTGTTCTTCCCATAGCTCTTACTTTAGATTCATTAAACCTAATTAATTTTCCAGCTGAAGATGCCAATAAAATTTCTTTACTACCATCAGTTATTGCTGTTCCAATTAATCGATCGTCATCATCTAAATTAATTGCCTTAATACCTGACTTCCATTTTCTAGCAAAGAGGCTCAACTTAGTTTTCTTAGTTATTCCTTTTCTTGTAGCCATAAAGATAAACTTATCATCTGAGAATTCTTCAACTGGTAAAATATCGCTTACTCTTTCATCGTCATCCAAATTAAGCATGTTAACCAATGGCCTGCCTTTTGATGTCCTTGAAGCAACTGGTATTTCATATACCTTTAACCAAAATACCTTACCTTTTGTTGTAAAACAAAGAATTTGAACATGACTACTTAGAACATATAAATTTTGAATTAAATCTTCTTCTTTTACTGTAGCAGCTGCCTTACCTTGACCACCTCTTCTTTGCTCACGATATTCATCTAGAGGTTGAGTCTTAGCATAGCCACTTCTCGATACTGTTAATACTCTTGTCTCTTCAGGAATAAGATCTTCGTTTGTGATTCCTCTTCTTGTATCATTGATTAGGGTTCTTCTGTCATCTCCAAAACTATTTTTAATCTCCTCTAACTCGCCTATCATTAGATCTGTAAGAGTTTGCTTTTCATCCAAAATTTTCTGAAGGCTAAGTATTTTTTCTACAATTTCTGAAAATTCTTTACTTAAATTATCTTGTTCTAAACCGGTAAGTCTTCCCAGTCTTAATTCAAGAATTGCTTTAGCTTGATCTTGAGATAATTTATATTTTTTCCCTTTCAAGCCAAGATCTTTACTAAGACCTTTTGGCTTACATGCATCACTGCCAACTTTTTTAAGAATTGCTTCCACTGGTCCAGATTTCCAAACTTTCTTACATAATTCACTAGCAGCTATTTTTGGATCCTTTGATTTTTTAATTATCGCTATAATCTGATCAATATTTGCAATAGCAACCATCAAACCTTCTACTACATGTCCTCTATCTTTTGCTTTTTTAAGATCAAATTTAGTTCTTTTGATAATAATTTCTTTTCTATGCTTAATAAATGCCTGAAGCATTTCTTTGAGATTAACTTCTTTTGGTTGACCGTCTGAAAGTACTGTGAAATTTATTCCAAAAGACTGTTCAAGTTGAGTTTGTGCAAATAAATTATTTTCAAGAACTTCTACAGAGTCGCCTTTTCTGACTTCAATCACCACTCTCAATCCATCTTTATCTGATTCATCTCGAATTTCAGTTATGCCCTCTATCTTCTTTTCCTTTACTAGCTCTGCAATCTTTTCAAGCATTCTTGCTTTATTAACCATAAATGGGATTTCGTTAATGATTAATGATTGTTTTCCTGATTTATCTTCTTCTATAGAAGTATTAGATCGAACATGAATTATCCCCCTACCAGTTTTATAAGCTTCATAAATACCTGCTTTACCATCAATCGTTCCCCCGGTTGGGAAATCAGGTCCAGAAATATCCTTAATTAATTCATCAATAGATATTTTAGGATTATTAATTAGATTGATACATCCATTTAAAACTTCATTTAGGTTGTGGGGTGGGATATTTGTAGCCATGCCTACAGCAATTCCAGATGAACCATTGACTAAAAGATTTGGGATTTTTGTTGGAAGCACATCAGGTATAAATTCACTACCATCATAATTTGGAGAAAAAGATACAGTTTCTTTTTCTATATCTCCAAGCATTTGATCAGTAATTTTTGACATCCTTACTTCTGTATATCTCATTGCCGCAGGTGGGTCGCCATCAATTGAACCAAAGTTTCCTTGGCCTTCAACGATTGGATATCTCATAGAAAAATCTTGAGCCATTCTAACCATGGCATCATAGACAGCAGAATCACCATGGGGATGATATTTACCAATAACATCACCAACAACTCTTGCAGATTTCTTATATGGTCTATTGTAGAAATTTTTTAGATCGTACATTGCGTATAAGATTCTTCTATGTACCGGCTTTAAACCATCTCTTATATCTGGTAGCGCTCTACCATGAATAACGCTAAGTGCATAGCTTAGATAAGATTGTTTTAGCTCATCTTCAATGTTTACAGATATAATTTCTTTGGCAAAATCACTCATTTTTCTGCTTATTGAACCTTAAATTTATACACGGATTTTATTACCTAAATTAGGCAATATTTTAACATATTTACGGCAAAAATTACTCTTTAAATTCAGCTACCAAACCGCCTATTGACTCTTTTGCATCACCAAAAAGCATTCTAGTATTTTCTTTAAAGAAAAGTGGATTTTGAACACCTGCAAAACCAGAAGACATTGATCTTTTAAGAACAAAAACAGTCCTTGCATTATGAGCTTCTATTATAGGCATTCCATAAATTGGACTGCCTGGTTCTTCTGTTGCTGATGGATTAACTACATCATTTGCCCCTATTACAACTGCTACATCTACACTATCCATTGATGGGTTTACATCATCAGGTTCAACCAAAACATCATATGGAACATTGGCTTCAGCTAATAATACATTCATATGACCTGGCATTCTTCCAGCAACAGGATGAATACCATATTTTACCTCTGTACCATTTGCTTCAAGGAGCTCTCCAAGTTCACGAACAACGTGCTGGGCTTGTGCTACTGCCATACCATAACCTGGAATTACCAGAACAGAGCTAGCATTCTCAAGAATTAAATAAGCATCTGAAACATTTATTGGTTTTACTTCGCCCGTTTCTTCAGACTTTGGTCCAGAGGATGAAGATGCATAGCCAACAAATAAAATGTTTCCAATTGATCTGTTCATTGCCTTAGCCATTATTATTGTTAGTATTAATCCACTGGCTCCTACTAATGAACCAGCAACAATAAGAACATTATTTAGAAGAAGTAATCCAGCAA
>CABYCL010000006.1 GCA_902517505.1 uncultured SAR86 cluster bacterium | reverse complement strand
CAGTATTAGAAGTAATTTTTTTGTTCTTTGATATTGCTTTTACAGTTGAAACCGCAGCCTCATGTAATCTTTCTCTATTTTTTGTCCAACCCATTAAAAATTAGGTATTTGTTGATTCGTTTTCTATTTCAATATCAAAGCATCTTTGAAAGTACTCTGAGATAATTGATTTTTCTATGTCATCACATTTATTGAGAAAAGTTAATTTAAATGATGAAACAAGATCTTTAAAGATCTTAAAATTCTGACCCCATGATATTACTGTTCTAGGAGACATAAGTGTTGAGATATCACCATTAGCAAATCCTGTTCTTGTCAGGTTAGCTAGCTTAATCATATTTTTAATGATTTCTTGATTTTTTGCTCCCTTGAGACTAGTTAATTTTGATGTTACTACTTTCAATTCTTGCATGGGATTTAAATAATTTAATGTTGATAATATGTGCCATCTATCCATTTGACCCTGGTTAATCTGTTGAGTGCCATGATAAAGACCAGTCATATCTCCTAACCCAACAGTATTTGTTGTTGCGAATAATCTAAAGGCTGGGTGAGGGTTAATAATTTTATTTTGGTCTAGTAAAGTAAGTTTACCTTCTACTTCTAATATTCTTTGAATAACAAACATGACATCGGGACGACCTGCATCATATTCGTCAAAAACAAGAGCAACTGGATTTTGAATAGACCAAGGTAGAAGCCCCTCCTGAAATTCAGTAATTTGCTTACCATCATTTAGTTTTATAGCATCCTTCCCAAGAAGATCTATTCTACTTATATGACTATCAAGATTAATTCTAACGCAAGGCCAATTAAGTCTTGCAGCTACTTGTTCAATATGTGTAGATTTTCCTGTTCCATGAAAACCTTGGATCATTACTCTTCTGTTATGTTCAAAACCAGCTAATATCGAAAGCGTTGTATCTTTGTCAAAAACATATGAGTTATCAATTTCGGGTACCCAGGCATTTTTTTCTTTAAATGCCTTTACTGTTATTTTTGAATCAATATTAAACGTATCAGCAACCTCGACTTTGCTGTCAGGTTTTTTTGGTAATTCTATTTCTGTATTTATAACCATTTTTAAAAAGTTCTTTTTCGGACTGCATATCCTACCTTTTGAGGGTTTAAAGTTCTAGTTTTTTTGTAAACAATGTAAGATGTCATTTTAACTACTATATTAAATTATGTCAGGAAGACTAAAAAATAAAGTTGGATTAATCACTGGAGCGGCCCAGGGTTTGGGAAAAGAAATGGCAAGATCCATGATCTCTCAAGGCGCAAATATAATAATCACAGACATTAATGAAGAATCTTTAGTTAAAACAGCAGAGGAACTTTCATGTGAATATATGACTCTTGATGTCACAAAAGAAGATCAGTGGAAAGAGACAATCTTGAATATTGAAAAAAATACTGGTTCGTTGAATATATTAGTCAACAATGCAGGTATTGGTGGGGGAGGTGATGTTGAAGAAACTTACTTAGAATCTTGGCATCTAGTCCATAGTGTGAATTTAGACTCTGTTTTTTTGGGATGTAAATTCTCTTTACCATTGATGAGAAAGTCTGGCAATGGCTCAATAATTAATATTTCTTCGATGTCTGGTATTGTCGCCTCACACAACATGTCTGCATATAATTCTTCAAAAGCCGCAGTTAGGCATTTATCCAAGTCTGTTGCACTTCATTGCGCAAAATCTACAAATCTTGTCAGATGTAATTCTATTCATCCTGTATTTACAAGAACAGCAATGGTTCAAAGTATGATCGATTCAGCTCCTGAAAGAAATATTGAAGAAAAATTAGTTAAACAAATACCACTTAGAAAATTGGCTGAGCCAATAGATATTGCCAATGCTGCTGTTTTTTTAGCATCAGATGAATCATCTTTTATTACAGGCACCGAGTTAGTGGTAGATGGTGGACTAAGCGCAACCTAAAAATGAATAACAAAACCGCATTAAAAAGAACTCTTGGTTTATTTGAGCTAGATGGAATTGATAGAGATATTTTTAGCTGGACTGGTAGAAATGTTGGCTATAAAAGAATCTTTGGAGGCCAAGTCATGGCACAAACATTGATTGCTGCATACAAAACTGTTGATGTAGAGCATTTTGCACACTCTTTCCATTCTTATTTCTTAAGACCAGGAGATATGAAAAAACCTATAACTTTCACCGTAGACAGAATTAGAGATGGCAAAAGTTTTACAACCAGGACTGTAAAAGCTCTTCAGGATGGTGAAGCGATATTTAATTGTTCTATATCTTTCCAAAAAAGAGAAAAAGGACTAGAACATCAAATTGAGATGCCAAAAGTCCCTGAGCCTGAAACATTAAAGAGTGAGATGGAAGTAAGGGAAGAGGCTTTAAAAGAATTAAACATGAAGATAGAAGATATGCCTATGTTTATTAGACAAAAAGAGATTGAGATGAGACCAGTTGAAGAACAAAGTTATTTTAATCCCAAAAGAATGCCACCATATAAAAACACCTGGATAAAAGCTGAAGGAAGTATTCCTGAAGATCAGATAACTCAACAGGCCTTTCTTTTGTATATATCAGATATGGGTCTTTTAGGAGCTGCAAATAATTCTGTAGGAGTTAATTTCTTAACTAAAAATTTTCAGAACGCTAGTCTTGATCATGCTATGTGGTTTCATAGAAATGTGGATCTAGATGGTTGGTTTTTGTACACAATGGAGAGCCCAATAACTAGAAATGCTCGTGGTTTTTCTAGAGGTTCCATTTTTTCTAGGGATGGAAAGTTAATTGCATCTTGCACACAGGAAGGGCTTATAAGGCTTTGGGGTGATTAAAACTCTCTTACAATATCTGTAAGATATTTAATATTATTAGGGTCGATGTCAGGTGTAATCCCATGGCCTAGGTTAAAAATATATCCCGGAAATCCTTTAAAATTATCTAATAGTTTATGTGTTTCTTTTTTAATAACGTCTTTAGATTCTAAGAGTATTCTAGGATTTAGATTTCCCTGAATAGCAACTTTGTCCTTTGCTAGATTTATATCAAAATTATCCATACCCCAATACAAACTTATACAATCAGCAGAAGTATTTATTAGAGTATCTGTATTACATTTTGGGTCTCTGGAAAATAGAATTATAGGAATTTCTGATGTTACTTGATCATTTTTTAACGCACTGATAAGAGACTTTGTATAATTGATAGAGTATTCTTCTAATTCTTTGGTATTGAGAATATTAGCCCACGAGTCAAATATTTGTATAACATTTGCCCCTGACTGAACTTGCTTTCTAAGATACAGGAAACAGGCATCGGTTATTCTTGAAAGTAAGAAATGAGTTTCATCCTGATTGGCTTTAACAAAATCCAAGGTCTTTCTAAAGTCTTTAGATGACTTTCCTTCAATTGAATATGCCGCCAAGGTCCATGGACTTCCTGAAAAACCAATTAAAGGAATATCTTCTGGTAATGCATTCCTAATATTTGAAACAGCTTTATAAACATAATTGAGATTTTCAGGATCAAAAGGAATTAGATTATTAATATCAGATGTTGATTCTATTGGATTTGTAAAAACAGGACCTTCTTTTTCAATAAATTTTACACCCAAACCAAATGCATCTGGAATCGTAAGAATATCAGAGAATAATATTGCTGCATCAAGCTCAAATGCATTGATAGGCTGCATAGCTAACTCACAGCAAACATCAGGATTTTTACACATATCAAGAAAATTTTTGAATTTTTTCCTAACTTTTCTATATTCTGGCATATACCTTCCTGCTTGCCTCATATACCAAATAGGAGGGGTGCTGAGTTTATTTTTATTAAGGGCTCTAAGAAATAATGGATCAGGATTATTCATGAAACATATTTTATTATACTTTTACCTGCTTCCCTTCCTTCCCATATTGCAGTGACAACTAAGTCAGAGCCTCTGACCATATCTCCACCAGAAAATATTTTTTTATTTGAAGTTTGGAATTTATATTCCTGATTCTCTTCTGCAATAACAAGACCATCTTTTCTTGTATTGATATTAAAATCTTCAAACCAATTTGCGGGACTTGCTCTAAAACCAAATGCAACTATAACAACATCTGCATCATATATTCTCTCTGATCCGCTAATTGGAATAGGTACTCTTCTTCCATTCTGATCAGGTTCTCCTAACTCTGTTTGAACAATCTTAACTCCTTCAACTTTATTATTTCCTAATATATCAATTGGTTGAACATTGAAATCAAATATAACTCCTTCTTCTTTAGCATTTTTTACCTCTTTTCTCGAACCAGGCATATTTACTTCATCTCTTCTATAAAGACATGTAACTGACTTTGCACCTTGTCTAATTGCAGTTCTATTACAATCCATTGCAGTGTCTCCTCCACCTAAAACAACAACATTTTTGCCTTTAAAATTAATGTATTCACTTTTTCCTGAACTCATATTTAAGAGCTTTTTGGTATTAGAAATCAAATAATCAATAGCTTTGTATACACCAGGTAATTTTTCACCATTAAATCCTCCTTCAAGCGATGTATAAGTACCCATTGCTAAAAAAACCGCGTCATACTTGTCATAGAGGCTTTTAAATTTAATATCTTTTCCTATCTCAATACCCAAATTAAATTTAATACCCATTTCTTCAAGAATTTTTCTTCTTCTTTTTACTACAGATTTCTCAAGCTTAAATTCTGGTATTCCGAAAGTTAGCAGTCCACCAATCTCTTCATTTTTGTCAAAAACATGACTATGAATCCCAGATCTTGTAAGAACATCAGCACACGCTATGCCCGCAGGACCGGACCCAACTATTGCAACCTTTTTATTAGTCCATTTTCTTTGAGATAAATCTGGTTTCCAACCCATCTCAAATGCTTTTTCAGTAATATATTTTTCTATTGATCCTATAGTTACAGCTCCAAATCCATCATTAAGAGTGCACGCTCCTTCGCATAGACGATCCTGAGGACAGACTCTGCCACATACCTCAGGCAAAGTATTAGTTGAGTGACATAAATCTGCAGCTTCTAAAATATTTCCTTCGTTTACAAGCTTCAACCAGTCAGGAATGTAATTATGAACAGGACATTTCCACTCACAATACGGATTACCACAATCTAAACATCTATGAGCTTGATTAGAAGCTTGAGATTGATTGTATTCTCCATAAATCTCCACAAAATTTATTTTTCTTTCGTTAACTGATTTCTTTGCAGGATCATATCTACCAACATCAAGAAACTGAAAGTTATTATTTAGTTCTTCAAAATCAGTATATTCTTTTCTATCGTTACTCTCAGACGTAATTAAATTTTCAGAATTTTCAGTGAGCTGATTTTTCCATTCATAAAGTTTTTCTTTAGCTGCATTAAAATCAGAGATTGGAGAAAAAGATTTTGTATGATATTTACCTTTTAATCTTATCTTTCCATAGAAATAGGGGGACCTTGGTTGAGTAAACAACAAAAGACCTTTTTCAATTCTATATTGCTTATTTTTATTGGCCATTTAAATATTCAAAGTGTATGACATAGTATGACACTTTTTTTTATTAATTCATAGTTTATTGTGATACAATAATGTTTTTTCACACTTTTAGTATGTCTAGACTTATTTCAAAAAATGACTTTAGAGATAATTGTGGATTTGGTCTGATAGCAGATATCAGTGGTAGAAAGTCACATAAAATTATTACCAAATCTATAAATGCTCTCACAAGCATGACTCACAGAGGTGCCATTGGTTCAGATGGTAAAACTGGGGATGGTTGCGGTCTTCTAATAGATATAAATAAAGAATTTTTTATAGATGCTTTATATAAAGAACAAAAAATTAAAATAACAGAAGAGTTTGCAATCGGTCAAATCTTCACGTCTAGGAAAATAAAATCAGATATTTCAAAAATTAATAAGATATTTAAAAGTGAAAATTTAGAAGTAAAGGCTATAAGAAATGTACCAATTAATAAAACAATTCTTGGAGAGATAGCCCTAAATTGTTTGCCAAATATTTACCAACTATATATTCAATCGACCGACAAAGTATTTTATGAAGAAAAATTTGAAACTAATTTATATCAAGCAAGAAAACAAATTGAAGAGATTTACCTTAACGATGAAAAGCTTTATTTTTGTAGCCTTTCATCAAAAACCATTGTTTACAAAGGGTTGATGTTGCCTGATGCCATACAAGATTTCTATTTAGACTTAAAATCATCTCAGTTCAAATCCTCAATTTGCTTATTTCATCAAAGATTCTCAACTAATACTCATCCTAGATGGCATCTTGCTCAGCCTTTTAGACTCCTAGCTCATAATGGTGAAATTAATGCAATAAGAGGAAACAGGAATTGGGTAAAAGCAAGATCGTCAAAATTTAAGAGTCCTCGTATTCCAAAAATACAAAAATTTAAACAACTAGTAAATGAGACAGGATCAGATTCATCAGCATTAGATAATATGATCGAAATCTTGATCAATGGAGGAGTAAAGTTATTCAGAGCAATAAGAATGGTAATGCCTCCTGCATGGCAAAACGCATATTTATTAGATGCAGATATAAGAAGTTTTCATGAGTATAATTCGATGCATATGGAGCCATGGGATGGCCCAGCAGGCATAGTTATGTCTGATGGCAAATGGGCTGTATGCATGCTTGATAGGAATGGTCTAAGACCAGCTAGATATCAAATAGATAAGGACAACATAATTACAATTGCATCTGAAACTGGTGTAAATCCAACTGCAGATGAAAAGATTGTCGAAAAAGGTAGAGTATCACCAGGTGGTATTTTGGCTGTGAATACTTTTACTGGAGAAGTAATTAACGAAATCCAAATTGACCAAGATCTTAAATCAAAACTCCCTTATAGAGAGTGGTTAAGAGAAAGAACCGTTTATATCGAATCTAGCCTTGATAAATATGAAGGCCCAGGACTTAAAAAAATAAATCATACCGATTTATCTGTTGCTTCTAAAATGTTCCTACTTCATAAAGAAGAAAGAACCTCTGTTATCAAACCACTTGCAGTTGACTCTAATGAGGGTACTGGTTCTATGGGTGACGATACTGCATTGGCAGTAATGAGCAAAATGCATAGACAAATATACGATTATTTCAGACAACAATTTGCTCAAGTTACAAACCCTCCAATTGATTCACTTAGAGAAGTTAGTGTAATGTCTTTGGAGACTTGTTATGGACCTGAGTTAAATGTTTTTGATGAAACACCTGATCATGCAAAGAGATTAGTCACCACATCACCAGTACTTTCATTTAAAAAACTTCAATCCATTATTAAGAATAAACATTTTGAATCTGTTCAAGTAAATTTGGAATACTCTCATAAGACAGATCTAAAAAATGCTTTAGTTAAACTTCAAAAAGATGTTGTTAAAGAAGTAAAAAATGGAAAAGTCATAATACATTTAGTTGAAAAGCTCCCATCTTCAAATAAATTACCGATCAATGCTTTATTGGCTGTTGGATGTGTTCATCAAAAGCTTGTTGAACTTGGATTAAGATCAGATGCAAACATAGTCATATCGTCTTACTCTGCTAGAGATACTCATCAGATTGCTTGCCTGATTGGATTTGGAGCAACCGCAGTTTACCCATCATTGGCCTATCAAACCATCCTTGATTTATCAGAAAGAAATGAGATAAAAGGAACACCTCATGAAAATTGTGCGAGGTATAGAAAAGGCATCAATAAAGGTATTCTAAAAATAATATCTAAAATGGGAATATCTTCTATTTCAAGTTATAGAGGTTCGCAGCTATTTGAAATAGTTGGTCTTAATATGGAAATTGTAGATCTGTGTTTTACCAACTCTATTAGCAGGATAGGTGGAAAAAGCTTTAAAGATTTAGATATTGAAACAAAAAAATTAGATGAATATGCAAGATCAAATTTGTCTGATATAAGCGTGGGAGGACTTCTTAAATATGTTCATGGAGGCGAATACCATACTTACAATCCAGAAATAGTAAAAAAACTTCAAGAGGCTGTTTCAAGTGGATCGCATGAAGTTTATCAAGAATATGCAGATCTTGTGGATAAAAGGCCTCCAGCAATGTTGAGAGATATTCTAGAAATAAAAAGACCATCTTCAAAACCAATAAAAATAAAAAATGTTGAGTCTAAAAAGAAAATTTTAAAAAGATTTGACTCTGCTGGAATGAGTTTAGGAGCATTATCTCCAAAAGCACATGAAACTCTTGCTCAGGCTATGAATTCTCTTGGATCAAGATCTAACTCTGGCGAAGGTGGCGAGGCTAAAGAAAGATATAACACAGACAAGATGTCTAAAATTAAACAAGTTGCTTCAGGTAGATTTGGCGTTACTCCTCACTATTTAGTTAACGCTGAGGTATTACAAATTAAAATTGCTCAAGGTGCAAAGCCTGGTGAAGGAGGGCAATTACCAGGTGGAAAAGTTGATAATTTAATTGCTAAGCTTAGATATTCAACACCTGGCGTTACTTTAATTTCACCACCACCTCATCATGATATCTATTCAATTGAAGATTTAGCTCAATTAATATTTGACCTTAAACAAGTTAATGACAAAGCTTTAGTATCAGTAAAACTTGTTTCAGAGCCTGGAGTTGGAACTATAGCTTCGGGCGTTGCAAAGGCTTACGCAGACCTAATAACAATTTCAGGTCATGATGGCGGAACAGGTGCAAGCCCATTAACATCGATAAGATATGCTGGCTCACCATGGGAGTTAGGTTTAGCTGAAGCACATCAAAGTTTAAGAGATAGTGGACTTCGACATAAGATTAGGCTGCAAGCAGATGGAGGTATGAAAACAGGCTTAGATGTAGTTAAGGCTGCAATGTTAGGAGCTGAATCTTTTGGTTTTGGCACTGGGCCGATGATAGCAATGGGATGTAAATATCTACGTATTTGTCATTTAAATAATTGTGCAACAGGTGTTGCAACTCAAAGGAAAGATCTCATAAATCAACATTTCATTGGCGAGAAAGAAAGAGTAATAAATTATTTTAATTTTATTGCCAATGATGTAAGAAAGTATTTAAGCGAACTTGGAATCAAAAAACTCGAAGATATTATTGGTCAAACAAATTATCTTTATCAACTTCAAGACATAGAAGATTATTTAAAAAATATTAATCTTTCTCCAATTTTATATACTGACAAAAGCAACAAAGAGTCTCATTACTGCACAGTATCACAAAATAATCCATGGGATAAAGCACAACTATCTAAAAGAATACTATCTGATACATCAAACAATATTGACAAAGACAATATGGGTAAATATAGCTACAAAATAAATAATACAGATCGTTCGGTTGGTGCAAGTATATCTGGAAAAATTGCTGCAAAATATGGTGAAAAAGGCTTAACTAATGGTATAGAAATTGAATTTAATGGTTCAGCAGGACAAAGTTTTGGATGCTGGAATGCGAATGGCCTTAACTTAATTCTAAACGGAGATGCTAATGATTATGTAGGAAAGGGTATGAACGGAGGCAGGATAGTAATTAAAAATAATTCTGATTTTGCCTTAACTAACGAAAGTACCATTCTTGCAGGGAACACTTGTTTGTATGGTGCAACTGGCGGAGAAATATATATTTCTGGCTCATGCGGTGAAAGGTTTGGAGTAAGAAATTCTGGAGCAAATGCTGTGATAGAAGGGGCTGGAGATCATTGCTGTGAATACATGACAGGAGGTCACATTACAGTTCTAGGTAAAGTTGGATTAAATTTTGCTGCAGGAATGACCGGAGGATTTTCATATGTTCTTGATGAAGATAGAACTTTCTTTGACAAATGTAACAGAGGCCTTGTTTCACTTGAAAGAATAACAACAGAAGACATGCAACCACATAGGAAGCACTTAAAAGAGATCATAATTAATCATTACAAGTATACAAATAGCAACAAGGCAAAAGATATTTTAGATGATTTTGATAGATATGAGCCTCATTTTTGGCTAGTTGTTCCTGCTGCAAGCAATATACAAGATTTGTTAAAAGCTACAACAGCGAACGCAGCTTAATTCAAGGCTTTAGAAATATTCTTATTATTAAAATTTGAAGTAACAAAAGCATTAAATTTTTTGTCAATTAAAATTAAATTTAATTTCCCATTTTTAATTTTTTTATCTGTTTCAATATATTTCTTAAGCTTAGAGTAACTATATCCACTATGATCAGTATTTAATTCCAACGAATTTATCAAGTTGACCACATTATCTAATTGATAATTATTTATATGTCCCTCAAAGAAAGATAATTTTGACGCAATTACCATTCCAAGAGTTATTGCTGCTCCATGGGTAATATTTTTATAATTATTATGGGCCTCAATTGCATGTCCAAAAGTATGCCCAAAGTTTAAAATTGCTCTAATGCCGTTTTCTTTTTCATCTTTTGTTACGATTTTTGATTTTGTTTTAATTGATTCTTCAATTATAACTTTTAAGATTGATTCATTTCTTTTTATAATTTCTTTTGAATTTTTTTCGATAATTTTTTTTAGTTTTTTATTTCCTATCAAGGCGTATTTAACTACCTCTCCAAGACCAGATTTATATTCATGATCAGCTAGAGTTTGTAAAAAATGAGTAGATATCAAAACTAAGCTTGGATTATAAAATGCTCCAACAAGGTTTTTACCTTGAGTTACATTTATTGCAGTTTTGCCTCCAACCGATGAATCAACTTGAGCTAATAGGGTAGTAGGAATTTGAATATATTTAATTCCTCTTAGATATGTTGCTGCAGAAAAACCAGATATATCTCCAACCATACCACCTCCAAAAGCAATCAAGATATCTGATCGATCAAATTTAAGCTCAAAAAGCTTATTTAATATTTTTTGGTATGAGTTAAATGATTTTGAATTCTCACCATTACTTAATGTAAGAATATTTATATTTTTATTATTTATATTACTTTTTAGTTTTTTAATATGTCCTTTTGGAACTCCATTATCAGTAACAATTAAGATTTTGTTTTTGTTTCCAAGATGTTTATTTAATATTTTCTTTGGAAGGGAACTTCCATTAATATGAATATCATATTTAGATTTTCCTTTACCTGCAGATATAACAGCCATAACTACCCCTTGACTAAGTTTATTACTTCAGCTGCAACTTCTTGGCTTGATTTATTTTCAGTTTCAATAATATGATCAGAAACTACTTCATATAAACTTTTCCTTTCTTCATGAAGTTTTGAAAGGATTTCTGAAGGATCTCCATTTTTGAGCAAAGGTCTATTTTTATCTTTGGATGTTCTTTCAACTTGAATAGATATCGGGGTTGAGAGATAGAAAACAGTTCCTCTAGATGACAAAAGCTCTCTATTAGGACTTGATAATATTATTCCTCCTCCAGTCGATAGAACTATTGAGTTCTTTTCAGCCATTTCCTCAAGAACCAAACTTTCTCTTTTTCTAAAACCTTCTTCACCTTCAAGATCAAAAATCCAATCAATAGATGCGCCTGTTCTTGATTCAATTTCTTCATCAGTATCAAAAAAATTTAAAAACAATTCATCAGATATAATTTTACCTACGGTTGATTTACCGGAACCCATTGGACCTACAATAAAAATATTCATAGTTAGCTAATTAAGCCGAAATTTTAACATCTAATCTAATAAATACACTTTTTAAATTGTAAATGATGTATTCTCTAAAATTAAAGATTTAAAATAAGTCATGCAAAGATTATTAAAGATTTCTTTTTTTTCTGGAATTTCTATATGCCTCTTAGGCATTATTTTTATTTTAGGTACTTTTTTTGTAATTAAACCATCTTTACCTGAAATTAAATATGTTGATGAATCTGAGCTTCAAATGCCACTAAAGGTTTTTACAAAAGATGGTGTATTAATAGGTGAATTTGGGGAGATCAAGAGACGATCAATTAATTTTGATGAAATTCCATTGGATATTAAAAATGCTTTCTTGGCTGCAGAAGATGATAATTTCTTTAATCATCAGGGTATAAGCTATACAGGTTTAATTAGATCATTTATCAGATGCTTAAGACCTTCAGGCTGTCAAGGTGGCGGGGGAACCATAACTATGCAAGTTGTTAGAGGATATCTTTTAACAAGAGAGCAAACCATCTCTAGAAAGATAAAAGAAATATTTTTAGCGATAGAGCTTGAAGGAAAAATTAGTAAAGAAGAAATATTTGAACTTTATGTAAACAGAATCTTTTTAGGAAATAGATCATATGGCATTGAAGCTGCTTCAAATACTTATTTTAATAAGGGACTAAGTGAATTAGATATAAGTGAATCAGCAACAATTGCAGCTTTGGCTCAACTTCCTTCCAAAGTCAATCCTGTTAAAAATCCCAGAAGAACATTGCAAAGAAGGAATTGGATTTTATCGAGAATGCTTTTATTAGGATATATAGATAATGAACAATATATAAATGCAATTTCACAAGACATAAAGATAGCAAAAAATATAAATTTATATGATGTTGATGCTAGTCATTTGGCTGAGTTAGCCAGACAAGAAGTAATTAAAAGATATGGATTGAGAGCATATAAAGAGGGATGGTCGATATTTACTACTATTGATTCTCAATCTCAAAGCAAAGCAGTTGAAAGCGTTAATATTGAATTATTTTCTTATGATAAAAGGCATGGTTGGAGAGACAAAGATAATTATCAAGATATTTTTACAGATGAACAGATAAACTCCTTAAATGATTTGGATGTAAGTTTTCTTTTAAATGATGTTTATTTCTCTGAGATAAACTTTGATGAAAATATCATCTCCATTAAACTAAATAATATATTCGATTCATATCCGTATTATAAAACCCACATTAAAGCTATTGTTATTAAGGTTTCTGATAATGAGATATTTGCTCTTGATGAAGATTTTAATATCAAAAAGATTTTGTGGACAAATCAATACCTATGGGCAAGAAATAAGATATCTATAAATAAACTCGGTTACAAACCAGATGGTTTTTTAGATGTCGTTAATTTTGGAGATTTCGTTTACTTAAAAATAGATAATGACTTTTATTATCTTGATCAAATACCTATAGCAGAAGCATCATTAATTTCCATTGAACCAAATTTTGGAAAAGTATTAGCTTATATTGGTGGAAAGAATTTTAATGAAAGTAATTTTGATCGAGTAAGACTTTCATTTCCTCAATCTGGTTCAAGTTTTAAACCTTTTGTTTATTCTTCTAGTCTAGCCAATGGATATAATCTCTCAAGTCTAATAAACGATGCTCCAATTGTTTTTGAGGATGAAAATTTAGAAAGTGAATGGAGACCTCAAAACTATACTGGAGAATTTTATGGATTATTATCTTTAAGAGAAGCCCTTACAAAATCTGTAAATATTGTTTCTATAAAACTACTTAGAGAGTTAGGAATAGAAAAATCTCATGAATATATTGAGAATTTTGGATTTAATAAATCTAGGCTACCAAAAGATCTGTCACTAGCCCTAGGCTCTGGCAACTTTTCACCTGCAGAAATGGTAAGAGGATATAGCGTAATTGCAACCAGAGGCTTTATTCCAGATATATATTTTATAGATAGCATACAGGACAGATTTGGGAATTTTATCTTTTCTCACGATGAACTGAACGCTCAAAAAAACAATCAAAACATTAATGCTTTTCCATGGTTAGATACACTAGAGATGAATTTAAATAGACCATATAACGTCTTAAAGCCTTTAAATAAAGAAGAAAGAGTTATTGATGAAAGAATATCATTTTTGATGGAAGATATTCTTAGGGGATTTATGAAGAATGGCGTTGCGGGAAGAAAATCAGAATTTTTAAAAAGAGATGATATTGCTGGGAAAACTGGCACAACAAATGATTCTGTAAGCACTTGGTTTTCAGGTTTTCACACAGATTTAGTTACAACTGTTTGGGTTGGCACAGATGATTTTACATCTCTTGGTGAAAATGAATATGGTTCAACAATAGCCTTACCAATATGGCTAAATTACATGGATTATAAATTAAAAACTTTAGAGGTATCAAAAGACCCAATACCAGAAAATATTTCTTTTGTAAGGGTAAATAAATCTACAGGAGAGATAGATAAAGAGTCCAAGGATAATTTTTATTTTGAATTATTTTTAGATGAAAATATTAATTAATTTTTAAAAATACTTACTGATATAAGACTCCATACATTTTCAATATATGTTGATGGAGAGTCCTTAAATTTTGATCTAATATATCTACCTATATTTCCTTCTAATGTAGTAATTATAAGTTGAGCAGATATCCCTGGCTGAGTTCTTAAATTGCTATCGTCCTCTTTTAACATTTGTCTTAGCACAAGCTCCAACCTTTCATAGAATTGATTAACATTATCACAAACATTTTGCTCATCTGAAGAAAGAGCCTCTCTTGATAGCAATCTTGCAAACCCTTTATTTTTTTCAATAAACATCATAAAAAACATGAAGACATTTTTAACTTTTTCTTTAGACGATATTTTATTTTTTTTTAATTCATTGCACTTTGTAAAAATAGCATTATCACAAAATGAAAATAACTCTGCATATATCGATCTTTTACTTGGGAAATGCCTATATAGGGCTGCCTCAGTTATTTTTGATTTTTCTGCAAGAGAGGCAGTTGTTATTTTAGATAAATTTCTTTCTTCAAGCATACTCGCAAGAGCTTGTAATATGATATTTTTTCTATCTTTTTTCATTTATTAGTCTAAATTTATATCAATATCAGGACAAATGCGAGAAAGTTCATTTATAAAATCATTCTTAATATTATTTAAAGCCTCAATTGAATCACCTTCAAATCTCATAACTACTTTTGGAGTTGTATTTGATGCCCTTATCAAAGCCCAGCCATTCTGAAAATTAATTCTTAGACCATCTATGGTTATTTTTTCTCCTTTTAAGGAGCAATTTGATGAAAAGTCATCAATGATTTTAAATTTATTTTCATCATTGACATTAATACTTAATTCTGGAGTTGAATATAATTTTGGTAATTCATCATCAATGGATGAGATGCTTTTCTTGCTTATAGACATAAGCTCGATAATTCTTGCGCCAGAGTAATGACCATCATCAAAACCATACCATTTATCATTAAAGAAAATATGACCACTCATTTCGCCGGCTAATAGAGGATTATGTTTTTTTATACCATTTTTTATATGAAAATGACCAGTAGGAGACATAATTGGTGTTCCTCCATATTTTTTAATAATTTCAGGTAAAGAATTTGTGCACTTTACGTCAAAAATAATCGAGCCTTTATGTTTTTTTAAGATTTCTTTACTCATCATCATTAATATCTTATCCGGAAAAACAACTTCTCCTTTTTCAGTAACAAGCCCAACTCGATCACCATCCCCATCAAAAGCAAGACCAAGATCTGCTTTAGTGGATTTGACCGTGGAAATTAATTCTTTAAGATTTTCAATTTTTCCAGGATCGGGATGATGATTTGGAAAGTTTCCATCTACTTCACTAAAAAGTTCTACTACTTCACAACCCAAATCATTATATAATTTTGGTGCTATACAACCGGCAGCGCCATTACCACAATCAATAACAACTTTTATTTTTCTCTTGCTTTCTAGATTAATATTTTTTGATACTTCCGAAATATATTTGTTTTTCACATCAATACAATTAACTTTTCCAGGAATATCTGAAAAATCTTTGTTTTGATGTATCAGCTCATAAATTTCAGTACCTGAAACTGGCTTATCATTGATGACAAGCTTTACTCCATTATAATTTTTAGGATTATGACTACCGGTTATCATTACCCCACTTTTATTTTTATTTTTTTTTGCTGCAAAATAAAGCAATGGAGTTGTCGAAAGGCCTATATTTTCAACATTAATGCCATAACTTGATAATGACGAGGACAAAGAAGAAAGCAAGCTTTCTCCAGAAACTCTTCCATCCCTGCCTAGACATACTTCTGAGACATTTTCCTGCTCACATTTAATAGAAATAGCTTTAGCAATTTGATCAATTACTTTTTCATTTATTTCTTCTGGATATATGCCTCTAATATCATATTCTCTAAATATTGATTTTCTTATTTGCATATTTTTCTTTTGTTATAGTTATGATTTTGCAATAATAACTTCACATAATTATAGCTTGAAAAGTGTTTGTAGATACTGATAACAAATTAATTTGGAAGAATGGGTCATTTGAGAAGTGGAATGATTCCAATGTGCATATTCTTTCGCATACACTTCACTATGGAACTGGAGTATTTGAAGGCGTTAGAGCTTACCAAGCAATGGATAAATCAGCAATTTTTAGATTAGACGACCATACAAAAAGACTTTTTAATGCTGCATCAAAAATAAGTATAAAAATTCCTTTTTCTCAAGAAGAATTAAATAAAGCACAATGCGAAACATTAATTAAAAACAATCTTGATGAAGGGTATTTAAGACCGATTGTATATTTAGGAAATGAAGGTTTGGGACTTAGAGCTAAGGATTTAAGTGTCAATGTCGCCATAGCAGCATGGGAATGGCCATCGTATATGGATCCAGATGCTAAGAAAAGAGGAATATCTGTAATCAAGTCCTCACATAAACAGTATGAAAGTTCACTCCATTCAGGCAATAAGATAATTGGAACGTATTTTAGCAATACAATGGCTCTTCATGAGGCATTAGACAAAGGAGCTGATGAAGCAATAATGATGGACAAAAATGGTTATATATCTGAAGGAAGTGGCGAGAATATTTTTATTGTTAAAGATAACACAATTTTTACTCCAACAACTGAGCACTGCTTAAATGGAATAACACGACAGTCTGTAATTCAAATAGCAATAGATCTTGGATTTGAAGTAGTTGAAAAAAATTTAGATTATGCTGATCTTTCTGAAGCAGATGAAGCTTTTTTTACCGGGACAGCAGTAGAAATTACTCCAATTACAAAACTTGATAATAAAGTTATAAATACAGGACTAAGAGGAGATATAACTTTTCAACTTCAAGAAAAATTTCAGGCAATACTTTCTGGTCATGATACAGCCTATGAAAGCTGGCTAACTTATACAACTTAATAGCTTTTGCGCAAATTAAATATAGCAATACTGAGTTATCGAAGTGCTCAATTTGGAGGTGGTCAAGGCGTTTACATTAGAGACATATCTAATGCTTTAAAACTTAAAGGTCATAATGTTGATGTCATTTCTGGTCCTCCATATCCTAACTTAAACTCAGGAATTAATTTAATAAAACTTCCAGGCTTGGACTTATTTGAAACTTTTTCATTTCGTGATAGGGTTAGAAAATTTTTTAGAAAAAAAAATAAAAAAATAGACGATTATTATGAATTTTTTTCTGTACTATTTGGAGGATTTCCCGAGCCCAGAACTTTCGGTAAAAGAGCAGCAAGATATTTAGAGTTAGATAATAATTATGATTTAGTAATTGATAATCAATCTTTAAGTTATGGGATGATTGATATTCAAAAAAGATTCCCTTTTATAGAGATCATTCATCATCCAATTACTTTTGATTATAAATATGAGCTAGCATCTTCAAAAAAAATAAAATATAGAATTTCTAGATATAGATGGTACTCATTTTTAAAAATGCAAAAAAAAGTTGCTCCTAACATTATAAGAATAATAACCCCATCAAAAAGCTCAAGAGAAGGAATAGTAAGTGAGTTTAAATGCAATAAAGAAAATATTACTGTAATAAACAACGGCCTAGATACAGATGAGTTCTGCCCGGAAGATAATTCTAAAAGAAGAGAATATAGATTAATAACAACCGCAAGCGCAGATGTCCCATTAAAAGGATTGGATTTTTCTTTAAAGGCATTGAAGAAACTTAAGAAAGATTTTCCCAAAATACATTTAGTTGTCATTGGCACCATAAAAAAAGGAGGCCATACAGAAAAATTAATTAAGAAGTTAGGTATAGATAATGATGTGATATTTAAATCAAATCTTACTAAAAATGAAATAAAGAAATGTTATTCAAAAAGCTCTATTGCAATTGTAAGTTCTTTATATGAGGGTTTTGGATACCCAGTAATTGAGGCAATGAGTTGTGAAGTTCCATTAATTGCAACCAATGTATCTTCCATTCCTGAACTAACTTTAAAGTTTGCCAAGCTTATTGAACCAAAAAATGAGGACATGATATATAAGAGCGTAAAAGATATACTTGCTAATTACGATAAATATAAAAAGATTGCTTTTCAAGGAAGAGAACACGTAATTAATGAGTTTAATTGGATTAAAATCACACAAGAGTATGAGAATATTATCTTTGAAACAATAAAGGATTTTAAAAATGCTAACGTTTAACTTTAAAAAGTATAAGTTGAAAAATGACGGTACTATGCTTGATGTGGGTTGTGGAGAAGGGAGGCACATATTTGGAGTTATGCAAGACTATCCAATGATGAAATGCTTTGGCTTGGATATGGACAATAAATCTCTTGAAATAGCTGAAGAGGGATATGAATATTTTGAATCAATATCAAATGTTGGCGCTGAATTTTTAAAAGGCTCCGCATATTCTTTACCTTTTTCAGATGACACTTTTGACCTGATAGTATGTTCTGAGGTTTTAGAACATCTCCATGAATATAATGATGCTGTAATGGAAATTTATAGAGTTTTAAAGCCTGGAGGTAAATTTTACGCAAGTGTTCCTGCTTCTTGGCCAGAAAAAATTTGTTGGTTTTTATCCAAAGACTACCAAAATCAACCGGGAGGCCACCTAAGAATATTTAATCAAAAAAGATTAGTTAAAGAAATTGAAGAATCAGGATTTAAATTCCTAGCATCTGAAAAATTTCATTCAATTCATAGTCCTTATTGGTGGTTAAGATGTTTTTTTTGGAATTCCCAAGAATCAAATATTTTTGTAAAGCTTTATAAAAGAATTCTTGAAAGGCATATATTAAAAAAACCAATAATCATTGATAGTGTTGATAAATTACTGAATCCCATTATGGGCAAAAGTTTTTCAATGTATTTTGAAAAGATGTAAAAATGCATCTCCCTCAAAAAAGACTTAAAGAAAAACAAATTCTTAAAAAATCTTTTTTTGAGAATATAGCTAAATTTATAAAATCGATTCAATTAAAATCAGGTGCAATACCCTCAAACGATGATGGATCGCATGATCCTTGGGATCATATTGAATCAATCATGGGCTTAAACTTTGCAAATGAATATGAATCATCAAAATTAGCTTTTGATTGGCTTATTAAAAATCAGAACAAAGATGGGAGCTGGTTCTCAAAATATATGGATGACATTCCAATAGAAAAAAACAAACCGACTCATTTTGCACCATACATATCTGTCGCATCCTTACATTTTTATAAAATCTTTTCTGATAAAGAATATTTGGAATATTTATGGCCTTCAATAGAATCAGCTATAAATTTTTCTATTAAGCTGCAAATTCAAAATGGAACTATTCCGTGGTCTGTAGATAAAAATCAAAAAATTGAGGAAGATTTTCTTCTTACAGGTTCTTCATCAATACTTAAAAGTATTGAATGCGGAATTGCGATCTCAAAAATAATTAAAAATACTAAAAATTTAGAAGACTGGAATAACTCATATGAACTGTTATCCAAAGCAATTAAAAATCCTTCTGGAAAATTTGATTTATTAAAAGATAGGAAAAGATTCTCTATGGATTGGTATTATCCAATTCTATCTGGATGCCTTAATGATAATCAAAATTTTTTTTATGTAGATAAAGTTTTTAAAGATTTTTATATTAAAGAAATGGGTATCAAGTGTGTTATTGAAGAGCCATGGGTGACAGTAGCTGAAACATGTGAATTTATAATATGTTTAATGATCTCAGGCAGAGAAGAAGATGCCAAAAAGCTATTAAAAGATGTCATAAATATTTCTGATATTAATGGAGTACCATACATGGGTTGGCAATATGAAGAAAATATCTTTTGGCCACTTGAGAGACCCAGCTGGACTTCTGCGGCATTAATTATTGCTGCAGATTCTGTAATGGGACTTTCTAAAGGAAAAGATTTATTTTTAAAAGACCAATCAATACTTTTTTAGACAAACAAGGGTATCCACTCTCTCATAAACTTTATAATTATTTTTTAGTGCCTTTTGATATATTTCATATGGAGCTTGACCACCCTCGCTAGGATTTTCAAAAATATCATGAATTATTAATGCACCACCTTTAATGATTTTTGATTCCCAGCATAAATAGTCATCATTAGCAGACTCAAAAGAATGTCCTCCGTCAATAAATAATACGCCCAAATTTGTATCCCAATTAATAGACGCTTTTGTAGATTCTGAAATTATAGGCACTATATTTTGAATTTTGAAATGATTGATATTTTGAATTAATAAAGGAAGAGTATTTACTCTTTCTTCTGAATAATCATATATTTCTTTATCAAAGTATTCCTCATTAATTTGATGTTCCTCTGATCCGAGATGATGATCTAAGGTAAATACAGTTTGATTATTTTTTTTAGCACCGACAGACAAATATATTGATGATTTACCACAATAGGTTCCAATCTCCATTATCATACCCTTTATTGAAAATTCTGAAGCCCACTTGATGAGCGCCTTACCTTCATGAGGAGGCATAAAACCTTTTATTTTTCCTATTCCATGCAAATTCATTTATAAATACTTTCCTTTCCAAGTGTGGATTTAAATCTTCTATGCTGCCAAAGATACTCTTCTGGATTAAGTTTAATTTTGGATTCAATTAGCATATTCAATTCACTTGAGAATTCATCAACAGAGTTTTGATTAATTTTTACTTCATCAACATCGATTATTAACTTTCCTTTATAAAAATAAGAGTTTAGAAAGAAAGTTTTACAAATAGTATTATTAATAATTTTAAGTGGTGCTGATATTGTTGCTGCTGGCATACCAAAAAAATCTACAACAGTAGAATTCTTCATTCCATAATCCTGATCGGGAGCATACAAAACAGTCTTTCCATTTTTAAGCCACCTCATGAAAGTCATTGTATTTTTTCTACCCGCCAACCCTTTAAGGCTTTTTAGCCTTCCTTTGCTTTGAGTTAATTCAAACTTTTTGGAGTTATGTTCTCTTTCAACTCCATAAATTTCAGCATTCATAGCCAATATTCTTGAATCAAGCTCTAGATGAAGAGAGTGTTTAAAAAATAACAGAATTCCTTTTTTAGATTTTTGATTTTGTAATAGATTTTCAAGCCCATTGATTTCATAGGGTATGTTTTTTTGAATTCTCTTATTAGACCAAAACCATGCAATTCCAGTATCAAAGATCACTCTACCTGATGCAACAATATTATCTTTATATATTTTATTTCGTTCTTTTTGATTTAATTCAGGAAAACATAGATCAATATTAACCTTACTTATTTTATTTCTTTTAAAAGATGAAATTAACATTAAATGACCAATAACAACTGAAAAAATATTTTGAATATTCCATGGAAGAAGAACTATGACTCTCCAAAAAAATAGAAGAATTGTTAATAAAGCATTTTTCATTTGATATTAAGATGTATTATTACATTAATAATTTTTATATATTTTTATGAGAATATTTGCATATAATCTTATCTTTTTAATTTTACTACCTTTTACAGTAGCTAGAATAATTATTAAGAGCTTTCTGGATAAGGATTATTTGACAAATTTTCATCATAGGTTTGGAATTTATAAAAAGATATCATCACAAAAATATATATGGTTTCATGCAGTCAGCCTCGGGGAAGTTATATCCTCTGAAACAATCATAAGAAGATTATTAAATGAAACCAATTTAGTTTTAACCACATCAACGCCTACTGGCTACAGAGAGGCAAAAAAAATTTATGGTGATGATGTGAAAATTGTTTATGCCCCATGGGACTTTATATTCTTTGTAAAAGGCTTTATAAAAAATTTTAATCCAATTGCATTAATTCTATTTGAAACAGAAGTATGGCCATCAATGATTTATTTATCAGAAAAAAGAAAAATACCCGTTATCTTGTCTAATGCAAGGCTATCGAAATCTTCATATAAGAAGTATTTATCATTAAGTTTTTTTACAAAATATATTTTTAAAAAATTTTCATTAGTTTTAGCTCAAAGTAATCAACATGTTGAGAATTTTAAAAATATTGGAATTCAAGAAAGTAAAATAAAGCAAGTTGGATCGGTTAAATTTGATACAAGCAAAAAAGAAACGATAGAATCCAATCTTAAAGAATATGCAGGAAATCTTATTCTTGCTACAAGCACTCATGTTGGAGAAGATGAAATTATTATTGATGCCTATTGTAAATTAAGAATAGAATTCCCTGATTTAAAATTAATTATAGTTCCTAGACATCCTGAAAGGTCTGATTCAGTTCTAAAAATTTTGGAAAATAGAAATATTTATTCCAACATCTCTTCGAGAATTCCAAATGAGATGAATTCTTTAAGTGCAGTTGTTATTAATGTAACAGGGTTACTCAATTCTCTATATAAATTAGCTAATGTTGCCTTCATTGGGGGAAGTTTATTTAATAAATATGGCGGCCATAATATTATTGAACCTGCTTCGAATAAATGCGCATTTATTGTAGGCCCTTATATGAGAAACTTTAAAGATATTCTTGGTTTATTTAAAGATCAAGATGCATGCATGGAGATAAATAACTCAGATGAACTTTTCAATGCTTATAAAGAATTGTTAAATAATAATGAATTAAGGATTAATATGATAGATAATGCTTCTATGGTAGTTAGCAACAATAGCGGCTCATCAGAAAAGCAATATAAATATATATATGAAATAATTAAAAATGAAATTAGTAACAGCAATAATCAAACCTTTTAAGGTAGAGGAAGTGAGAACATCTTTGGATGAGATTGGAGTCTCAGGAATGACTATGACTGAAGTTAAAGGCTTCGGAAGACAAAAAGGACATACCGAGTTGTACAGAGGCGCTGAATATACTATTGATTTTCTTCCTAAAATTAAAATTGAAATAGCGGTATCTGATGATATGGTTGATCAGGTCAAAAGTGCAATTATAAAGTCTTCTGCATCAGGCAAAATAGGGGATGGCAAAATATTTGTTTCACCAATTGATGAAGTTGTAAGAATAAGAACTGGTGAAACGAATGAGGATGCCCTCTAGTAAAAAAAAGCCAGTAGTTTTTCTTTTTGGCCCTACAGCATCTGGTAAAACAGAGCTAGCCATTAATCTAGTTGATAAATTTCCAGTTGAATTGATCAGTGTGGACTCAGTAATGGTCTACAAAGATTGTAATATTGGTTCGGCTAAACCAACAAAAAAAGTTTTAGAAAAATATCCTCATCATTTAATAGATGTTTTATGCCCAAACGAAATTTTTACTGTTGCAGATTTTTGCGCAACATCAAAGAATATAATAAAAAATGCACATAATAAAAAAAGATTACCTGTATTTATAGGAGGTACCATGATGTATTTCAAATCACTATTTGATGGAATACATGATTTACCAGCAAGGAATGAAAATTACAGACAAGAATTAAGAAAGTTAAAATTAAATAATAATGAGAATTTTTTATATAACCTCTTAAATGATATAGATTCTGATTACGCTAAAAAGATAAATAAAAACGATGAAGTTAGAATTATCAGGGCTTTAGAAGTTTTCAAGGCAACTGGAAAACCAATGAGTAAGATTATCTCTAATAATTCAAAAAAGAAATTATTTTATGATTATGAAATAGCTCAATTTGGAATTATTCATGAAAGAGAGTTACTTCATAAAAGAATTGAATCAAGATTGAACAAGATTATTGAAAAAGGTTTGTTAGAAGAGGCAAGATTAATTTTAAAAAAATATAACATAGATCCTGTACACCCATTAAGACGGTCTGTAAATTACAAACAGGCTTTTAATTATTTAAATAATGATTATGAATATGATACTTTTTACAACAAAGCACTATATGCAACAAGACAATTAGCAAAAAGACAAACAACTTGGTTAAGGAGTTGGAAAAAATTTGAAAAAATCGATTTTAATAAACAAGATAATATAGAAAATAGTATTAAAAATCTTACATCTTTACTTTAAATATAATAATAAGCCCCAACATATGATTATAATAGATTTATAAACGAGGTAATTTAAAAGTGAATTGGGAAAATCAAAACAAAGATCCGTGGGGTAATAAAAATGATGCACCTGACTTTGATGAATTAATGAAAAAGTTTTCATCTATTCTTGGTGGTAAAAAATCTTCAAGCAATGGCTCAGGTGGAAGTGGAAATAGTGGTGGATTTAAATTTCCATCCTCACGAATATTTCTTTATGCACTTTTTGGTTTTTCTATTGTCTATGCATCTCAATGTATCTATCAATTAGATGCATCTGAGAGAGCAGTTATCCTTCGACTTGGTGTGTTTCATGAGGAACAAGAAGAGGGACTTAATTTTAGATTAGCTGGTATCGATGAAAGGTATATAGAAAATGTTTCTCTAACAAGAAGATATACTCAAACCAATAGCATGCTTACAAAAGATGAAAATATTGTAGATGTTACAGTATCGGCTCAATACAGAATAGCTAACTTAAAAGATTTTGTTCTCAATGTAAAAGATCCTGAAGGCAGTCTAAGGAATGCTATTGAGAGTGCATTAAGGCACGTTGTTGGAGATAATACATTAGACCAAACCCTAACAGTTGGAAGGGAAAATATTGCTCAAGAAGTTCAAACAAGATTACAGGCATATTTAGATATATATCAAACAGGCCTATTGGTTCAACAGGTTAATATTGAGAAAACAGATCCACCAGCTGCAGTAAAAAATGCCTTTGATGATGTTGTTGCGGCAAGAGAGGATAAAGAAAGACTTCAAAATGAGGCAGAAAGATATGCTCTAACAATTGTTCCTGAGGCTAGAGGTCAAGCTCAAGCAAGAATAAGAGGTGCTGAAGCATATAAAGAAGAAGTAGTTTCAAAAGCAGAAGGTGAAGTAGATAGATTTAATAAACTTCTTGAGGAATATTCAAAAGCACCAGAAGTTACAAGAGATAGACTTTATCTTGATGCACTTCAATCAGTTCTATCAAATTCAACAAAAATTATGGTTGATGTTGAGGGTGGAAATAACCTTCTTTATTTACCTCTTGATAAAATAATGGAAGAAAATAAGAAAAAAGGTGATGACGATGAATAGAAATACTTTTTATATAATTTTTGGAGCACTTACATTCGGGCTTCTCGTAAATAGCTTTTTTGTTGTGAGTGAGAAAGAGAGAGCTATTGTATTTCAATTTGGTGAGGCAGTTAGACCCGATATTCCAGTTGGATTTCATTTAAAACTACCAATCATTCAAGATGTCAAAAAGTATGATGCAAGAATCCAAACTCTTGATGAGGAACCAGATAGAATTCTTACAGTTGAAAGTAAATATTTATTAGTAGATTCATTCATAAAATATAGAATCACCGATGTATTAACTTTTTATAAAGCTAATAACGGAAGCTTTAATAGTTTAAATAGCTTACTTGGACAAAGATCTGAATTTGTACTAAAGAATAATTTTGGTAAAAGAACAGTTAAAGAAGTTGTGTCAGGTGAAAGAGATGAATTAATGAGTATTATGCTAAGCTCATTAAATGATTCTGTAAGGGACCTTGGAGTAGAAATTATTGATTTTAGAGTTAAAAGGATTGATTTGCCTTCTAATCTAAGTAATTCAGTGTATGAAAGAATGAGAACAGAGAGACAAAGACTTGCAGAAGAACTTAGATCAGAGGGAAAAGAAATAGCAAGAGAAATAAGAGCTATAGCTGACAAAGATAAAGTTGTAATTTTGGCTGAGGCTTATAAATTATCTCAGCAGCTTAGAGGTCAAGGTGATGCTGAGGCAGCAGGAATATATGCAGAATCTTTTTCACAAGATCCTGAATTTTATGAATTTACTAGAAGTATGAAAGCTTATGTTGAAACATTTGAAAATAAGTCTGACGTAATGCTAATAGATTCAGACTCTGAATTCTTTAAATATCTAAACAATAAAGATCAAAATTAGGCTCCCTAGTGTCTGAAAATACCTTAATCCTCGGTCTTCAATGGGGAGACGAAGGTAAAGGAAAGATAGTTGATAATCTTAGTGAAAATATAGATGCTGTTTGTCGATTTCAGGGAGGCCATAATGCAGGCCATACCATTAAGGTAAATGGTGAGAAAACGGTACTGCATTTAATACCATCTGGAATATTGCATAATAATGCTAAGTGCCTAATAGGTAATGGCGTAGTTTTAGCACTAGATGCCTTAGATAAAGAAATTAAAGACCTTAAAGAAAAAGGTGTTGATTTTAAAGATAGATTTTTCATTAGTTCAGCATGCGCTTTAATTCTTCCAACTCACATATCTATTGACCAGGTAAGAGATAAACAAGAATCTATTGGAACCACTGGTAGGGGCATAGGACCAGCATATGAAGATAAAATTGGTAGAAGGGCAATTAGATTTGGAGATATTGGAGACCATCATCTCTTAAAAGAAAAAGTAGCATTGCTCGTCGGATACCATAATCGAATTTTAAAAGATTTATATCAACAAGAAATTTTCAATGTTGATGAAGTTTTTGATGAGATTATTAAATACAAATATTTGTATGACGAATTTTGTATTGATTCCCAAGATTTAATTTATAACTGGGTTGAAGACAAAAAGTCTATTTTATTTGAAGGAGCTCAAGGAACACTTTTAGATATTGATCATGGAACATATCCATATGTGACATCATCAAGCACAACTGCTGGAGGGGTATCAACTGGATTAGGTATAGGCCCAAAATATATTGATAAAATTATTGGAATATCTAAAGCTTATACAACTAGAGTTGGAGAGGGGCCGTTCATTACAGAACTATTTAACAAAGATGGAGCACTTCTTGCCAAAAAAGGTAACGAGTTTGGAGCTACTACAGGAAGGCCTAGAAGATGCGGTTGGTTAGATTTAGTAGCTCTAAAGAAAGCAATTTTTACAAATTCTGTTTCAGATTTATGCATAACAAAACTAGATGTTCTTGATGAGACTAAAGTTATAAAAGCTTGTGTAGAATACAAAAATAATGAACCTGTTTATAAGGAATTTGATGGTTGGTTATGCTCTACTGAAGGAATAACTGAATATTCTGAATTACCGAACAATGCAAAAATGTATATTGAATATATCGAAAAATACATTGGTTGTTCAGCTTCTATAATCTCAACTGGCCCATCAAGAGATCAAACTATTTCTAGATAGCTTTAAGAAACTTATCTAAACTAGCGTTAATAAATTTATATGAATCTGGACTAGAAAATTTCTTAGAGAGCCGAAGAGATTCATCTATAGTAATAGGTTTATCCAATTTACCAAAGAGCATCTCGTTGATAGCAAAGTAGAGTATCGATTTATCAATAAGTTCAATACTAGAGTTTTTTATGCTTAATGATTTAATAGCAGCTTCAATCCTTTCTTTATTTTTTTCAATTGATTTTATTGATACTGAAAACATCTTAAAGTCTACTTTTTTTGTTTTATGCTCTTCTTTGAACTGTTTAATTATTTTAATAGCTTTTTGATTATCAAAAAGCATTTGAAAAATAGCTTGAATTAAATACTCTCTGGTTCTAACTGCTATTTTGAAATTAGCTAGATTTTTCATTTATTAGTTTTATTAAAGCATGAGCATTATTGGTAGTACTTTTTACTACTCTTGCTTCAAGCTGTTCTTTATTTTCTACACAAATAACATTATTGATTATTGCTATATGAGCATTATTATCAGATAGAACTCCAATAGATCTAAAGGTTTCTTGAGTAACTAAATCATAGTGTGAAGTTTCTCCTCTCATTACAATTCCTAAAAAAATAATACCTTTATATTCATTATTAGACACCGATATCTCATTTGAAGCTAGGGCGGAAAGTTCTAGAGCTCCAGGAGCAATAACCTCTGAACATTCAAAGTTTTTCTCAAATATCTCTTTGGAAACATTTAGCATTTTAGATATATGCTCTTCATACCAAGAAGTTCGAACTATTAATATTTTATTCATTAGTGAAACCGGTTATTTCTATATCAAATCCAGAAACAGCATTATATTTTGTTGGGGTTCCTAGAACAGTAATCTTTTTTAGATTTAATGCTCTTAAAATTTGAGAACCAACACCTATTACTCTTCTATTGCTCTTTGGCTCTATTTCTTTTTCCTCTAATTTATTTAACCAATAGTTTTTTGAATCTTTGTAATTAATTAATACAAATAAACCAACCCCCTCATCAGAAATTCTTTTTAATGAATCTCTTATAGACCAATTTTTACCGAGTTCATCTATCCCAAGAGTATCTTGAAGAATGCTTTGAGTTTGAACTCTTACTAGTGGCGAGTCTGCTGATTGAATATCACCCTTTAAAAGAGAAAAATGATATTCATCATGTATTTTATCTCTCCATACATTCAATTTAAATTTACCAAACTCGTTTTTTACATCTTTATCAAGAACTGACTCAATTGTCGCATCCATTGAAAGTCTATAATCAATTAAGTCTGCGATAGTACCAACTTTAATATTATTTTCATTACCAAATTTTATTAAATCATCTCTACGAGCCATTGTTCCATCTTCATTCATAATTTCACATATTACTCCGGCAGATTGAAGTCCAGCCAATTTAGCCAAATCGCAGGCAGCCTCCGTATGGCCAGCTCTACTTAGCACTCCACCTTTCATGGCTTTAAGAGGAAAAACATGGCCTGGTTGAACGATATCTGATGGCTTTGAATTCATATTTACTGCTGTTTTAATCGTATGAGATCTATCAGCAGCCGATATTCCTGTGGTGATACCTTCAGCAGCCTCAATAGATACAGTAAAAGCAGTTTTATTTGCAGCCCTGTTGTTATTAGTCATCATTTGAAGATCATATTTTTGACAAAGCTCTGTGCTCATTGGAAGACAAATTAAGCCTTTTCCCTTAGAAGCCATAAAGTTAATAATTTCAGGAGTCACTAATTCAGCTGCACAGATTAGATCTCCCTCATTTTCTCTAGATTCATCATCAACAATAATCACCATTTTCCCATCTTTGATGTCACTAATAATCTCTAAAATATTGCTTTTATCCATTCTTTTTAAATATTTGTTTTAAGTCGGTATCAATTTTATATGAGGATTCTAATTTAAATCCATAATTTTCAATAGCATTATCTTCATAAAACCAATTTATTCCTTTTTCACCCAGTTTTTTTGTTGAACTATAAACTATTAATTCATCAACAATTCCTTCTTTTAGAAATGAATTAACTAACTTTGGGCCAGCTTCTACTAGGATTGAACATATCTCACTGTTTTTATATGAGTTAATAATCTTTTTTAAATCATTAATTTTAAAAACATCTACAGAAGCATTTTTAAAGAAATCTAGTTCTTTGCTATATGCATTATTAGTTAATAATATTTTTTTAGGTTGATTTAGCTCAAAATCAACACGCGAATTCATTTTAGGATTATCATTTCGTAAGGTATTTCCTCCTGTCAAAATTGCATCATATTCAGCTCTAATTTTCTGCACATCATCAAGAGATGACTGAGAAGTAATAAAAACTCTTTCATCATTGTAATGAGACTTACCATCTAATGAAGATGCAATTTTGATAGTAATATAAGGTTTTTTATTTTTATGTTTATAAAAGAAAAATTTATTTTGTTTTTCTACAAGATCTTCAAATAATCCGAATTCAATATTTATATTATTATCTTGTAAAATTTTTATACCTTTGCCAGCAACCTTTGGATTAGGGTCAATTGCCCCGATAATTATATTTTTAAAGCCTGTATCAACAATGAAATCAGCACAAGATCCTGTTTTTCCATGATGGCTGCAAGGCTCCAATGTGCATATCAAAGATAATTCTGAAAAGCTTTCAAATTTCTTGCCTAAATAATTTTTAGCTTTTTCAATTGCATTAATTTCAGCATGATTCTTACCATAAGCTTCATGATACCCTTCTGAAATTATTTCATTGTCCTTGATTACAATTGCACCTACCACTGGATTAGGTTTTGTAGTGAATTTAAATTTTTCTGCTTTAGTGATAGCACGAAGCATCAGTTCTTCGTAGTTCATTTTTTTGAATTTTTCTTTGTCGGCTTCTCTTTGGTAAGTGAACTTATTTCTTGAGAGAAATCTTCAATGTCCTGAAAATCCCTATATACAGAGGCAAAACGTACATAAGCAACACTATCGACCTCTTTTAAAGCATTCATCATAATTTTGCCAATTTCAATAGATTTGATTTCTCGAACTCCTTTTGTTCTTATTTCTTTTAAAATCTTACCAAAAACAGAATCTATCTCTTCTGTAGATAATGGTCTTTTTTCTAAAGCTCTTAACATGCCTGACTTGAGTTTTGAGCCATTGAAAGGCTGCCTTTCACCATTAGTTTTAATAACTCTTGGAAGAGCTAAATCAATTGTCTCAAAAGTTGTAAATCTAGAGTGACAGACTTCACATTCTCTTCTTCTTCGAATTTGAGACCCATCCGCAACTAATCTTGAATCAATTACCTTAGTATCTTCAGCTTGGCAAAACGGACAATACATCTATACATTATATACTGGAAAATTACTCGTCAGATTATGCACTTCCTCTTTTATATTTTTTTGGAGTTCTTCATTGCTAAAATCATTAATAATATCTGATATCCAATTACTTACTTGAATGATTTCTTTTTCTTTAAATCCTCTAGTTGTTGCAGCAGGTGTTCCAATTCTAATACCTGAAGTAACAAAAGGTGAGGCCGGATCATCTGGAACAGAATTCTTGTTAACAGTAATATTTACAGATCCAAGGACTTTTTCGAGGTCTTTTCCTGAAATCCCTTTATTCCTCAGATCAACAAGTATTATATGATTTTCTGTTCCATTGCTAACAATATCTATACCATTTGACATCAATGTATTAGCCATAGTTTTTGCATTTTCCATTACTTGATTAATATAAATTTTGAACTCAGGGTCTAAAGCTTCTTTAAAGCATAAAGCTTTAGCAGCAACAACATGCATAAGCGGGCCACCTTGTGATCCAGGAAAAACTGCTGAATTTAATTTTTTTTCTATTTCTTCATTTGACTTAGCAAGAATAATTCCAGATCTAGGACCACGTAATGTTTTATGAGTAGTTGATGTAACAACATCTGCATATGGAACAGGAGATGGATATAAATCGGCTGCTACCAAACCAGATACATGAGCCATATCTACAAGAAAATATGCTCCAACCTCATCAGCTATTTCTCTAAATTTCTTCCAGTCAATTATTCCAGTAAACGCTGAAAAACCTGCAATTATTAATTTAGGTCTGTATTCTTTTGCAAGAGACCTAACCTCATCATAATTAATATCATGAGTTTCAGGATGAAGCCCATATTGAACGCTTTTATAGTTTCTACCTGAAAAATTTACCTTGGAGCCATGAGTTAAGTGGCCTCCATGATCAAGACTCATTCCAAGAATAGTATCATTTGGTTCTAGTAAAGCTAAATATGCAGCAGCATTTGCAGAAGAGCCAGAATGAGGTTGAACATTTGCATAATCTGCTTTGAAAAGTTTTTTTGCTCTTTCAATAGCAAGGTTTTCAGCAATATCAACATTCTCACAACCACCATAATATCTTTTAGATGGATATCCCTCTGCATACTTATTAGTCAAGACTGATCCTTGAGCTTCAAGAATTCTTTTAGATGCATAATTCTCAGATGCAATTAATTCAATATGATCTTCTTGCCTTTCAGCTTCACTTTCAAAAGAGGCCCAAAGCTCAGAATCATAATCCTTTATTGGATTATCATTAGAGAAAATACTATCACTTCTTGATGGTTTCATAGTTTTTAATGTTTTGTTAAAAAGAAATTATAATAATTTTATATTATCTAGGGTCTTTTGTGCACAAAAGGTTTCTTTCTTTTTGGGTAACAAGATTTACAAATTTTACATTTTGTACCATAACAAGTTTTGGCCATACAGTGCTCACGTCCCCAGAATATAATTTGTAAATGAAGCTTATTCCAAGATTCTTTTGGAAAAATTTTTTTTAGATCTTCTTCGGTTTTTTTTACATTTTTTCCATTTGTGAGTCCCCATCTTTGCGCTAATCTATGTATATGAGTATCAACTGCAAAAGCAGGGACACCGAACCCTTGGCTCATTACAACTGAGGCTGTTTTATGCCCAACACCTGGCAAGCTTTCAAGATCAGAAAAATTATTTGGAACTTCACAATCAAACTTATTAACTAAAATTTTAGATAGTTTAGATATAGCTTTTGATTTTTGAGGCCCTAATCCACATGGCTTGATAATTTTATAAATTTTATTTACGGAAAGTTTAGACATTGATAGAGCATCAGAAGCAATCGAAAATAGATTTGGAGTTACCTGATTAACTCTCTCGTCAGTACATTGTGCTGATAAAAGAACTGCAATAAGTAAAGTAAAGTTGTCTTGATGATTGAGAGGAATAGGTGTTTCCGGATAGACTTTATCCAATATTCTCTTTATAACTATAGCTCTTTCAGTTTTATTCATACAAATAAATGTAGCATAATATTTTCAAGATTATGAATACAGATAAATTAAAGCAAAATTTACTTAAACTTAAGGATCTTTTTTTAGAAGAAACAGAAGAGAATAAAAAAATGCTTGATATCTATATAAGTTATATAGAAGGAAACGCAAATGAAAAAGATATTACTGAGGCTAATAAACAATTAAAACAAATCTTTAAAAGTTTAGGACTTGGTGTTTTAGTTGTCTTACCATTTAGCCCAATATCAATTCCTTATGTTTTGAAAAAAGCTAAAGAGTTTGATATTGATCTCATTCCGGAGTGGTATAAGACTTTAAGTAAAGATGAAGATAGACTAGAATAGTTAAGCTTTAATTGGAGAAATTATGAAAAATGTAGTGATTGTTGATAGTGTTAGGACTGGGCTTGCAAAGTCACATAGAGGTGGCTTCAATATGACGAGACCAGATGAAATGCTTGCACATATTATAGATGCGATGTTGGATAGAAATCCCAACTTACCGCCCGATGAAGTCGAAGATATTATTATGGGTTGTGGAAATCCTGAAGGAGCTCAAGGCCATAATATTGGAAGGAATGCAGCAGTATTGTCAAAATTGCCTATAACTACAGGAGGAACAACTATAAATAGATACTGTTCTTCTGGTCTTCAATCAATATCAATGGCAGCTGGGCAAATTATGGCAGGTTCATATGACACAGTTATTGCTGGTGGAGCAGAAACAATCTCCATGATGAATATGAATATGGATAATTTTGTGAATGAAAGATTGGCGGAAGAAACTCCAGGAATATATTTTCCAATGGGTATGACTGCTGAAGTTGTAGCAAAAAGATATGAGGTATCAAGAGAAGTGCAGGATGAGTATGCATTTGAAAGTCAAATGAGAACAGCTGCAGCTCAACAATCTGGTGGATATGATGACGAAATTATTCCAATGGATACAAAGATGCTTCTTACTAATAAAGAAACTGGTGAATCAAAAGAAATCGACTATACAGTTGATAAAGATGAATGTAATAGACCTGAAACAACTCTTGAGGGTTTATCATCTTTGAAACCAGTCTTTGATCCTGAAAATGGATCAGTAACAGCAGGAAACTCATCTCAATTATCAGATGGAGCTTCTGTAACTTTGGTTATGTCTGAAGATAAGGCTAAGGAACTTAATCTTAAGCCTTTAGCATATTTTAGAGGATTTACTTCAATGGGATGTGAACCAGATGAGATGGGAATAGGCCCAGTTTATTCAGTTCCTAAACTATTAAAAAATTATAATCTTTCAATTGATGATATTGATATTTGGGAACTTAATGAAGCTTTTGCCGTTCAAGTTGTGTATTGCAGGGATAAATTAGGTATACCAATGGATAAATTAAATCTTGATGGGGGATCAATTTCAATTGGTCATCCATTTGGTATGACAGGCTCAAGACAAGTTGGACACCTTACAAGACAACTTCAAAATTTAGATAAGCAGTTTGGCGTAGTAACAATGTGTGTTGGCGGTGGTATGGGAGCCAGCGGATTGTTTGAAAGATATCCTTCTTGATATCAGAATCAGCAATTTTAAATTGCTTTCGACATTTAGTTGAGAATGAACTAAATGACATAGTGTTAGTAGGTTCTGGTGATGATGCTGCTGTTATAAAATCACAAAACAAAGATCTAGTACACTCACTGGATATTTCTAAAATTAATACTCACTTTCCAAAAGATAGCATGCCTGAGGATATTGCATACAGATCTATTGCTGTTGCTTTAAGTGATTTGGCAGCTATGGGTGCCTATCCTGCTTTTATATCAATTGGATTAACATCAAATAGCACTGACTTAGACTGGTATAAAAAATTTACTATTGGGATTGAAAATATTTTAAATGAATACGACATTAAGTTGGTTGGAGGAGATGTAACCAATGGTGAACTAAGTATATGTGTAAATGTTTTTGGCTATGCCTATGAGAAAAACATACTAAGATCAAATGCAAAAATTGGTGATTTGATATACATTACAGGTCCTTTGGGTGAAGGCCGAAAAGGTTTGATTGATTGGGAAAATAAAGAAAAATCATCTTATGTTCAAAATTTTTTTAATCCTAAAATACCTTTTGATAAAAGTGAATATATTTCTAAATATGCGAGTAGTTGTATAGATATCTCAGATGGATTAATAAAAGACTTAGGAAGTATTTGTATGCAATCAGGTGTTGGAGCTGAAATTGATTATGAAAATATACCAGTAACAAATGATATCCATGATCTATCATATGGAGATGACTATAAGCTGTGTTACACATGCTCACCAGATCAAAAAGATAATGAATTAATTTCTGAAGATTATTGCATTGGCAAAATCACATCAAAAACAGAAATATTAATAAGAAAAGATAATTTAGTTATTGATTTTAAAAAAAATGGGTGGGACTCTTTTGCATAAGAATATTGGAATTATTGGAGGAGGAATTACCGGTTTAATTGTTGGGATTTTTCTTGCTAAAGAAGGGCATAGAGTATCAATCTATGAAAAAAATGCATTATTAAGTGAAACTAGTTCTAAAACTACTAAATTATTACATGGAGGCCTAAGGTACCTCGAAAGTTTTCATTTTAACGAAGTTAAAAACGGTCTTAATGATAGATCTTGGTGGTTAGAAAATTTTCCAAAACATACTAATAAATTAAAAATATCTATTCCGTTTAGGAACATTTTTTCTTTTATCTTATTAAAATCTTTTTTAGGAATAAAGTTATATGAATTCTTAGCAGGCCCAAAAAATCTTGATACTAGCAAAATCTCTAAGTCACTAAAAAAGGAATTTTCATTAAAAGATGAATATAACACTTTTCTTTCTTTTTATGATGGAAGTATGGATGATAATTCTCTTGGAAAAGAATTAATTAATTTAGCAAAAGATCTCAATATACGTTTATTTGAGAATAATGAAGTTATTAATTTTGATACAAATGGAGCAATTGATGGATCTAAATTCGATAAAATAATATTAGCAGTAGGGCCTTGGTCAAATATACTTCTCGAACAGAATAATATTAAAAGTAAAAAAGATATAGATTACATAAAAGGAAGCCACCTAATAATTAATAGAAAACTTGAATCTGGTTTAATGTTTTCAAGTATATGCAGGTCTAGATACATTTTTGCCCTGCCTTACAAAGGGAATACTTTGTTGGGTACAACCGAGGAAAAAGTGATGCATCCTGAGTTGATGTATATAAGTAAACACGAAATAGATTATCTTATCGATAGCTATAATCAAATTTTAAAAAAACCTATTTCAATTTCAGAGATAATCAGTTCATATTCTGGAATAAGACCTCTGATTAAATCGAATGATAACTTCCATAATTCATCAAGAGATTTTTTTATTCAGAAAGATAATTCACTTTTAACTATTTTTGGTGGTAAATGGACAACTTCTCCTTCTATTGCAAGAAAAATTGTTACAATTATCGAAAATGCAGAAGTTTCCTAATTTAAAAAATCCACATCATTTTTTAGCAACGCTGGGTGGTATAGGATTATTCCCATTAGCGCCTGGAACAATTGGCAGTATCTTTGGATGGGTTATTTTTATAATTCTATCTCATTATATAAATATTATATATGCAACTATATTTATAGTTTTTCTAGCTATCTATGTCACACATATTGCTACAAAAGATTTATTAGAAAAAGATCAAAGGTCAATTGTAATTGATGAGCTTGCAGGCATCTGGGTTGCAATGATTCCAGTAATTTTTATTGTATCCAACCAAGACGAGAGAACTTTTTATGCTGTCTTAGCATTAGTATTGTTTAGAGCATTTGATATCTTAAAACCATATCCTATCTCATATGTTGATAAGAATCTTAAGAATGGTTTTGGTATTGTTTTAGACGATTTAATTGCAGGTATTTTTGCTGGAATAATAACGACACTTATAACAATTTATTTAATCTAGATTTAATACTATTAATATCTAAACCAGCTTCTGATAACATTTCTTCTCTCGATGCATGTTCAATGAATCTATCAGGTATGCCAAAAAGAATTGATTTTATATTTAAATCTTCTTTAGAGACGAATTCTTGAACAGCACTTCCAGCACCACCCATAATTGAACCATCTTCAATTGAAATAAATACTTCAGCTTTTTTAAAAAGTTTTTTTAACAGCTTTTCATCTAATGGTTTTACAAAACGCATGTCAACCAAGGTTGCTTTAAGGTCTTTTGAAACTTTTTTAGCTTCTTCTAGAAGGGTCCCAAAGTTTAATACAATGATTTTTGAATTTTCCTCTCTAATAATATTCGCTTCACCTATTTTAATGGGTTGAAGATTCTTATTAATATTACTATTTGGTCCGGTTCCTCTTGGGTACCTCACAGAGGCTGGCCCGTTATGCAAGTATGCTGTTGTTAATAATTTCCTTGTTTCGTTCTCGTCTGAAGGAGTACAAATAACCATATTTGGAATACATCTTAAATAAGCTATATCATAATTTCCTGAATGAGTGGGACCATCTTCACCAACAAGACCAGATCTGTCTAATGCAAATGTTACATCAAGATTTTGAACAGCAACATCATGAATCAACTGATCGTAACCTCTTTGCAAAAAAGTTGAATAAATTGCAACCACAGGCTTCTTTTTTTCAACAGAAAGACCTGCTGCAAATGTAACTGAGTGCTGTTCAGCAATAGCAACATCAAAATATCTATTTGGAAATTTTTTACTAAACTCAACAAGTCCTGATCCCTCTCTCATAGCAGGGGTAATGGCAATAAGATCTTCACTAGCCTCAGCCATGTCGACAATCCATTCACCAAAAATATCTTGATATTTCTTTAGTTTTGATTTTTTATCTTTTATTGAATTTATTTTACCTATTGCATGAAAACCTATTCTGTCAGCCTCAGCAGAGTCTAAGCCAGCTCCTTTTTTTGTAATTATATGTAGGAATTGAGGACCTTCAAATTCTTTTAGGTTTGAGATAACATCTTTTAATTCTTTTAAATTATGGCCATCAATTGGACCAATATAATTTAATCCTAGCTCTTCAAAAATAGTTCCAGGTGCAACCATAGCTTTCATTTGAGTCTCTACTTTTCTTGCTAAGTGATATGCTTGTGGTAAAGGTTTTAGAAAACTAGCACCACTCTTTTTAATACCTTTATAAGTCTTAGATGCCCATATTCTTGAAAAATAGTTAGATAAACCTCCAACATTCTCAGATATAGACATATCATTATCATTTAAAATTATAAGTAAATTAGGTTTTAAATGGCCTATGTGACTGAGAGCCTCAAAAGCCATGCCTGCTGTCATTGCTCCATCGCCAATTACAGCAACATGTTTTTTATCTGGATTAGATTCTCTGTTTGCTTCAGCCATTCCAACAATTGCACTCAAGGATGTACTTGAGTGGCCCACACCAAAAGTATCATATTCACTTTCTAATCTTGATGGGAAGGGGGCTAGACCATTTTTCTTTCTAATGGTATCAATCTTATCTTTTCTTCCAGTGAGAATCTTATGTGGATATGCTTGATGTCCCACATCCCACACAAGATTATCATAAGGAGTTTTATAAAGATGATGCAATATTATTGTAAGCTCAATTACCCCAAGTCCCCCGCCTAAATGCCCACCACTTTGACCTACTGAATACAACAAAAACTCTCTTAATTCGTTTGCAAGAGTTTCAAGTTCATTTATTGAAAAAGATCTTAAATCAGAAGGATAAGTAACTGAATCTAATAAAGGGGTATTGGGTTTTTCAACTGGTATTTCTTTAAAAACTTTCAAATTATTTTTCTCTATATGAAATATATTTTGCTAATTCTACCAGTAAATCAGTTTCCCTTGATCTAATGTTTTTTAAATCATTAATTGCAGCTTTTGATAGTTCTCTAGATTCTTTAATCGCCTTATCAAGGCCAAAAACATTTACATATGTTGCCTTTCGATTTTTAACATCTGAATTAATATTTTTACCAAGAGTTTCTTCATTAGAGGTAATTTCTAGAATATCATCAGTTATTTGAAATGCTAACCCAATTTTTTTACCAAAATTTTTAATAGAATCTTTTTGCAGATCATCTTCATTAGAGATCTGGGCCACCATCACCGAACATTCAATTAGCCTACCTGTCTTTAATTTATGAATATTTTCCATCATCTCTTCATCTATTTTTTTTGTTTCTGCATTTACATCTAAATACTGACCAAAAACCATTCCATTTTTACCACATGCTTTGCTTATCATTTTAATAGCTTCAACTTTATATTTGGCATCTAAAGATTTTTCATCACAAATAATTTCATATGCAAGAGTTTGAAGAGCATCACCTGCAAGAATTGCATTAGCTTCCCCAAATTTAATATGATTTGATTCTCTTCCTCTTCTTAAATCATCATCATCCATTGATGGAAGATCATCATGAATTAATGAGTATGTATGAATGAGCTCTACCGCTGAAGCTAATGTTATTAGACTAGATTTAGAAATATTTTTATTTATTTTTCCAGATGCAATAATCAAAGCTGCTCTAATCATTTTGCTATCACCTAAAGCAGAGTAAGACATAGCATCTTCAATTAAGTTTGATTGCCCAATAGATTTTTTTATATTTCTTGAGACCTGATCCCTTGTTTGAGATAGAAAGTCTTGCAGCACTTTAATTATGAGTTACTAATCTCTGAAGAAGAGCCATCATCAAGTAGTTTTTTGATTTTTAGTTCTGCGGTTTGAAGTTCTTTCTGGCATTCTTTTACAAGATTTATACCTTTTTCAAATGATTTTACTGAATCTTCTAAGTTAATGTTTTCATCTTCCAATTTTTCAACAATTGATTCAAGTTCTTTTAGCGATGATTCAAAATCTATTTTTTTGTCTTCTTTAGCCATAATTTATTGTAAGTCATTAGCGTGTGTTTTAAAGTACTTTTTATACTCATTTCTTAATGCATATGGGAGCGAAAGAACAGCAGGAGTTAAAATTAATGTCATAAAAGTACTAAAACCAAGTCCCCATACGATTGAAACTGCAAGGTTTGACCACCAATCTACAACTCTACTTCCAATGACAATGTCTCTGGAAATTATATCGACACTTATTCCCATAGCTAAAGGTAATAAACCAAAAATTGTTGTTAATGATGTTAGTATGATTGGCCTTAGTCTTTGCTTGCATGCGTTAATTATATGAATAGATTGTTCAATTTGAGGTGACTCTTCTTTAAGCTTATTAAATGTATCAATTAAAACAATATTATTGTTTACCACAATTCCTGCAAGAGTAACTATAGATATACCAGTCATTGTAGTGCTGAATGATTTTCCCGTTATAAGAAGCCCTAACAAAACTCCAACAAAAGAAATAGTAACCGCAGATAAGATAATAAAAGACTGATAAAAACTATTAAATTGCGTGATTAGCATTAATAACATCATAAATATCGCTGTTATTCCTGCTAACATTATAAATCTATTAACATCTTCTGTTTCTTCAGCCATTCCACCAAATTCATAACTAATACCAGGACCAAGATCTGAAGAACTTAACCATGTACCTAGTTGATCAATTTTTTCTGATACCTTGGATTCATCTTCTGTTCCAGCACCTATTTCTTGGAAATACCTTCCATTTTTACGATTAACAGTTTGGCGATTTTCTTTTGGAACAACTTGAACAAATGAACTTACCGGAACTGTGCCTTGTTTAGTTACAACATTTAAATCTCTTATTCCTGTAATTGTTCTATCCGAGTCAGGAAATCTTGCCCTTATTTCAACCTCATCTTTAGCATCATCTGGTCGATATTCACCAACTTTAAATCCAGATGTTAGCATTTGAACTAAAGCACCAACATCACTAACACTTACACCCAATTGTGCGGCTTTTTGCTTGTCAACTTCAACGCTCCATTCTACTGATGGATATGCTTTAGATGAGTAAATATTATTTAAACCATTCATCCCATTTCGCATATAGTTTTCGACTCTATTAACTGCTTCGTTTACTTGCTCCTCAGTATCGCCATATATATCTAGCTCAATAGGAGAATCAAAGGATGGTCCTCCTTCATCTGCTTCTATTTCAACAGTAATACCTGGCATGTCTTTCGTAGATTCTTTTAATAGATCCATAATTTCAAATCCACTAATTTTTGTTTGGGATGGCTCTAATGTTTCAACAAAGCCACCACCAATTCTATCTGCACCAGATTCCCACCAATTTGTTCCAGATCTTAAATAAACATTTTTTATACCCTCGACCTCTAAAAATCTTTCCTCAACTTCTTCAATGATTACTTTTGTTTCAAGTGCTGAAAAATTACCCCTTGCTTTAACAGTCACGTTAGCCTGAATAGGATCTACTATCGCGAAATATATAGTTCCCATACCTGAAATGGAATAGCTCATAATTATAATTAACAAAATTGAGATTACGGCAGCTACTGTCTCAATAGGGTTTCTCACAAACCTTTTTATATATTTTCCATACCATTCGGTTAATCGAACAAATAATGATGTATTCTCTTCGTCATTATTAAGAGCTGAATCTCTCTGCCCAAAATATGCTCCTAAAACAGGAATTACAATTAATGAATAGAACAATGAAGCTGAAAGAACAAAAAAAATAGTTATTGGAAGATATTTCATGAATTGCCCAGTAAAACCAGGCCAAAACATCATAGGAATAAATGCAGCTAGTGTTGTACCTGTTGATGCTATTATCGGGTAAAACATTCGCTTTGATGCCAGAGTGTAACCTTCAACACGCGAAAGACCTTCGGCTATTTTTTTATCAGCATATTCTGTAATTACTATTGAACCATCTATCAACATTCCCATACCAAGAAGTAATCCCATCATCACAAGGAAATTCACTTCCATATCTAAACTATATAAAATTAGATAAGTCATTAAAAAACAAAAAGGAATTGAGAGCCCAACTAACATAGAAACTCTTGTTCCCATGCTTGCTATTACAAGTACCATAATTAAAACGACTGCCGCTATAATGTTTCCATTTAATTCTTTTACCATTAGACTTGCATATATCGTATCGTCATTGGTAATTACAATATCTAAATTCTTTGGCAGGGTGTTTTCAAAATCAAATAATACTTCTCTTATAGCATTAGAGGCATCAATAGCATTAGCACTTTCACGTAAAGAAATTTCTAAAGTTACTGCATCTTGCCCATTAACCCTAGCGTAGGATGTAAAGTCTTTAAAAGTTCTTTTAATAGTAGCGATGTCTCCCAATGTGACAATTGCATCTTTTGTAACTTTTACAGGAATCTCATATACGTCTTTTGCTGATTCAATAATACTTGGAACTTCTATATTGAAACTGCCTCTGCCAGTATCTTGTTTCCCCCCAGGAATAATCAAATTATTATTAGAAACTGAATAATATATATCAGATAAAGTTACGCCATATGATTCCATTTTTGCTTTATCTATAACACCTTCAAGCACTTCTTCTGGTGCTCCCGAAGTCCTCACCTCAAGTATTTGTTCTATTGGTTCAATCCTGTCTTTTAGTTCTCTGGCATAAAAAACTTTTTGTCTAACAGAACTCCCTCCAACAATACTTATATTCATTACAGGAAAACTAGATTCAGTATATTCCTGAATTTGTGGATCTTCTGCCTCCAAAGGAATTTGATACTTTATTTCTTCTACTCCTTGTTTGACATCTACCAGAGCTTGATCCATATCAAATCCTACTTCGAACTCTAGAAAAACTCTTGCGAAGCTCAATGAGCTTGTTGATCTAATGCTTTTTACTCCAGTTATAGTTTTTAATCTATTTTCAAGAGGTCTTGCTATTAGTCTTGATGTATCACTTGGTGATGCTCCATCGAGAAATACGGATACAGTTATGAAAGGAAGTTGTACATTTGGAGAAGCAGCAATTGGAATTTCTTGCCTTGCATAAGATCCTGCAATTATTACCATAAACGCAATCAACAAAGTTGTTTTTGCTTTTTTTATTGCAAAATCTATTATCTTAATCATATACGATTAGTGATAACTTCTTGATCGTCTTCTACAAACCCTTGACCTTGAATTATTATTTCAACTTTTTCTGGAATACCCGTAACCCATAACCCTTCCTCTGAATCTTCTAAAATAATAATTTCGACAAATTTAGCAAGGTTTCCTTCCTTTATAATTCTTATACCTAGTTTACCTTCATCATTTAAGAGTAATATTGAAGGTGAAATTTTATGAGCTTTAACTTTATCAATTTCTATAGTCATATTTGCAGTAAGACCATCTTTAATCGCACCATCCAAATTATCTATTTGAGATTCTACGCTAAATGTTCTAGTATCTGGCGATGCACTTTTTGAAACAAAAGTAAGTTTGCCTGTAATCTTTTGCCCAGTAACTAACTCAACATTAACGTTTTGATTTATACGAACCTTATTTATGTCATATTCAGGAACACCTGCAACAAATGATATTGGACTTAATTGAATAATAGTTGCACATATTTGTCCTCTCTCTAGAAAATTTCCTGGTTTCACTATTTGTTCTATATAGCCAGAAAATGGTGCCTTGACCTCAGTTCTATTTAATTCAACAACACCCAGACTACATAATATTGTGTCCTTTTCTACGAATGCACCTTGAAGCGCTCCAATTCTTACTACTTCCCCTGAAGTTTTGGCTTTTACATATATTCTTGCTTCTGACTTTGTAGTTGCTTTAAGTTTGATAAGAGGTTGATACTCTAAAGCTGAACTTAGTAAAGTTTGTACACTAAATAGGTCATTATCTTGATTTATAATTTCAATATTATCATTCTTAAAAAGTCCCGATATCATCCAAAGGATAATTGGTACTAGTATATATATCGATATTCTTATATTTTTATTTAACTTCATCTTTTAAGACTTTTATTATTGACATAAATTATGCCAATAGATTTAAACTTTATGTTTTTTTCTTAATTCTTCAAATAAATCTTTATTTAGTGGTTTTCGATTTTTTGAATCAGTATTATCTTTTATTTCAAACTTTTTACCACCTATTGCCTCAATTTTTAAAGAATTAAAGATTTTTTTAAATGTACTGAAGTTTTCTTTAGAATCTTTTTCATTCAATGCATTCCAACCAATTTTTTTACCAGCAAAATATACAATTGGATTTGACCAATTAAATTCTTTTCTTGGTTGATATGATTTTCTTGCCTCAATGTAAGCTTCTTCAACTGATGGAAAACCATCTATTTTATTTATTTCGCCGCATGATTTCACAAGATCTGTTAGTGTGGGAAGAAATGACTGAGTGGATATTACTTTCTCTACTGCTTGAAGAATCACTTCAGGAGATTGATCCTTTAAGCTTAAAGCCCAAAGTTTTTTACCTTCTTTCAATTTCTCATCAGTACCGAAAACTTTATAAAATTGATAATGATACGCAAGCTCTAGTTTTAGAAAAAGAGCATCAATTGATTTAATAAAATCTTCTTTATTCGAGATTGATCTCTTTTGCCCAAGTATTGTCATTTTTTCTTGTTTTGAAGTCTTGTTTATATTTCCCTGGTTCAGAATATTTTTTATTTTCTTCATTGCTCCCCATATTATCATTCATCATATGACGTCTTTTTACATGATCAATGAATTTAGAATTCCATGTTGTAAAAGCTGTGCCTTTATCTTTCCAATAAAGGATAAACTCTTTTAAGTATTTTAAAGCAGAATCTTTTGTTATTTCTGAAAGATTTAGAATATCAAATACATCATTATCAGGATACCAGTTTTCATCAATAATATGTGGCAATACTTTTTCTGAATTTATTTCTTTTGTCCATTCTCGTCTCATAAAGTCAATAAATGTTGAATTCCAATTATTCTTTTTTTGACCTCTTTCATACCAGTAAATTTTAAATTCTTTTAATTTTGTTTTGTAAAAATCCTTTGTAATGTCAGTCATATCTAATATTTCATTAGCCTCTGCTGAAGGCTGCCATTCATTAGTAAGCGAAAATGATGATGAATTTTTGTTCGGAGATTTTACTTTGTAGTCGTTTTTGTAATTAATTTTTTTTATATCTATTAGTTCAAACTTTAATAATGTATTTATTGAATCTTTAATTATTTCAACATCAATAAATCGAAGACTTTTTTTTAGAGAATTGACTAGATTATCGTATGTTGAGATATCTTCTAATTCATTTTTGTTATATAGACTTAATATGATTGCACATTCCAAGCCGAGTGTTTCTGCCACTTCAGCTGAGAAAGATAAATCATTTTTACTTTTCAATTCAGTTATTTACCTCTTTTAACACTTATTGCATCATTCAATTTTTGAAGACAAGAAATAGTATCTTCCCAACCCATACATGCGTCAGTGATGCTTTGGCCATATTTTAAATTTTCACTAATTTTTTGATTTCCTTCATTTAAATGGCTCTCAATCATAACTCCCTTCACATTGTTATTACCTTCAGCTATTTGGCTACAAATTGACTCTATAACTGGTATCTGTTGCTTAAATTTCTTTTGACTATTCCCATGACTTGCATCAATCATTATTGATTCATTGACTTCTGCTTCTTTAAGAGCAGTCAAAGTATTTTCAACTGATTCTTGATCATAATTTGGAACTTTACCGCCTCTTAGAATAATATGCGCATCATTATTTCCACTAGTTTTAAGCATTGCTATATCTGCTTCTTTTGTTGCACCAAGAAAAACATGCGAATGATTTGCTGCTTGAATCCCATCTATTGCAGCCTTCAAGCCTCCGTCAGTTCCATTTTTTATTCCAATTGGACATGAAAGACCTGAGGCAAGTTCTCTGTGAATTTGACTCTCAGCTGTTCTTGCACCGATTGCACCCCAAGAAATTATATCTGTAACGTATTGAGGTGATATAGGATCTAAGAATTCTGTACCAGCCGGAAGACCTAGCTCAGCTATTTGAATTAATAATTTTCTTGCAATTTCAATTCCTTTAGCAATATTAAAAGTCTCATTAATATCTGGATCATTTATTAAGCCTTTCCAGCCAACTGTTGTTCTTGGCTTCTCAAAATATACTCTCATAATGACCAATAAATTCTCACTAAAATTTTTGGTTTCATCTGAAAGTTTTTTTGCATACTCAATAGCACTGTTAGGATCATGTATTGAACATGGACCGACTACAACAAAAATTCGGTCATCTTTATTATGAAGAATTTGGCTTATTTCATTTCTTGTTCCATAAACAAGTTTAGAAATTTGATCATTAATAGGGTACTTGTTCACAAGCTCATATGGAGCTGGAACCTTTCTTCTATCTATAATTCTAGTGTTGTCAGTTGAATAGTTCATTAATGTATATTTTATATGCCTTATTAAAAAAATGGAGGGATATTATCAAATGAATAACAAATAATAGAAACCACTTAGATAAAATTAGTATGATGAATTATTCTTGATAAAAATCGAATTTTTAAGGAAATACACTACATATTGTATTAAAATAGATAAAACTAACACTATATAGTGTCTAATTATGCAAAATTATAATCTTGCACAACTTGAATTACCCACTGTTATGGGTGAACAATTCAAGGAATTGCCTGATGATCTTTTTATACCGCCTAATGCGCTCGAAATATGTTTGGAATCTTTTTCTGGACCTCTTGATCTGCTGTTATACCTAATCAGAAAAGAGAACATTGACATTCTTGAACTAGATGTCTCAAACATTACAGACCAATACTTAGAATACATTGAATTAATGGACTCATTAAAGTTTGAATTGGCAGCTGATTATTTAGTGATGGCTGCAACACTTGCTGAAATTAAATCAAGGCTGATGCTTCCTAAAGAATCTTTTGATGATGAAGAAGAAGATCCAAGAGCATCGCTAATAAAAAGACTTCAAGAATATAAGAGATTTAAAACAATTTCTGAAAAAATAGCTATTTTACCAAGAGTGGATAGAGATTTTTTTATTGCTTCTGCAAAAGCTCCAAAATTTGAAGAACCAGATAGCTCCGAAGTCATAATATCAAAAGAAGAATTATTTTCTGTTATTAGCGAAGTTATTAATAGACCAAACTATAAATCAAGCCATTTAATTGATTTTGAAGAATTATCAACAAAAGAACGTATTCAGATATTATTAGATTTACTTAAGAGAACTAACATTATAAGTTTTTCAAAAACTTTAAAACAACCTGAGGGAAAAAAAGGAGTTGTTGTAACTCTTTTAGCATCATTGGAATTAGCAAAAGATGGCTATATTGAACTTATTCAAAATAAAAGCGAAGAATTATTCATAAAATCTATAAGGAGTATCTAAATTGCACACAGAAATCTTAAATTCTGTTGAGGCCCTGCTTTTTGGATCAGGAAGACCTATGAGACTCTCAGAAATTAAAAATACTCTTGAGAATACTGGATTAGTAACTGAATTAAGTGATATCAAACAAGCAATTAACAATCTTGAAGAGCGTTATTTAAATACATCTCTTGAAGTCCAAGAGGTTGCATCTGGATTTAGGCTACAAATAAAACAAAAACATAGTTCAAGCCTTAGTATTTTGTGGAATGAAAAGAGTCCAAGAGTTTCAAAAGCTTTGATGGAAACAATTTCAATAATTGCATATAAGCAACCAGTAACTAGGGGTGACATTGAAGACATAAGAGGCATAACTGTTAGTACCAGAATTATCAGATCATTGTTGGAAAGAAATTGGGTTAAAGTTTCCGGTCACAAGGATGTTCCTGGCAGACCAGCATTATATGTAACAACAAAAGATTTTCTCAATGATTTAAATTTAAAAAATATTTCTGACCTGCCAGAGTTGCCTGAAACAGAGGAAGTTGGAGAAAAAAATTTATTAACACAAGCAGTTTAAATCATGTCAGAGAGACTGCAAAAATTTCTTGCTAAAGCAGGGGTTGGATCTAGAAGATTCTGCGAGGAATTAATAA